>JBOIGD010000030.1:0-3640 GCA_050742615.1 Casimicrobiaceae bacterium | reverse complement strand
TTGCTTGCGCGACAACGCTCGGGTATCCGCTGGTCCTCAAGCGGCGCTTCGGCTTCGCCGGCGAAGGCGTGGCCATTGTCGGCGATCCCGACGACCTCGTCCGCCAGGGCCGGGTGTTGCTCAGCCCAGACCCGCTCGACCTCGGCCAGCGGCTGCCGCAACGGATGCTCGTGCAAACCTTCGTGCGCGGCGCTTATCACTCGCAGGCGATCACGGCGTGGCACGGGGCGGCGCTCGCGGGATTCGCCTGGGACAGGCAGGTCGCGACGTTGCCGTGCAAGGGCCAGACGTCGGTGCTGCGCTTCGTCCGTTCGCCGGAGACCAGGCGCTTCACCGAAGCGCTGTGCAGGGCCTTCGGCATCAGTGGCTTTTGCAACGTCCAGTTCGTGCTCGACGACGACGGGCACGCGCACTTGCTCGAGATCAACCGCAGGATCGTCACGCACATGCACATGGGCGAGCGCGTCGGTGCGGACCTCGCGAGCGCGCTGATCAGGCAGCTGCGTGGCCTACCGGCGTTGCCGCGGGTCGAGCCGCCTGCGGGTTCGGGACCGAGCGTCGCGATCTTCCCTCGCGAATGGCTGCGCGATCCGGACAGTCACTGGCTGCGCGATGGCCCGGTCGATGTGCCTTGGGATGAGCCCGATCTGATCAGGGTGATGCTGGCGATGCGGCATTGATCGTTTGTTGCACACCGTGGACAAATCGACGCGGCTCGAACGGGGCGCCTTCAACCGGCCCACGCTGCAGGTCGCGCGCGCTCTGCTGGGAAAATTCATCGTCAGGCGTCACCGCGGGGACCGGATCGCCGGAATGATCGCCGAGGTGGAGGCCTACAAGGGCCCGCGTGACCGGGCCTCGCACGCCTTCGGCGGGCGCCGCACCGCGCGCGTCGCGCCGCTCTATGCCGACGGCGGCACGGCGTACGTTCACCTGGTCTACGGCTTGCATTGGCTGCTCAATTTCAGCACCGTCGGCGAAGGCACGCCGGAGGGCGTCTTGATCCGCGGCGTCCTGGTCTTCGGAGCCGCCGAGCGCACGCTGCTTTCGGGTCCGGGCCGCGTCGGCGCCTATTTCCGGATCGACAAGCGCCTCGACCACACCGACGTCACGCGGTCGCCGCGCCTGTGGCTCGAGGACCGCGGCATTCGCGTGCCGGCGAGCCGGGTCAATGTCGGCCCCCGCGTCGGCATCGCGTATGCGGGCCCGTACTGGGCGGCGCGCCATTGGCGATTCCGGATCGACACGCAGTGGAGTGCCACGGTTTCCGACGCGGCCTTCCGCAGCAATCAAGGCCGTGAGTCGCGCGTCTGACGCAAGGGAGGCGCCGGGCGCGGGATTGTCGTCGGCCGGCAACAGCTTCGGCGCGCAGCCGCGAACGCTGCATGCATCGTGTCGGACAGCGCCGCGGACGGCCGTAGGACGGCGTCTCCTTTTGCCAACCGCAGGGCAACCGCCGGAACGCGCTTGCGCTGAATCGGTCATTCCTTGACGTTGCCGGATTGGATCGGCCGAACCTGCGCCTGCCGGCGGCGATTGCCCAAGGAGCATTCATGCACACACGAAGCTTAGTCTCGGCGCTGACGCTGTCACTGGGAGCGCTCGGGATCGCGACCATCGCGCACGCGCGGGTCCTCGACGTGGAAATCGGTGTGGCCCCGCCGCCCGCGCGGGTCGAAGTGGCGCCGCCGCAGCGCGAAGGCTACATCTACGAGCCGGGTCATTACGAGTCCACGGACGGTCGGGCCTACACGTGGGTCGAAGGACGCTATATGCGGAATCGCGAAGGCCACGAATGGCGGCCGTACGTCATGGAGCGTCACGGCGACAGATGGCATTTCCGCGCCGGCCACTGGGATGACGACGACTGACGCGACGCGGCCGATGCATCGCGCGCTGCCCTGACCCGGCGGTGCGACGCGGCCAATGGAGCCCGGCATTCGCCGGGCTTTTTTCTTGGACCGTTGCGGCGTGGCGCAGGAGCCCCCGCTTGCGTCCTGGCGAAGGACGAGTTCGGCGCCGGACGTCAGGCCGAGGGAGCCTCGATGGACCGGTGCGGATCGGTGTTGAGCAACTGGCTTGCCGGCAGCCTTCGGCGCCAGCCCAGGAAGCGCGTAGCTGCCGCCGGACCAATCACTTTCGCGCCGATGCGCCGGGCGATTTTGGGAACGTCGTGGAGTGCTCCTCGTGGCCGTGCGTCACGGCAATGTAGGCGGCGGCGAAACCGCTGCGCGCCTAGGCCGTTCAACGCGGTCGGACGCGCCTCCTGGAGACGGAGCGCGAGAGCGGACCGCGTCGACGGGTAGTCGTCGACGGAGTCGCCGATTCCGAGACGTCGACTCACTTCTTCGTCGCTTTAATGATGTCGGCCAGCAGCGCTGTCGACTTGGGACTCTTCGCCGTACCGCGGACCAAAATGTCCGGCGGCAATACGTTTCGCCCGCCGTAGTAGGCGTCGTTCCAATCGACGTTCGTGTGCACGACCGTGCCATCGAGATTGACTCCGCCGTAGACGCCCTTGGCGCGCGCGAATGAGATCAGGTCGGCGGTCACGTTCGACTTTGCCCCGGCTCCGACCGGGCCCGCCGCAATGCTTGCGTCGCCTCCAATCTTGAACGAGGTCGACAGTAGCGAATTGAGAGCCTTGTCAGACATTACGACGATGATCACCTCGGAAACTTCGACCCCGGCCTGAAATCCGACGCTGGCGGTGCCTAGGTCATAGAAGGCCGGGCCGACCCAAGAGCGTCCATCCCTGGCCAGGAGCACGGCCCGGCCACCGGATCCCCCAAAAACAAATCCAGCCTTTACAACCTGAGGAGCAATAAGGATCGCCCAAGCTCTGTTGAGGTTCTCCTGGATCCACGTCTGATCTGGATCCCGGAGAAAGTTGCTGAGTGTCGCCCGGGCGTCGGATACCAGCTGGTCCGGTTCTGCCGGTGACGGCGGCGTACTAGCGCACGACGCAAGCGCTCCGGCTGCGAGAACGTACAACAAGGTGCGGCGTGAAAAGTACAGAATTTCCTTGATCGCGGTCATCGTATTTCCTTGAAATGTGGCCGATTGGAACCGGGTGTGGCCGTTCCAGCGCGCCAAGACGTCTCGCGGATTTCCACGCGCATTGTAATCTACCGCCGAGGCATCGCTCGCAGTCAAACGTATGAGGTGCTCAGAACTTCGACTGTCAGTCCCCTATGAAAAGGCAAGCTCCGCGACTTCGTCTACCGGGCAGCCCGTGACCTCGCGGCGGTTCTGGAAATGGCTTGAAACGGAGTGTCTGGCGGAGAGAGAGTCCGCCGGACCATCATACACGGCGCGGCTTGGCGGGCGATGGCACACTCGATGCCGGACGATGCCACGGTCAACGCCACGCCACCCGAAAACAAGAGGCCGCCCGAAGGCGGCCCCGTTGATCGACGATCGGTGGCGAGGGTTACGCCCGCATTGTGTCCTCGAGCCGCGCCCCCTGTTTGCCAAGCTCGTGCAACAGGACGGCGGTGTTCCGAGCGTCGGTTGTGTTCCGAGCGCCACCGCGCTCCAACCGGTCGACCAGGCCGGCGAGATCGCCGCGCGTGCTCGCCGCGAGTTCCCGCGCCGCTTCGATGAGCCTCATGGTGTCGATCGGTTCTTCGTCCGTCTC
>JBOIGD010000029.1:0-18423 GCA_050742615.1 Casimicrobiaceae bacterium | reverse complement strand
TCTCGACACGGTGAGCCCGGTATCGCGGCTCATACCCGAGACCAGCCGCCAGCGCATCGTGGTCAAGCGCTGGGAAGCGCTGGCCGACGGCATCTGCGACGCCGCGGTGACCATCGTGCGCGAATCGGCGCGGCCCGCGCGGCAGCAAAGCAGCGAGTCGATCGCCAGACAGCGCGACAAGATCGAGCGTGGAATCGTGGAGCTCGCCGGCGAGCTCGCCGACAAGCCGTGGTGCAACGGCGAAGCGCATTCGCTCGCCGACATCGCAACGGGATGCGCGCTGGGTTACCTGGACCTGCGGCACCCGGCGATCGCATGGCGCGACGCGCACGCCAATCTGGTCGGGCTATTCGACAAGCTGTCGAAGCGACCGTCGTATCTCGACACCGCGCCGCCGGCGGCATAGCCGGGCCCGCTTGCCGGCCGGGCCTCATCCAGCATCTGGCGTGGAAGCATCGGCCCGGTCCTCTCTTCGAACCGACCGGCTACAGCGCCTGCTTGAGCTGCTCCAGGATCGCCGGATTCTCGAGCGTCGACACGTCCTGCGTGATGCTCTCGTTCTTGGCGAGCGAGCGCAGCAGACGGCGCATGATCTTGCCCGAGCGCGTCTTCGGCAGATTGTCGCCGAAGCGGATTTCCCTGGGCTTGGCGATCGGTCCGATTTCCTTGCCGACCCAGTCGCGCAGCTGGCGCGCGATCTTCTCTCCTTCGGCGCCGCTGGGCCGCGCCCGCTTGAGGACGACGAACGCGCACACTGCCTCGCCGGTCATGTCGTCGGGACGGCCGACGACCGCGGCCTCGGCGACCATCGGATTGGCGACCAGCGCCGATTCGATCTCCATCGTTCCCAGCCGGTGGCCGGCCACGTTGAGCACGTCGTCGATGCGGCCCATGATGGTGAAATAGCCGGTCGCCTTGTCGCGCACCGAGCCATCGCCGGCGAGGTATAGCTTGCCGCCGAGTTCGTCCGGATAGTACGACTTCCGGTAGCGCTCGGGATCGCCCCAGATCGTGCGGATCATCGCCGGCCACGGTCGCTTGATCACCAGGATCCCACCGTGGCCGTACGGGACATCGTGTCCGGTTTCGTCGACAATCGCGGCGATGATGCCGGGCAGCGGCAACGTGCACGACCCCGGCACCAGCGGCGTCACCCCGGGCAGCGGCGTGATCATGTGGCCGCCGGTCTCGGTCTGCCACCAGGTGTCGACGATCGGGCAGCGGCTGCCGCCGACGTTCTCGTGGTACCACATCCAGGCCTCGGGATTGATCGGCTCGCCCACGGTGCCGAGCAGGCGCAACGACGACAGGTCGTAGTTCTTGGGCGCCGTTTGTGGTGCGACACCCGATGCCTTGATCAGCGACCGGATCGCCGTCGGCGCGGTGTAGAAGATGCTCACCTTGTTCTTGGCGATCGTCTGCCAGAAACGGCCGGCATCCGGATAGGTGGGAATCCCCTCGAAGACGACCTGCGTCGCGCCGACCGCCAGCGGGCCGTAGGCGATGTAGGTGTGACCGGTGACCCAGCCGATGTCCGCCGTGCACCAGAACACGTCCACGGGCTTGATGTCGAACACCCAGCGCATCGTCAGCGCCGCCCAGAGCAGATAGCCGCCGGAACTGTGCTGGACGCCTTTCGGCTTGCCGGTAGAACCGGAGGTGTAGAGCACGAACAGCGGATGCTCGGCGCCGACCCACTCCGGTGCGCAGGTGTCGGGCTGCGCCGCCATCAACTCGTGCAGCCACAGATCGCGCGGCGCGACGAACGCGATCGCGCCGCCGGTGCGGCGGTAGACGATCACCTTGCGCACCGCCTCGCAACCGCCCATCCCGAGCGCCTCGTCGACGATCGCCTTCAGCGGCAGGTGCTTGCCGCCGCGCGCCTGCTCGTCGGCGGTGATCACCGCCACCGCGCCCACGTCGATGATGCGCTCCTGCAGCGACTTGGCGGAAAAGCCGCCGAAGACCACCGAGTGCGTTGCGCCGATGCGCGCGCAGGCCTGCATCGCCGCGACGCCCTCGATCGACATCGGCATGTAGATGATGACGCGATCACCCTTCTTGATGCCGAGCGACTTGAGGCCGTTCGCGAAGCGGCAGACGCGGTGATACAGATCCTGGTAGGTGACGCGGGTCACCGCCCCGTCGTCGGCCTCGAAGACGATCGCGACCTTGTTCGCGTTGCCGTTCTCGAGGTTGCGCTCGAGGCAGTTGTGCGAAACGTTGAGCTCGCCGTCCTCGAACCACTTGTAGAACGGGGCCTTGCTCTCGTCGAGCGACCGCGTGAACGGCTTGCGCCAGATCAGGTGCTCGCGCGCGAGCCCTGCCCAGAAACCGGCGTAGTCGGCCGCGGCCTTGGCGTTGAGTCGGTCGAATTCGGCGCGGGTGACGTTGGCCTGCGCAGCGAATTCCCGCGGCGGCTCGAAGACGCGCGTTTCATGCGATACCGATTCGATCGTGGACATTGCTGGCTCTCCTCGACGAGCGGGCGCGGAGGACGAAGGCTAGAATGCCTTTCGCATCATTGGCCGCTCAACCGCAGTCTACCGATTCTTGCCCTCGCGGCGCAATCGCCGGGCCGCCTTGCCGCGCGCTCGCCGCCGGGCTTGCGGCATCGGAGCCGCGACCGGGCGCGCGAGCGTTCCGCCGGCGCCCGTCGGACGGCGGCGAATGCCCTCGTCGGCGATGGTAGAATTGTCCGGCCCGCCATCTTCCGGATTTTCCGCAGGCGCGCCCGCCGTTGCGCGTCCCTCACCCGCCATGACGACGATCAAGCAGGAAGACCTGATCCAGAGCGTCGCCGACGCGTTGCAGCACATTTCCTATTATCACCCGCTCGACTACATCGAAGCGCTGGCCGAGGCTTACGCCGCCGAGGAATCGCCCGCCGCCAAGGACGCGATCGCGCAGATCCTGACCAACTCGCGACTGTGCGCCGAAGGACATCGTCCGATTTGCCAGGACACCGGCATCGTCGTCGCCTTCGTCAAAGTCGGCACGGAGGTGCGTTGGAACGGCGCGACGATGTCGCCGACCGACATGATCAACGAAGGCGTACGCCGCGCCTACCTCGACCGGGACAACCCGCTCCGCGCATCGATCGTCGCCGATCCGGCAGGCGCGCGCCGCAACACCGGTGACAACACGCCGGCCGTAGTCCATTTCGACCTCGTTCCGGGGGACACGCTCGACGTCCGCATCGCCGCCAAGGGCGGCGGCTCCGAGAACAAGGCGGAGTTCGCGATGCTCAACCCGTCCGACTCGATCGTCGACTGGGTCGTGTGCACCTTGCCGACGATGGGCGCCGGCTGGTGCCCGCCGGGAATGCTGGGCATCGGGATCGGCGGCAGCGCGGAAAAGGCGATGGTGCTCGCAAAGGAGGCGCTGATGCAGCCGATCGACATGCACGCGCTGAGAAAACGCGGCCCCGCCAACGCGCTCGAGCAGTTGCGCATCGACATCTTTGATGCCGCCAACGCGCTCGGCATCGGCGCGCAAGGTCTCGGCGGCTTGTCGACGGTGCTCGACGTCAAGATTCTCGACTATCCGACGCACGCGGCGAGCAAGCCGGTCGGCATGATCCCCAACTGCGCCGCAACGCGGCATGCGCACTTCACGCTCGACGGATCCGGGGCCGCGCGCTTCGATCCACCCGATCTCGCACGCTGGCCCGACGTGCGCTGGGCGCCGGCGCCGACGGCGAAGCGCGTCGACCTCGACCGGCTGACGCGCGCGCAGGTGGCGAACTGGAAGCCCGGCGAGCGGCTGCTGCTGTCGGGCCGGATGCTGACCGGCCGCGATGCCGCGCACAAGCGGATCGCCGATCTGTTCGCCAAAGACGAGCCGCTGCCTCCCGGCGTCGATTTCACCGATCGCGTCATCTATTACGTCGGGCCGGTCGATCCGGTGCGCGACGAAGTCGTGGGTCCGGCCGGCCCGACAACGGCGACGCGGATGGACAAGTTCACCGAGATGATGCTCGCCCGGACGGGGCTCCTCGCGATGATCGGCAAGGCCGAGCGCGGGCCGGTGGCAATCGAGGCGATTCGCAGGCATCGGGCCGCCTACCTGATCGCGGTCGGCGGTGCGGCCTACCTGGTTTCGAAGGCGATCCGCAGCTCGCGCGTCGTTGCCTTCAGCGATCTCGGTATGGAGGCGATCTACGAATTCGACGTACGCGACATGCCGGTAACCGTCGCCGTCGACGCGACCGGTTCGTCGGTGCATCGGACCGGCCCGCGCGAATGGCAGCAGCGCATCGGCAAGATACCGGTCACGACCAGCGTCTGAAGACTCTCCGGCGCATCGATCCCGACGGCCTGCGCAATGTTCACCGCATCCCGAGCGTGCGGAAGGTGCCTGCGGCGCCACTCTGGCTCGCGCGGCCCGGGCCCGCGGCACGCCACGCTGCTGCTCGCGGCGGTCGCCGCGGCGTTTGCCGGAATTTTGACAGCGGCACCGCGCGTGCTGGTGGTCTCGTCCGATGACGCGCCGCAACTGCGCGCCGGACTCATCGGCGTGCGCGAAGCTCTGGGGACCACGCCGGTCGAGGAGATCGCACGGGACGGGAACCTCAAGGCCCGCATCGAAGCCGCAGCGCTGCAAGGCGAGAACGTCGCGGTCATAGCGCTCGGGCGGGGTGCCGCGGCGCGGGCGGCGCGGGCGGCCCCTTCGATCGCCACGGTCGACTGCATGGCCGCGCAGGCCGCGCCGGGCGCGCAGGCCGTCCCGCTCGACATGCCGGCGGGGCCGCAGATTCTCTGGCTGCGCCGGCTGTTGCCGGCAGCGCGCTACATCGGCATCCTTTACGATCCTGCACAGAACGCCGACCACGTCGACTCGCTTGCCGCGGCGTTGCGGCGCGCTGATTTCAATCCCGTCCTGGTGCCGGTCGCGGCACCGGCTATGCTCCCGGCCGCTGTCGGACACCTTCCCAATGCGGTCGACGCGCTGCTCGCGCTCCCCGACACGACGGTCTACACGCCGCAGACGGCCAAGGGCCTGCTGCTGTTCTCGTTCCGCCACAAGCTGCCGCTGATCGGCCCGTCCGAGGCGTGGGTCAAGGCCGGCGCGCTTTATGCGCTGGTCTGGGACTACCGTGAAGTCGGCGCGTTCTGCGCTCGACTGGCGCTGCGTCGATTGCTCGGCGCCGGCGCGGCGGCGCCGCCGCAACCGCACGTCGTCGTCAACGAGCGAACCGCCGCATTGCTGCGGCTGCGCTGGGATGCGTCGATACGTCAGGCCTTCGGCCGGGTGCCGGAATAGCGACGATGGCCGGGCGCGCACGGCCGAAGGATGCAGAGCTCGTCGAGGCGACGGGGGCGGCGGCCGAGCCGCCCGCCAGAGGCATCGGCTTGCTCACCAAGCTCAATTTGCTCGCCATCGGCTTGATCGTCGCGACCGCGATCGCAATCAGCGCACTGCTGGTCACCCAGCAGGTCGATGCCGAGCAGTCGCGCGTGAGAACGCAGGGGATGACGATCGCGTCGATGCTGGCGGAGTTGTCCGAATACGCCGTCTACACCGCCGACGCAGGCGCACTCGACCAGTTGCTGCAAAGTCTCGACGCCAACCGCGACATCGCCTACGTGGCGGTGCTCAACGACCAGCGGAGTCTGCTCGCCTCGCGCGGCTTTGGCGACGCCGCGATGCCGCCGGCCCCGGCCGCCGAAATGCACGCCGGCGCGATCGCGGCCAGCTTGCGCAGCATCAAGGGGCGCCGTTATCTCGAGCTGGTCGCTCCGATCGTCGACGCGAAAGACGGGGCGCCGCCCGCGGCGGGAGAGCGCCCGGCCACCGCGGACGCTCCGATCGGATACGTCCGCCTGGGCATGAACTACGAGCGCGACCAGTCGCAGCTCCTCGGCAACCTGATCGGCGCGCTTTCGGTCGTCGCCACACTGACGCTGATCGCCGTCCTGGCCACGCTGCTGTTGACGCGGCGCCTGGTGGCGCCGATACGGGAGCTGATGCGCGCGGCCAACCGGGTGGGCGACGGTGAGCTCGGCGTGCGCGTGGCTCCAAGCTCCGGCGACGAGCTGGGCCTGCTCACGCACGCGTTCAACCGGATGACGCAGCGGTTGCTGCACTCGCAGGCGGAGGTGACCGGCTACCAGCGAACGCTGGAAGACAAGGTCGTGCAGCGCACCAAGGAGCTGGAGGTCGCGATCGCGCAGGCGTACAAGCTGGCGCAGCACGACATCCTGACCGGCCTGCCGAATCGCGCCCTGCTCAATCAGCGCCTGAAGCAGATACTGGCGCAAGCGGCGCGCGACCATCATCAGGTTGCCTGCCTATTCCTGGACTTCGACCACTTCAAGCGGATCAACGACACGCTCGGCCACGACGCCGGCGACCGTCTGCTGCAAGCCGTTGCCCAACGCCTGAGCCACGCCGTGCGCGAATCCGACACCGTCGCCCGGCTGGGCGGAGACGAATTCGTCGTCATCCTTCCCGACCTCGATCCGGAACGGGCGACGATCGAGATCATGGCGGTGCTGACGCGCGTGCGCGAATCGTTTCTCGCGCCGTTCCGCCTGGGCGACCAGACGCCGACCTTGACGTGCTCGATCGGCGTGTCCATCTATCCGACCGATGCCAGCGATCCCGGCGGGCTGATCAGGCAGGCCGACACGGCGATGTATTCGGTCAAGGACACCGGGCGCAACACCTATCGCTTCTACACCGCCGACATGAACGCGCGCGTGCAGGCGCGGCTGCAGATCGAGACCGACATGCGGCGCGGCCTGATGGACGACGAATTCTTCCTCGTCTACCAGCCGCAGATCGAGATGGCCAGCGGACGCGCCTGCGGCGTCGAGGCCCTGCTGCGCTGGCGCGATCCGGAACGCGGCATCATCGGTCCGGCCGAGTTCATTTCGATCGCCGAGGAGTCCGGGATGATCCAGGCCCTCGGTGCGCGCGTGCTGCGCGACGCCTGCCGCCAAGTGACCAGCTGGCACCGGCAGAATATGATGCTGCGGCTGTCGGTCAACCTGTCGGTGCAGCAGCTGCAGCACGACAGCTGGCTGTCGATCGTCGAGGAGGCGCTCCGGGTCAGCGGGCTGCCCGCCCGCTATCTCGACCTCGAGATCACCGAAAGCGTGATCATCACCCATCCGGACAAGGCCGTTGCCACACTGATCAACCTGAAGCAGATGGGCGTATCGATCACGATCGACGATTTCGGCACCGGCTATTCGAGCCTGTCGTACCTTGCACGGCTGCCGATCCAGGGGGTCAAGATCGACCAGCGTTTCGTCCGCGGCATCGAAAAGAGCGCCAGCGACGAGGCCATCTCGCAGGCGATCATCGCACTGTCCCACAGCCTGGGCCTGCGCGTCATCGCCGAGGGCGTCGAGACCGCCGCGCAGTTCGAATTCCTGAAAATGCACGGCTGCGAGGAAGCGCAGGGCTATCTCATTTCGCATCCGCTCGGCGAGGCCGAGCTCCGCGCCTGGTGGAAGATGCAGGACGAGGAAAATCGCATCGTCGGCCGCCAGGTCGACATGTGGAGGAAGTGACCGCGTTAGCGCAGGTCCGCCGGCGTATCGACGTCGCGCAGCACCCCGGGGTCGTCGACGACGATCCGCTCGATTTGCGTTTCGTGCGCCGCCAGCAGCTGCTTCGCTCCCTCGTCGCCGGAGAGCGTCTCGAGCTCGGCGAAAAAGCGCGCGTCGATCGCCACCGGATGGCCGCGCCTGCCGCCGTGCACCGGCGCCGCCAGCGCCGCACCGCCGCGCAGGGCGGCGACGACGCGCTGTACGGTCGCCGCCGCTACCCACGGCATGTCGGCGAGCGCGATGACCGCGCCGCGCGCCTTGGGAAAGCGCTGCTGCACGGCGCGCACGCCGCAGACGAGGCTCGCTCCGATGCCATCGTCGGCACGGGCGCAGGCGACGGCCATCGTCCCGGCCTCGACCAACAGCGACTGCAAGGTCGCGTCGCCGGGTCGCACGACCGCGACGACCGCGTCGACAGGCGCCGTCAGCGCGGCAAGCGCCGCGAGCGCGAGCGGCGTGCCGTCGGGCAGCTTCGCCAGCAGCTTGTCGCCGCCAAAGCGCGAGCCGCTGCCCGCGGCGAGCAGGATGCCGATAACGGGCCGATCGGGCGCCATTCAGCGCCGCCCGCGGCGCGGCATCACTCGGCCAGCAGCCTGAACCTGCCGTCCTTGACGACGACCAGCACCCGCGCGCGCTCGTCCATGCCGTTGTGGTCGTCGGGGCTCATGTTGAACACGCCCTGGCATCCGACGATGCCTCTCTGCTGCTCGAGCGCGTCGCGCAGCGCACTGCGAAACGCCTCGGTCCCGGGCTTCGCGGCGCGCAACGCGACCGGCAGCGCGTGTTGCAGCAGAAGACCCGCGTCGAACGTGTTGGCGCCGAAGGTCGCCGGCCGGGTCCCGAACCGCTTTTCGTAGGCGCCGATGTAGCCGCCAGCGACCTGCTTGATCGGATCGGACGCGGCGATGTCGTCGATCACCAGCATCGAACCGGCTGCCAGTATCGTCCCTTCGACCTTCTGCTTGCCGAGGCGGATGAAATCCTCGGTCGCCACGGCGTGCGTCTGGTAGACGCGGCCCTTGTAGCCCAGGTCGTACAACGTCGCCTGCGGCAGCACCGCGGGACCGCCGACGGCGGCGATCAGCACGGCATCGGGCTTCGCCGCAACGAGTTTCAGCGCCTGGGCGGTGACGCTCGAATCGTTGCGCGCGTAGCGCTCGCTGGCAACGATCCTGATCCCCGCTTTTTCGGCGAGACCGCCGAACACCTTGTGCCAATTCTCGCCGTAGGCGTCGTTGAACCCGATGAAGCCGACCGTCGTGACGCCGTTGCTGCGCATGTGCTTGATCAGCGCCGAGGCGATCAGGTCGTCGTTCTGCGTCGTCTTGAAAACCCAGCGGCGCTTGGCGTCGATCGGCTCGACCACCGACGAGCTTCCGACCGTCGCCAGCAGCGGCACCTTGTTCTCGGCGATGATGTCCAGGATCGCGAACGCGTTCGGCGTCGTCGACGGCCCGATCACCGCGTCGACGTGATCGACGTCGATCAGCTTCCTCACGTTCTGCACCGCGCGCGTGGTATCGCCGCCGTCCTCCAGCTGGACATACTGGATCGTCGCGACGCCGATTTTCGTCGCCAGCAGCGCGCCGGTATTCTTCTGTGGAATACCGATGGCCGCGGTCGGGCCGGTCGCCGAAACCATCAGGCCGATCCTGACCTGGGCGACCGCGGCGTGGCAGCCGAGCACGATCGCCGCGGCAAGCAGGAGCGTCCGGTATCGCATTGCCATCTCCAGCAGTAAAACGAGCAGATGCGAATGCTATGCCCTCGTGTCCGGCTGCGCAAACGGCCGCGCGGATCGCTCTCGTCGGCGCTGCCGCGTCGCTTGCGCCGCACTCGGCGCCGCAGTAGAGTGGGCGCAGCGACCGGCGCCTGGCGCCGCGTACCTCGGCGTGCCAGCCGGCGCTTGCCCGTTCCAGCCACATGGAGGCATGCGATGAGACGCCGACTGTATTTCCTGCTGCCCGACCTGTCCAGCGCGCGCAAGACGATGGAAGATCTGCTGCTGGCGCGTATTGAGGAACGTCACATTCATTTTCTCGCGAGACCCGGCACGCCGATGGAAGACCTGCACGAAGCGAACGTCCTGCAATCCACCGACGTCGTGCACGCGGCGCAGACCGGACTCGTCACCGGAGCGTTGCTGGGCTGCGCGACCGGGGGCGTCGCGGCGTATTTTCTGCTGAACGACTCGATCGCGCAGATCCCGATCGTTATCGGGGCGGCGCTGGCCGGTGCATTGCTGGGTGCGTGGTTCTCCAGCCTTGTGGGATCGGCGCTCCCCAACTCGCGCCTGCGCCGATTCGAGCCGATGATCGCGGACGGGCGCTTGCTGCTGATGGTCGACGTGCCCGAGCACAGCGTAGTGAAGGTGACCGCGCTCCTCGGCCGTGTCCATCCGGAAGCCGTCGAGGGCGGCGTCGATCCGCACATCCCGGCGTTCCCTTAAGTTTCCGGCGGGCCGCGGCTGTACGCGTCAGACCTGCCCTCCGGCGGCGTAGCCCGAGGCCCACGCCCATTGAAAATTGTAGCCGCCCAGCCATCCGGTGACGTCGACCACCTCGCCGATGAAATAGAGCCCCGGGACCGCAAGCGCCGCCATCGACTGCGATGACAGCGCGCGCGTATCGACCCCGCCCAGCGTGACTTCGGCCTTGTTGTAGCCCAGCGTGCCCGACGGCCGTACCGGCCACGCCCGGAGGAGGCCGGCCAGCTCGCGGCGCCGGCTGTCGTCGAGCTGGTCGACGGCAACCGCCGCGCCATGGGCCGCGCTCCATTGCTGCGCAAACCGTCGCGGCAGGCGCCGCGACAGCAAGCTGTCGAAGCGCGTCGGCGAGCCGCGCTCGCTTTCCAGCCACGAGTGCGCGTCGCTGCCGGGCAGCAAATCGATTGCCAGCGCGTCGCCGCCGTTCCAGTACGAAGAAACCTGCAGGATCGCGGGGCCGGAAAGACCGCGATGGGTGAACAGCAGCCCCTCCCGAAAGCTGCCGCCGTTGCACGACACTTCGGCATCGACGGAGATTCCCGACAGGTCGCCGTAGCGCGCGAGCGCCGCGGGATCGAACGCGAGCGGCACCAGCGCCGGCCGCGGCGGCACGACCGCGATGCCGAACTGCTCGGCGATCCGATAACCGAACGGCGTCGCACCGATCTTTGGCACCGTCAGGCCGCCGGTGGCGATCACCAGCGATCGGCTGCGCGCGGTTCCCATCTGCGTCGCCACCACGTAGGACGTGCCTTCGCGCGTGACACCGTTCACCGCGCAAGGCATCCGCCACCGCACGCCCGCGCCATCGCACTCGCTTTTCAGCAGCGCGATGATGGCGAGCGAGCTCCCGTCGCAAAACAGCTGGCCGAGCGTTTTTTCGTGCCACGCAATCCGGTAACGCTCGACCAGCGCCACGAAATCCCGCGGCGTATAGCGCGCCAGCGCCGAGCGGCAGAAATCCGGATTCTGCGACAGGTAGTTCGCGGGGCTGGCGTGAAGATTGGTGAAATTGCAGCGCCCGCCGCCGGAAATGCGGATTTTCTCGCCGAGCTTGTCGTAATGCTCGATCAGCAGGACGCGCCGGCCGCGGCGCGCGGCGACGGCCGCGCACATCATTCCGGCGGCGCCGGCGCCGATGACGATGACGTCGTAGACGGCGTGTCCGCTGGTCACGCGCAATGAGATCTTCAAGAAGGAGGTTAGCGGAATTCCAGCTCGGCAATCGTATACTACCGGATGGATCGTGGTGGCCCTGCTTGCGCCTGCGGTCGAGTGCGTTTCCGCTCCCGGCATCAGGCGTTGAGGTTCCGACGTATTGCAGAAGAGCGATTCTGGCGCCGCTGAACGCCAACAAGCCCCAGAGCTCGAATGACAGCTCGTACATTTCGTGTTTTCACGATGCCAAGGCTGGCGGAAGCCGGGCTGGTCTTCGCGTATTTGACCGCCTACGTCGCACTCGATTGGGTTAGCTACATCGACCCGATCGGGCCGCTAGGCATAACGCCGTGGAATCCGCCGCCGGGCCTGTCGCTGTTCCTGCTCCTACGCTACGGCCTCGGCTACGCGCCTTGGCTGTTCGTCGCCGCGGGACTCGCAGAAGTGCTGGTGCGGGGCGGGCCAGCACCCTGGCCCGTCCTGATCGTCGCCTGCGGGGTCCTCGCAGCCGGCTACACAACGGTGGCGGCGCTGCTGCGCCGCCGTTTCCGCATTCACCACGAATTCGCCACCTTGCACGACACGGCCGTGTTCACGGCCACGGTGGTGGCTGCGACCGCAATAATTGCGATGCTCTACGTGGGCACATTCGCGGTGGCGGGCCTGTTGCCCACAGGCAGGTTGTTCGATAGCGTCGCGCAGTTCTGGATCGGCGACCTGATCGGGGTAGTCGTTGCGACGCCCGCCTTGCTTACCGCGGCGCGCATCGAGCCGACAGCAGCCCGACGGCCGTCCGCCGAGACGATGGCGCAGGTCGGCGCCATCGTCCTGGCGTTGGCGGTCGTGTTCGGCTCCGGGCTCGCCGCGGAGCTGAAGCTCTTCTACGTGCTCTTCATTCCGCTGATCTGGATCGCCATGCGCCGCGGCGTAGCAGGCACCACGTGGTCGATATTGCTGGTGCAGGTCGGTCTGATCGCTGCGCTCGACTTTGGCGGTCACCGGCCAGGCGAGTTTCTCGATTTTCAATTCCTCATGCTGGCTCTGGCGCTTACCGGCCTGTTCCTCGGCGTGACGGTGGAGGAACGGCGTGCCGCCGAGCATAAGCTGCGCGAGAAGCAGTTCGAGCTCGATCGCAGCCTGCGCGCCGCTGCTGCCAGCGAACTGGCATCGGCGCTCGCGCACGAGCTCAATCAGCCGCTCTCCGCAGTAGCCTCGTATACACGTGCCTGCCAATTGTTGCTCGCCGGCGGCGATCCGGACCGCGAGCTGATGCAGACGCTGAACAAGGTTGTCTCGGAGGCGAATCGTGCAGGGACGGTGGTTCGCAGGCTGCGCGAGCTTGTACGGAGCGGCGCCTTGCGCCAGGAAAAATTGGCGCTTCAGGCGCTTCTCGAAGCCGCAGCCGACGCGGCGAGCTCACGGACGCAAAGGCATGGGATCGCGGTAAGCGTCATCGCAGACCGCGACCTGCCGGACGCGCTGGGTGACCGCGGACAGCTCGAGACGGTACTTCATAATCTGATCGTCAACGCGGTCGATGCGCTCAGGGGACAACGCGGGAGCAGGACCATCCGCTTGTCGGCAGAAATCGGCGAGCCGGGATTCCTGCGCGTCACCGTCGCCGACGACGGCCCCGGCGTGCCGCAGCGAATCGCGGCAACGCTGTTCCAGCCGCTGGCATCGAGCAAGAGCGATGGACTGGGGCTGGGCCTTGCGATCAGCCGCACGATCGTCGAGGCGCACGGCGGCCGGTTGTGGCTCGACTCTGTTGGGCCCGGCGCATGCTTTTGCCTGTCGCTTCCCGTCGCCACATAGCGGCACGCCAGGCACTTGCACTGCGAAGCCCAAATGCGAACCACCCAATTCATCTACATCGTCGACGATGATCATGGCGTTCGCGATTCGCTTTCTCTGCTATTGCGTCTGAGCGGATACGCGCCGCTGCCGTTTGCATCCGGCGAGGAATTTCTGCGAGCGATCGGAAACGAACCCGCGGACGGAATCGCTCTGCTCGATCTGCGCATGCCTGGAATGAGCGGAGCGGAAGTGCAAGCGGAGCTGCGAGCGCGCAACTTGAAGCTTCCGGTTATCGTACTCACCGCGCATGGCGACGCATCATCGGCCCGCAATGCGCTCAAGGCAGGCGCGTTTGACTTCATCGAGAAGCCCATCGACGATGCGCTTTTGCTGACCACGATCGAAGCGGCGGCCGCCGATGTGCGCGTCACGCTTGTCGCGTCCGAGCGGCGTGCCGAAATCCGACGTCGCCTGGCGCGACTCACGGCGCGCGAACACGAGGTGATGCGCATGACGGTCTCGGGACGCCATAACCGGGAGATTGCGCTGGAACTCGGTATCAGTCCCCGCACGGTCGAGGTGTACAAGGCGAGGATGATGGAGAAGCTCGGCGTCGAACGACTGCCGGATCTCATCAGGCTGGCGTTGGACGCGGACGCTACCGCGGATTGAAGCGGTAAGTGACTCCCTTACGTGTATACGCGTAAGGCTATCCCGGATTAGCGGCCCGGCGCGTTTTTCGTAACCTTCGGAGAGTGGCGTAGCGCTGTTGGCGCTGCGTAACGGCCTACCCGGAGGTATGCGATGACCCGAGTCCTTATCCCGTTCAGCGAGCCGAAAAGCGCAGCTCGCGCCGTAGCGATGCTTATCGGCGAAGCGCCAGATCGGCAGACGTCCGTACACTTGCTCGCCGCAGTCGAGCCGCGTGTCTCCGGGAAGGTGATCCTCCACGTCTCTCCCGCACACGCCGAAGCGCTCGTGCTCGCGGCCGCGAAGCGCTGGCTCGTGCTGCTCGAGGCCATGCTGGCGGCGGCGGGGATACCCTGCACATCCGAAATCGTCGTCGGTCCTACCAAGGACACGATTCGCGACGCAGCGGCGCGCGTCGGCGTCGATCGCGTCCTGCTGCCCGCGGCGAAGCATCGCTGGCTGTCGCAGCGCGAGCGGGCCCGTATTGAACAGCGAGGGCGGCACCCCGTAACGCTGGTCGCCTGATCGCCGCAGGCATCTAGATGCGGATTCACCAGGGCCTGATCGCGGTGGCGCTCGCGACGGCGGCGCCACGGGCAATCGCCGCCGAAGCCATGCTCAATGGCAGCGGTCTGTCGCCGCTCTGGGTCGTGCCGTTCGCCGGTATCCTGCTCTCGATCGCGGTGGCGCCGGTCACCGCGCCCGCGTTCTGGCATCACCACTTCGGCAAGACGACGGCGTTCTGGTCGCTCGCCTTTCTTATTCCATTTACCCTCAACTACGGCATCGACCTTTCGGGGCGCGAGGTCGTGCATACGCTGCTTCTCGAGTACCTGCCTTTCATTATTCTCCTCTTCGCGCTCTTCACCGTCTCCGGCGGTGTTCACATCCGGGGAAATTTGCATGGCTCGCCTGCCCTCAATACCGGATTGCTTGGCCTAGGCACGCTGCTTGCCAGCGTGATGGGAACGACCGGCGCTGCCATGCTGATGATCCGTCCCGTATTGCGGGCCAACGACAACCGCCGGCATAGGGCTCACGTCGTCGTCTTTTTCATTTTCCTGGTCGCGAACATCGGCGGAGCGCTGACGCCTCTCGGCGATCCTCCGCTTTTCCTTGGATTTCTCAAAGGCATCGATTTCTTCTGGACGACGCGAGCGATGCTCTGGCCCACATTGACTGCCAGCGCAATCCTGCTCGCCCTTTTTTACTGTGTCGACCGGTACCTTTTCCGCCGCGAAGAGCCGCGGCCTCGCGTGTCCGACCCGACGCCCGACTCGCGCATACGCATCGACGGCAAGGTTAATTTTCTTCTGCTCGCGCTCATCCTCGCTTGCGTGCTCTGGTCGGGATTGTGGAAGCCCGGATTGACGCTCGAGGTCTACGGCACGACACTGGAGCTGCAGAACGTGCTGCGCGACCTCACATTGATCGCGTTGGCATGGACCTCATGGAAACTTACGCCCGCGCGATCGCGGCACGCGAATCATTTTTCCTGGGCCCCGATGCTCGAAGTCGCCAAGCTTTTCGCAGGGATCTTTCTCACCATTATCCCGGCGATCGCTATGCTGCGCGCGGGCAATGAAGGCGCGCTCGCGCCCCTGGTAGCGCTCGTATCCGGACCCGACGGCCGTCCCGTGGACGCGCTCTACTTCCTGCTGAGCGGTACGCTATCCTCGTTCCTGGACAATGCGCCGACATATCTGATTTTCTTCAATCTCGCCGGCGGTGATCCGATCGCGCTGATGGGCCCTCTGGCGACGACACTCGCCGCGATCTCGGCGGGCGCGGTCTTCATGGGTGCCAACACCTACATCGGGAACGCGCCGAACTTCATGGTCAAGTCGATCGCCGAGACGCGCGGCGTGAAGATGCCGAGTTTCTTCGCTTATCTCGGCTGGGCGCTGTTGGTGCTGTCGCCGATCTATGCGTTGCTGACCGTCGTTTTCTTTCGTTGAGCAGCGCGCCTTCGCGAGTCCGGCGACCGATCTCTCAGGGGCCGAAAAATTCGCGCACGCGGTCGAGCCAGTTCTTAGCGCGCGGGTTGTGCACGCCGGGATCCTCCGCGTTGATCGCCTCGAACTCACGCAGCAGCTCCTTCTGCCGCGCCGTCAGATGGACCGGGGTCTCGATCGAGACGTGGCAGAACAGATCGCCGTGCGTGTGGCTGCGCACGCCCTTGATGCCCTTACCGCGCAGGCGAAAGACCTGTCCGCTCTGCGTCTCGGGAGGGATCCGGATCTTGGCGTGGCCGTCGAGCGTGGGGATCTCGATTTCGCCGCCGAGAGCGGACGTGGCGAAGCTGATCGGCATCTCGCAATGCAGGTCGTTGCTCTCGCGCTGGAACACCGGATGCGGCTTCAGGCTGATCACGACGTACAGGTCGCCGGGCGGACCACTGTTCAAGCCCGACTCGCCCTCGCCGCCGAGCCGTATGCGATCGTCCTGATCGACCCCGGCGGGAATCTTCACCGACAGCGTCTTCTGCTTTTTCACGCGACCAGCGCCGCCGCAGGTGGCGCAGGGCTCCGGAATGATCTTGCCGGTGCCGTGGCACTGCGGGCAGGGCTGCTGGATCGAGAAGAACCCCTGCGAGACGCGGACCTGGCCCTGCCCGTTGCACGTCGGACAGGTCTTGGCCTGCGTGCCCGGCTTGGCGCCCGAGCCGTGGCAGGTCGCGCAGCTTTCCATCGCCGGGATGCGGATCTTTGCCTCGGTGCCGCGCGCTGCCTCCTCGAGCGAGAGCTCGAGGTTGTAGCGCAGATCCGCGCCGCGATAGACGCCGTTGCCACGTCCGCGGCCGCCGCCCCCGCCGAAAATCTCGCCGAAGATGTCCCCGAACGCGTCGGCGAAGCCGCCAAAACCTTCGGGACCGGCACCGCGCGCGCCGGCGGCGCCGAAGCCCGCCGACGGATCGACGCCGGCGTGGCCGTACTGGTCGTAGGCCGCGCGTTTCCTGGCGTCGCAAAGAATCTCGTACGCCTCTTTGGCTTCCTTGAATTTGTCCTCGGAACCCTTGTCCGGATTGCGGTCCGGATGGTGCTTCATCGCAAGGCGCCGATAGGCCTTCTTGATGTCCTCGTCGCTCGCGTCGCGATTGACGCCGAGGGTGGTGTAGTAGTCCCGCTTAGCCATTCGTTTTCAGCGCCCCGTTCCCGAGCAGATCGCTCCAACGTCGATCCGCGCCCCTGTAACGATCAACGGCCGATCAAAAATTTATGACGACAAACAGCCGGATCGAGCGTCGCCGCAAGGTGACGCTCGATCCGGCTCTCTCTCGCACGCCGCGCCGAGTACGTGGCGGTCGGATTGAGCGTCGCCGAAGGCGAGCGCTCGAATCCGGCCAGATATTGCGTCGCGCCGCGACGGCGCCTCAAGAAGACGACGACGACAGTCCGGCGCGACGTAATATCACTTCTTGTCTTTGACCTCGGTAAACTCCGCGTCGACGACCTTTTCGTCCTCCGCCTGGCCCGCCGCCGCGCCACTTTCGGACTGGCTGCCGGCGCCGGCCTTCGCCTGTTCCTCCGCCTGCGATTGCGCGTACATCGCCTCGCCGAGCTTCTGCGATGCCTTCATCAGCGCCTCGCTCTTCGCCTCCAGCGCGTCCTTGTCGGCCTGCTGGTTCTTCAACAGCTCCTCGGCGTCCTTCAGGGCCGCCTCGATCCTGCCTTTCTCGTCGGCACCGACCTTGTCGCCGTATTCGCCCAGCGACTTTTTCACGCTGTGCACCATCGCGTCCAGGCCGTTGCGCGCCTGCACCGTTTCGAGCTGCTTCCTGTCCTCTTCGGCGTGCGCTTCGGCGTCCTTGACCATGCGCTCGATCTCGGCTTCCGACAGGCCCGAGCTTGCCTTGATCGTGATCTTGTTCTCCTTGCCGGTCGCCTTGTCCTTGGCGCTGACGTGCAAGATGCCGTTGGCGTCGATGTCGAACGTCACCTCGATCTGCGGCATGCCTCGCGGCGACGGCGGGATACCTTCCAGGTTGAACTGGCCGAGGCTCTTGTTCCCGACGGCGACGTCGCGCTCGCCCTGCAGCACATGGATCGTCACGGCGCTCTGATTGTCATCGGCCGTGGAGAACACCTGCTGCGCCTTGGTCGGTATCGTCGTGTTCTTCTGGATCAGCTTGGTCGTCACGCCACCGAGCGTCTCGATACCCAATGACAGCGGCGTCACGTCGAGGAGCAGCACGTCCTTGACGTCGCCCTTCAGCACGCCGCCCTGGATCGCGGCGCCGACCGCCACTGCTTCGTCGGGGTTGACGTCCTTGCGCGGCTCCTTGCCGAAGAATTCTTTCACCTTTTCCTGCACCTTCGGCATGCGCGTCTGCCCGCCGACGAGGATGACGTCGCTGACCTCGGACAGCTTGACGCCGGCATCCTTGATCGCGGTGCGGCAGGGCTCGATCGTGCGCTCGATAAGATCCTCGACCAGCGCCTCGAACTTGGCGCGGGTGATCTTGATCGACAAATGCTTCGGACCCGACTGGTCGGCCGTGATGTACGGCAGATTGACCTCGGTCTGCTGCGACGAGGACAGCTCGATCTTGGCCTTCTCGGCGGCTTCCTTGAGCCGCTGCAGCGCCAGCACGTCGTTCTTCAGATCGACGCCTTGGTCCTTCTTGAACTCGGTGACGATGTAGTCGATCAGACGCTGGTCGAAGTCCTCGCCGCCGAGGAAGGTGTCGCCGTTGGTCGACATCACCTCGAACTGGTGCTCCTTGTCGAC
>JBOIGD010000028.1:0-12122 GCA_050742615.1 Casimicrobiaceae bacterium | reverse complement strand
AAGTTCTGCACCGCGATCGAATGGCCGGCGCCCATCAGCACGTGTCCGCGATGCTGCAGCACCGCGTTCATCGGCACCACGAAAAAGCCGGCCAGCGCGCCGATCAGCGTCATCAGCAGCACCGACGTCTCGAGCTTCTGCACGAAGATCATCGCGATCACGGCGATTCCCATCATGACGCCCAGCGGCAGAACCTTGACCGCGTTCTTCAGCGACACGAATCGCGCCGCGGCCACCGCGCCCAGAGCGATGCCGATGGCGACGACGCCCTGCAGATACGACGCGCGCGAAAGGTTGTAGCACAGGTGCGACGCGGCCCAGTCGATGACGATGAATTGCAGCGTGGCGCCGGCGCCCCAGAACAGCGTCGTCGTCGCGAGCGAGATCTGCCCGAGCTTGTCGCGCCACAGCAGCGCGCAGCAATGGCCGAATTCACGGATCAGGTAAAACGGATTCGTGCTCGGTATGCGGTGATCGACTCCGGTATCGGGAATGTACCAGTTGAACAGGGCGGCGATCCCGTAGGCGGTCATGATCACGGCAATCGCGGCCTGGGGCGGTGTATCGACGCCGGTCTCGATCTTCGGAATGTCGACCGCCAGCAGCGCGCTGGAGACCGGGCCGCTGATCAGCACGCCGCCGAGCAGCACGCCGAGGATGATCGACACGACCGTCGTCCCCTCGATCCAGCCGTTGGCCACGACCAGCTGCCGCGCGGGCAGGAACTCGGTCAGAATCCCGTACTTGGCCGGCGAATAGGCCGCCGCGCCGAGCCCGACGATCGCGTAGGCGACCAGCGGATGGAAGGTCAGCATCATCAGCGCGCACCCGGCGATCTTGATGCCGTTGGTGATCAGCATCACGCGCCCCTTGGGCATCGAGTCGGCGAATGCGCCGACCAGCGGCGCCAGCAGGACGTACGAAACGACGAAACACTGCTTGAGCGCCGGCGTCATCCATGCGGGCGACTCGAGATCGCGCAACATCTGGATTGCGGCGACGAGCAGCGCGTTGTCGGCGAGCGACGAAAAGAACTGCGCCGCCATGATGGTGTAGAACCCGGCCTTCATCGTCCTCAGTAGGCGCGTGCGCTTTGCGGCATCGCACCCCGGCGGCGGAAGCCGGGAGGCGCACGCAGCGCTTGTGTATAATCGAAAGAACCGGCCGGCGCTCGCGGCTCGCGCCTTATACCACGTTTTCTCTTCACAGACCAAACCGGCCGGTCAACGTTCGCCAATCGACCTCCCGCCGTTTCCGTGACGCGTCCGATCCTCGCACAGATCAATCTGGCTGCGCTGCGCGCCAATCTTCGCGTCGCGCGCGAACGCGCGCCGGGAGCGCAGCTTCTCGCGGTCGTCAAGGCCAACGCGTACGGGCACGGCTTGATGCGCGTGCTGCCGGCGCTCGCCGACGCGGACGGCATGGCGCTGCTCGAGATCGACGCCGCCGTTGCGTTGCGCGAGCAGCACTATGCGCGCCGGATTTTGCTGCTCGAGGGGTTTTTCAGTACCGGCGAGCTCCCCGAGATTGCGGCGCGCCGCATCGCCGTTGTCGTGCACCACAACGAGCAGGTGCGCATGCTGGAGACAACAACCCTGGCGCGCCCTCTGGAAGTGTTCATCAAGGTCAACACCGGTATGAACCGGCTCGGTTTCAGGCCGGAACAGGTGCATGAAATCGCGGAACGACTGTCGCGGGCAGGCAGCGTCGCTGCGCTGCGCCTGATGACACACCTTGCGCGCGCGGAGGAGGACGAAGGCGTGCAGGAGCAGCTGCTTGTGTTCGAGCACGCGTGCAGCGGACTGTCGTATCCGCGCTCGCTGGCCAACTCCGCCGGGGTCATCAAGTTCGACACCGTCGGCGGGGACTACGTTCGTCCGGGCATCATGCTGTACGGCTCTTCACCGTTCCCCTACGACACGGCCGAGATGCTCGGCCTGCAGCCGGTGATGACGCTGCGCAGCGAGCTGATCGCGATCCAGGATCTCAAACCGAACGACAGCGTTGGTTACGGCGGCGGTTACACCGCGGCGCGCGCGCACCGCATCGGCGTGGTCGCTTGTGGCTACGCCGATGGCTATTCGCGTCACGCGCCGAACGGGACGCCGGTGCTCGTCTGCGGCAGGAAGGTGCGGACTGCGGGTCGCGTGTCGATGGACCTGATGACCGTCGACCTGTCCGAAGTGCCGGAGGCGGTCGTCGGCAGCCCGGTGGTTCTCTGGGGAGAGGGACTGTCGGTCGACGATGTCGCGGCGGCGGCCAGCACTGTCTCCTACGACCTTCTGTGCGCCGTGACGGCCAGGGTGCCGTTCGTCACGACCGCAGTCGGCAGGATCGACATCGAGATCTAGGAGCATTGGCGTGTACATCGTCGTCACCGGCGCGGCCGGATTCATCGGCTCCCATCTCGTCAAGGCGCTCAACGCGCGCGGCGAGAGTCAGATCATTGCCGTCGACAATCTGCGGCAGGCGGACAAGTTCCGCAACCTCGTCGACTGCGACATTGCCGAATACTTCGACCTGGACGATTTCCCGGCGCGGCTCGCCGACGGCGAGTTCGACGACGACATCGCCGCGGTCCTGCACCAGGGCGCGTGCTCCGATACGACCGAGACCGACGGCCGCTTCATGCTCGCCAACAACTATCGCTATTCGATGTCGCTGCTGCGCCATTGCCAGGACAACGACATTCCGTTCCTCTACGCGTCGTCGGCGGCCGTGTACGGCGCCGGGCCGTCGTTTCGCGAGGAACCCGATGCCGAAGCGCCGCTCAACGTCTACGGCTACTCGAAGCTGCTGTTCGACCAGCATGTGCGGCGGACGCTTCCGGAGCGCACCGCGCAGATCGCCGGCTTCCGCTATTTCAATGTCTACGGCCCGCGCGAGGCGCACAAAGGCCGGATGGCCTCGGTCGTCTGGCATTTCTATCATCAGTACCGGGACCGCGGCAAAGTCAGCCTGTTCGAGGGTTCGGGCGGCTATGCCGCCGGCGAGCAACGGCGAGACTTCATCAGCGTCGACGACGTGGTCAAGGTCAACCTGGACTTTCTCGACCGTCCGCAGCGCTCCGGGGTGTTCAACGTCGGGACCGGCGTCGCGACCACGTTCAACGCCGTCGCGGCGGCGACGATCAACGCCTGCCGCGCCGCGGACGGCGCGCCCGCGCTGGCGTTCGAGGAACTGCACCGCACCGGCGCCATCGAGTACGTCGGCTTTCCGGCGGGGCTCGCCGGCCAGTACCAGAGCTTTACCCAGGGCGACCTGGCTCGCCTGCGCGCCGCTGGCTATTCGGCGCCGATGCAGGACGTGGCGCAGGGAGTCGCGGCGTGCGTGAGGGCTCTCCTTGCGCAAGCGGGGGTCAACCCGTAGCATCGCTGGCGCGTTTCAGGGGTCGGGAAGGGCCCGGCCCATTCATCCAACGATAAAGGACACGACCATGAAAAGATTCGTGCTGCTGCTGGTGGCGATGCTGTTCTCCGCCCTGGCGCTGGCGGCAGTGAACATCAACACCGCGACCAAGGACGAACTCGAGGCCTTGCCCGAGATCGGCCCGGTGAAGGCGCAGGCCATCATCGACTATCGCAACGCCAACGGCGCGTTCAAATCGCCGGAAGAGGTCATGAAGGTGACCGGCATCAAGGAAGGCACCTACGGCAAGATCAAGGGCATGATATCGGTCAGCGGCGCGTCGACCCCGGTGGCACCTGCCGGGCCGGTCAAGGCCGCGGCGCCCAGGACGACGGCGCCTGCGGCGGCCCCCGCACCTGCTCCGGCCGCCAGGACCGCAGCGCCGGCGGCAAGCGCGGGAGCAGCGGCTGCGCCCGCCAAAGAAGCGACGATGACCCGGAAGGAAAAGGCCGCGGCAGCCAAGGAAGCGAAGGCCAAGGCCAAGGCGGACGCAGCGAAGGACAAGGCCGACAGCGCCAAGGCCAAGGCGGGCGGCGCAAAGGCGGACAAGGCTGCGGACGACAAGGCGGCGAAGGCCAAGGCCAAGGAAGACAAGGCGGCCGAAGCCAAGGCCAAGAAGGAAGCCAAGGCGGCCGAAGCCAAGGCCAAGAAGGAAGCCAAAGCGGCCGAAGCCAAGGCCAAGAAGGAAGCCAAAGCGGCCAAGGCGGCCGACGCCAAGGCGGCCAAGTAAGCGGAGCGGATCTCGCGCCCGCATGGCGATGAGCAAACCCCGCCTGCGCGGGGTTTGTTTTTCCGCCGTCTGCTCTTGGTCTCGCGCGCGCCGGAGCGGGGATGCGCGCCGCCGTCGGGTAAAATGGCACCGGGCACGCTCATCGGCGCGGATCCTCGGCCATGTACAAGACCATCGAACAAACCGTCGGCAATACGCCGCTGGTCCAGCTGCAGCGCATGGCGGCTCACACCGGCAATGTCGTGCTGGCCAAGCTCGAAGGCAACAATCCGGCCGGTTCGGTCAAGGATCGGCCCGCGCTGTCGATGGTCGCGCAGGCGGAGAAGCGCGGCACCATCAAGCGCGGCGACACGCTGATCGAGGCGACCAGCGGCAACACCGGCATCGCGCTGGCGATGGCGGCCGCGATGCGCGGCTTCCGGATGATCCTGGTGTTGCCCGAGCACCTGTCGCTCGAGCGCAGGCAGACGATGCGCGCCTTCGGCGCGGAAATCGTCCTGACGCCGAAGGCCGGCGGCATGGAGACCGCGCGCGACGTGGCGGAAAAAATGCGCGACGAAGGCAAGGGCATCATCCTCGATCAGTTCGCCAACCCGGACAATCCGCTCGCGCACTACGAAGGAACCGGTCCCGAGATCTGGCGGGATACCGGCGGCCGCATCACCCACTTCGTGTCGAGCATGGGAACCACGGGCACGATCATGGGCGTGTCGCGATACCTGAAGGAGCAGAACCCCGCGGTCACGATCATCGGCTGCCAGCCCGAGGAGGGGTCGCAGATTCCGGGGATACGCAAATGGCCCGAAGCGTACATGCCGAAGATCTTCGATCGCCGGCGCGTCGATCGCATCGAGAACGTGTCGCAGGCCGAAGCCGAGGAGACCGCGCGGCGGCTGGCGCGCGAGGAGGGGGTGTTCGTCGGCATATCATCGGGCGGCGCGGGCGCGGTCGCCTTGCGCGTCGCGGAGGAGGTGAAGAACGCGACGCTCGTGTTCATCGCCTGCGATCGGGGCGACCGCTACTTGTCCAGCGGAGTCTTCCCTGCCTAGCGCGCGCTGCGGACGCCTCCGCGCGTCGCGCGCCGCGTCGCGCATGAGGCCGCGTCGCGCATGACACCGACGCTGGTCTTCGACATCGAAACGGTCCCCGACGTCGCGGGGTTGCGCCGGCTGCATCGCCTGCCCCCGGCGTTGTCGGACGCTGCCGTCGCGACCTGGGCGGCGCAACAGCGCCGGGCTGCCACCGGCGGCGACTTCCTGCCGCTGTATCTGCAACGCGTCGTCGCCATCGCCTGCGCCTTGCGCGAAGGCGGCACATTCCGCGTCTGGTCGCTGGGCGAGGCCGACGATCCCGAAGCCGACCTGATCCGCCGTTTTTTCGACGGCGTCGACCGCTATACGCCACAGCTCGTCTCGTGGAACGGCGGCGGCTTCGACCTCCCGGTGCTCAATCATCGCGCGCTGATCCACGGCGTCAGCGCGGCGCGATTCTGGGACTGGGGCGACGAGGACCGCGAGTTCAAGTTCAACAGCTATCTCGGGCGCTACCATACGCGTCACTTGGACCTGATGGACGTGCTGTCGATGTATCAGCCGCGCGCGAGCGCCGGGCTGGATGCCATGGCGCGACTGTGCGGCTTTCCCGGCAAGCTCGGGATGGACGGCAGCGAAGTCCACGCCGCGTTCGAGGCCGGCGAGATCGGCGCGATCCGCAGCTACTGCGAAACCGACGCGATGAACACCTACCTGGTCTATCTGCGTTTCCAGCTGCTGCGCGGAACGCTTTCCGCCAGCCAGTACGCGATCGAGATTGCGTTCGTGCGCGACAAGCTCGCGGCCACCGGCGCGCCGCATTGGCGCGAATTCATCGCCGCCTGGGATGTGGCCGCATAGGCGGCCCGGTAGCGCCGCGGCTTGCGATCGCGTCTAGTGTGCCGAGTCAGAAGTTTCGAATAAAGGAGCGAGTGGATTGGGCCGTCAGGCAAGGCGCGAGACGGAAACCGCAGCTCGTGCTACGGTGAGGTCGAGCAACGCAGCATGGCGGACAAAGCGGCCGCGAGCCATTGAGCGAATTTCTGACTCAGCACACTAGGCTCTCAGGATGGACAACGGCTTGAACGCTCCGCCCAGGGGCCCTGTCGGGGGCACGTTCCACCAGCGCTCGAGCGCGGTCGCGTAGACGCTGCGGAAATCGATCGCGAACCCGGTGTTGCCGTCGCCGGAAAGCCGATCGAGCAAGGGCTGCTCGCCGTAGAGCCCGCCGGCGACCCGTCCGCCCAGCGCAAAATGCACGCTGGCCGTGCCGTGATCGGTGCCGCCCGAGAGGTTCTCCTTCGGCCGGCGGCCGAACTCGGCGTACGTCAGCACCAGCGTGTCGTTCCATTGGTCGAGCTCGTCGAGCGCGCCCTTGAGCGCGACTACGCCGTGTGCCAATTCGCCCAGCAGACGCGCCTGGGTCGCCGCCTGTCCGCTATGCGTGTCGTAGCCGTTCTGCGTGACGCGGACGACGGCGACGCCCGAGTTGTTCGCCAGGACCTGGCACGCGGTCTGGATCGCCGTGCCGAAGGCGCCCTGCGGGAACGCCGTCTTGAACGCACGATCCCCTTTGAGACGCGCGGCGGCCTGGATGATGTCCGCCTCGACTTTCAGGATGTGCCGCAGCGCCTCGTTGCGCGCCGACCCTTCGGCCGTCGCGTAACGCGATCGCCGCAGGAACTGCTCGGTACTGGCCAGCGCGATCGCGCGCGTGCCGCCGCCGGACAGCGGGCCGAGGTCGGCGGAGCCGATGATGACGCCGTCGGCGGCGAACGTCGACGGCGTGGGCGAGAGCGCGAACGTGCGCGTCAGCCAGCCGTTCGGCAGGTACTCGTCGCTGGCCGAGGCCGTGTCCCAGATCTCGATCGAGCGAAAATGGGAGAGGTTGGGCGCCGGATAGCCGACCCCCTGGATGACCGCGAGTCCGCCGCTTCGCCACAGCGGGAGCAGCGGCTCGAGCGCAGGATGCAGGCCCGCCGCATCCGAGAGCTTGAGCACCTGATCGCGCGCAATCGCGAGCTTCGGGCGCAGCGCGTAGTATGCCGGGCTCGCGTACGGCACCAGCGTGTTCAGCCCGTCGTTGCCGCCCTTGAGCTCGATCAGCACCAGCCGCCGGCGATAGTCGGCACCTGCGGGAGCGGCGGCGATCGCCACGTTGGCCGCGAGCCCGGGCAGCACGCCGGCGATCGGCACCGCGGCGGCGAGTGCGAGGAAACGGCGGCGATCCATGGTCATTGTCTCCTTCTGGCGCGGGCTCATTCGAGCTCGTAGGCGGCATCGAGCACCAATGCGCGCACCAGCGCCACCGACTCGGGCTCGGGTGGCGGCGCGTTCTGCGGCGGCACGGCGAACAGCAGCCGGATGGCGTCGTCGTTGCGCGGGCTCGCGTCACGCGGCGCTTTCCATTGCGCAAACCACGCCGCGCTGTCGAACTGCACGCTGCCGATGCTGTGGTCCACTGCCCGCAGGAAGCGCGCGGCTCGCGCCTTGTCCGGATTCTCGGCAGCATTCGCCGCCGGCACCGCCGCCGGCTCGCCCATCGCACTCTCGGCGGCGGACGGCAGGATCGACCCGTTGGCGCGAAACAGCCGGTCGAGAAACTGCTTGCGCGCGAGCAGGCTGCTGGTGTTGATCCACGCTTCCTGGCCCGGCCAACCCTTGACGTTCGGCGGTGAAAACAGGTTCTGCCCCATCCCGGCGGCGGCGACCGCGAAGGAGATGGTGTCGCCCGGCTGCAGGCCGAATTGCCGGAGCGTGCCGACGACCAGGTCGACCGGCGACTTGACCAGCGTGCCGCGGTTTTCACGCGCGTAGAACGCGTCCGAGGTCAGCAGCGCGTACAGGGCCGTCTTGACGTCGTAGCCGGAATCGCGAAAGCGCGCGGCGATGCGCCGGACTTCGGCGCGGTCCGGATCGGGCGAGACGAACTCGCGCCACAGCTTGCGGGTGACAAATTCAGCGGTGGCCGGCTGCGCGAGCAGGATGTCGACAACGTCGTCGCCGTCGAAGCGTCCGGTCCTGCCCAGGACCGTCTTGCTGCCGTAGTCGTGCAGGAACGGCCGGAAACGGAACTCGCCGCTGTCCCGGTCGAGGCTCCACCCGGTGAATGCACGCGCGACTTCCTTGATGTCGTGCTCGCCGTAGTTGCCCTGGCCGAGCGTGAAGAGCTCCATCAGCTCGCGGGCGAAATTCTCGTTCGGCGCCCCCCGGCGATTCTGCGCGCTGTCGAGGTAGACGATCATCGCCGGATCGCGCGCGATCGCATGGAGCATCGCACCGAAGTTGCCGAGCGCTTGCGCGCGCAGCGTGACGTTCTGGCGGTACATGAGCTCGGCGAGCTTTACCTTCTGCTGGCTGGAAACGAAATGGTTGTGCCAGAACAGCGTCATCCGCTCGGTCAGCGGCGAAGGCGTGGCCAGCATTTCGCCGATCCACCAGCCGCGCAATTGCAGCCCTTCGCGGACCTGCTGCTGGCGGAACTGCTTGCGTTCGGCGTCGGTCGCGCCGGCGCCGCGTCGCGGATAGCGCAGCGGTCCGGGCTCGGCGGTCCAGGCCGGCGGCGGCGTCGCCGCCGCGGCGCGCGTGCCGTCGAGCAGCGTCCTGGCCGCCTGCTCGCGCGACATGACCGCGTAGCGCTCGATCTCGGCCTCGTTCGCGCCGAAACCGGTGCGGTTCAACAGGTGTCTCGCACCGTCGTAGCCCAGTGCATCGCCGGTCGCGCCGGCGTCCGCGGCTGCGGCGCACAGCAGCGCGGCCGCCGCGACGGCGGCGAGGAACGGCAGAGTGCGGTGCTGTCGAACCGGCATACGATTGCAATCAACGGCCCAGTGTAGCGAGCTGTTGACCGCCGCGCGCGGCGCGGTTGTAACAGGCTGTTGCGCACCGCCGCCCCAGGTGCGGCGTCAAAGGCTTATCGTGCCTCGCGCGAGCTCGATCACCCGTCCCGAAACGAAAATGCGCCCGTCCGCATCGACCTCGAGGCCCAGGTGGCAGCGCCTGCCGACGGCCGCGCCCTGGGCGATTGTCAGAACCAGGGGCCTCGCCGCGCCGGTCGCGACCAGCCATCCGCCGAGGTTCGCGCACGCCGACCCGGTCCCCGGATCCTCGACGACGGTGCCGTGCTTGGAAAAGAAAAAGCGCGCCAGGACCGATCCGTCGCCGGCCCGCGCCCAGACATACGCCATTGCGCGCACGCGGCGCGCGGCGCCGGGCGGTCCGGGCAGGTCGAGACTCGCGTGGCGCAGCAGTAACGCCGGATCCGGCATGCATCGCGCGACCGCGTCGGCGCTCGCCAGCGGAATCACCAGCTGCTCGCTGCCGGTATCGATCCACAACGGCGTCGTGCCCAGGTCGGCGGTGGCCAGGCCCAGCATCGCCGCGAGCGCATCGCGCGGCGCCGCGACCTCGCGGCTGCGCGGCGGCTTCGCCGCCAGCGTCCACCGATCGCCGTTGGCGGTGACGGGCACGATGCCGGCGCGCATCTCCAACGTCAGGGCGTCGCCGCATTGCCTGGCATCGCGGACCACGTGCGCGGTGCCCAGCGTCGGATGGCCGGCGAACGGCATCTCGAACGTCGGCGTGAATATGCGCACGCGCGCCGTCGCGGAGAGCGAGGGCAGGATGAACGTCGTCTCGGACAGATTGAACTGCAGCGCGAGCGCCTGCATCGCCGTCTCGTCGAGCGCGTGCGCGTCCTCGACCACCGCCAGCGGATTGCCGCTCATTCGATCCTCTTCGGCAAACACGTTGACGATGCGGAACCGGTAGTCGTTCATCACCGCTCCAGCAGCGCGGCGCGCGGCTGGCCGGTTCCCGCGAGCACGTCCGCCGCGAGCGCCGCGAAGCCCGCCGCGGATACGTCGGGCACGTCGAACGCGGCGTCGTGCCCGGCGACCGGAAAATGCTGCGCCAGCGAGCGCCGGTACAGCGGATCGTAGTGCATCTCGAGCAATTCGCCGATCAGCGCGTCCCAGGAGCCGCCCGCGATCATCGCCTCCCAGCGCGCCAATGCCGCCTTGCCGTGCAGCGGAACGAGCGGCCGCAAGCGCTCGATCAGCAGCGAGGGATCGTCGAGGAAATGCCGGTACTCGGCCTTGAGCAGGGCAATCCGCTGCGGCACCGTGGTGCGCAAGGCGACCCGCGTGCCGTCGCGCATGCGCTGCAGCAGTGCATCCGGCAACTGCATCGTGCCGATGCGGCGGCTTTCCGCCTCGACAAACACCGGCCGGGTCGCGTCGAGCGCGGCCAGCGCCGCAAGCAGATCGCTTTCGAACTTCTTCTGCGAAGGCTGCGCCGCGTCGGGCATCTGCCCGAGCCGCGAGCCACGATGCTGCGCGATGCCCTCGAGGTCGAACGTCTGCGCGCCGGCGTCGGCCAGCGCGGCGAGCAGCAAGCTCTTGCCGGATCCGGTCAGCCCGCACAGCACCAGGAATCGATGCCGCTGCGGTTGCGTCGCCAGCTCTGCGACGACGTGGCGGCGATACGCGCGGTAGCCGCCGTCGAGCTGGACCGCGCGCCAGCCGACCTCGTTCAGAACATGCGCGACGGCGCGGCTCCTTTGCCCGCCGCGCCAGCAATACACCAGTGGCTTCCAGTCGTGCGGGCATTCGGCGAACGCGGTTTCCAGCATCGCCGCGATGTTGCGCGCTACCAGCGCCGCACCGAGCTTTCTCGCCGCGAACGGCGAGGCGGCGTGCAGCAGGCCGACCCGCGCACGCTCGGCATCGTCGAGCACCGGATGATTGCGCGCGCCCGGCAGGCGGTCCTCGGCGAATTCGGCGGGACTCCTGACGTCGATGCGGTCGGGATAGGCCTGCAGGCCGTCGACGCCAATGCGGCTGCCCGGGTAGAGCACGGCGCTCATCGAGCGGCTCTGGCGCCCGCGGTCAGCAGCGGCAGGAGTGAGGGCCAGACGTTGTCGAGCAGCTTCGACTGCGCCGCGGCCACCGGATGGATGCGGTCGGCCTGGAACATCGCGTCGTCCGCGGCGAAGCCCTCGAACAGGAATGGCACCAGCGCGGCCTTGCGGGTGCGGGCGACGTCGGCGAACGTGGCGGCGAAGCGCTCGCCGTACGCGGCGCCATAGTTCGGCGGGACCCGGATGCCGACCAGCAGCACGCGCGACCCCGCGCCTTGCGCGGCCGTGGTCATTGCATCGAGGTTCGCGCGCATGGCATCGACGCTGCCGCCGCGCAGGCCGTCGTTGCCGCCGAGCTCGATGATGGTTATCGCCGGCCGGTACTGCACGAGCAGTGCGCCGAGCCGCGCCCGGCCGCCGGCTGTCGTATCGCCGCTGATGCTCGCGTTGACGACGCGATAGGCAAAGCGCCGCGCCTTCAGCCGTTGCTGCAGCAGCGACGTCCAACCGACGTTGGCCGGCAATCCGTACCCGGCGGAGATGCTGTCGCCGACGACCAGAATCGCCGGCGGCGCGGCTTGCGCCGCCGGCGTCAGGCCCGTCGCGAGCAGGCACCCGCATGCGGCCGCGGCGAGCATGCGCAAAAACGCCGAGCAGGCGGACCATCGCATACGCCATTGTAGGGTCGGCCAACGGGCTCGTGCAAAAACGAGGCGGCCACCGGCGAGGTAGAATGCCCCGCTCCGATGAACCCACCGCGCCGCGCACACGCCATCCCGACTTCCGCATTGGCCGCCGAATCGCCGAACGCCCGCGCGCAGGCGCTGCGGACCCCATTCGCCGATGCCTGACCCGGTCGTTCGCGCCGTCGGGCTTTCCAAAGACGTGATGAGCGGCGATGCGCCGCTCAGGATCCTGGACGACGTGAGCTTCGACGTCGATGCCGGCGCCAGCGTCGCGATCGTCGGCGCGTCGGGCTCGGGCAAGACGACGCTGCTGGGGCTGCTCGCCGGGCTCGACCGGCCGACGATGGGCGAGGCCTGGCTCGGCCGTACGGCGTTGAACGGTCTTTCCGAGGACGCGCGCGCGGCGC
>JBOIGD010000027.1:0-5797 GCA_050742615.1 Casimicrobiaceae bacterium | reverse complement strand
GACCCGGTTCGCGCGCTGCGCGACATCAACGCGTCGCTGGGGCTGGCCGTTTGAAGATCACGATGATCGGCTCGGGCTACGTCGGCCTGGTCTCCGGCGCCTGCCTGGCCGAGGTCGGCAACGACGTGTTGTGCCTGGACGTCGACGCGGGCAAGATCGACCTACTCAAGGCGGGCGGAGTGCCGATCCACGAACCGGGGCTGCAGGGCATGATCCATCGCAACGTCGACGCCGGCCGCCTGCGGTTCACGACCGACGTCGATGCCGCGGTCGCGCACGGCAGCCTCCAGTTCATCGCGGTCGGCACCCCGCCCGACGAGGACGGCTCGGCCGACATGCGGCATGTGCTCGCCGCCGCATCCAACATTGGCCGTCGCATGGCCGACTACAAAGTCGTCGTCGACAAGTCGACAGTACCCGTCGGGACGGCCGATCGCGTGCGCGAGACGATTGCCGCGGAGCTTTCCGCCCGCGACACCGCCGTTCCGTTCGCGGTCGTGTCGAATCCCGAGTTCCTGAAGGAGGGCGCGGCAGTCGAGGACTTCATGAAGCCGGACCGCATCGTGATCGGCGCCGACGACGAGCGGGCCATCGCCCTGCTGCGCGCGGTCTACGCGCCGTTCCAGCGCAATCGCGAGCGCCTGCTGGTGATGGACGTACGCTCGGCGGAGCTGACCAAGTACGCGGCCAACGCGATGCTGGCGACGCGGATCTCGTTCATGAACGAGATGGCCAACCTCGCGGACGAGCTGGGCGCCGACATCGAGCACGTGCGCCAGGGAATCGGTTCGGATCCGCGCATCGGCTATCACTTCCTCTACCCGGGCGCCGGGTATGGCGGCTCCTGCTTCCCGAAGGACGTGAAGGCGCTGCAGCACACCGCCGCGCAGCACCGGCGGCCGCTGCGGATCCTGGCCGCGGTGGAAGCGGTCAACCACGCGCAAAAGTCGCGCCTGCTGGAGAAGATCGTCGCGCGCCTGGGGGGAGACCTTGCCGGCAGGATCTTCGCGATCTGGGGCCTCGCCTTCAAACCGAACACCGATGACATGCGCGAAGCGCCATCGCGCGCGATCATCGCCGGGCTGCTCGAGCGCGGCGCGGCCGTCAGCGCCTACGATCCGGTGGCGATCGACCAGGCGAGGCGCACCTTCGGGGAGACCCGCGGCCTGACGTACGCGGCCTCGCCGATGGCCGCCGTCGCCGGCGCCGATGCCCTGGTGGTCGTCACCGAGTGGAAGGAATTCCGCAGCCCCGAGTTCGGCGAAATCAAGCGGCAATTGAAGCAGCCGCTCCTCTTCGACGGCCGCAATCTCTTCGATCCCGCGCAGGTGCGCGCCGCGGGAATCGAATATTTCGGCATCGGGCGCAACTGATGCCGGCCAGCGCGCGCCGCTTTGCCGATTTCCGCGATGCGGTCCGGCGCACGCGCGTGCTCGTCGTCGGCGACGCGATGCTCGACCGCTACTGGTTCGGCGAGGTCGAGCGGATTTCCCCCGAGGCGCCTGTCCCGGTGGTGAAGGTCGCGCGCAGCGAAGAGCGGCCCGGCGGCGCCGCCAACGTCGCGCGCAACGCAGCCGCCTTGGGCGCACAGGTGACGCTGATCAGCGTCATCGGCGACGACGAGCCGGGACGAATGCTCGAAAGACTGCTGCGCGGCGAAAGCGTGCACATTTCGCTGCATCGTGATGCGGCGTTGCCGACGACGGTGAAGCTGCGGGTGATCGGCCGCCAGCAGCAGCTGTTGCGCATCGACTTCGAAACCGTGCCCTCGCCAGCGGCGCTTGCGGCGAAGCTCGCGGACTACGAACGCTCGCTGCCGAATTTCGACGTGGTCGTGCTGTCGGACTATGGCAAGGGCGGACTGTCGCAGATCGAGCGCATGATCGCGCTGGCGCGGGCCGCCGGGACGCCGGTGCTGGTCGATCCGAAGGGCGAGGCCTTCCTGCGCTATCGTGGGGCGACCATGCTGACGCCCAATCGCGCCGAGTTTCGCCAGGTCGTCGGACCGTGGCGGAACGAGGCGGAGCTCGCAGAAAAAGCCCAGGTGCTGCGCGGCGAGCTCGCCCTCGATGCCCTGCTGATCACCCGCTCCGAGGAGGGGATGTCGCTGTACACCGATGCCGGCGCGCAGCACTTTCCGGCACAGGCGCGCGAGGTCTTCGACGTGTCCGGGGCGGGCGACACGGTGATCGCGACCCTGGGCACGCTGCTCGGCGCCCGCGCCGACGTCGGCAGCGCGGTAAGGATCGCCAACAAGGCAGCCGGGATCGTCGTCGGCAAGCTCGGCACCGCGGTCGTCCACGCGGACGAGCTGGGTTGATCGTGTCCGACGGGCACGCGCGGCCGGCACCGGCGCGCTGCCCGCGCATCGGTTGGTCGCGCTGATGGCCAGGACCAAGACTGCGTACGCCTGTACCGAGTGCGGCGGCCAGAGCAGCAAGTGGCAGGGCCAGTGCCCGCAGTGCGGCGCTTGGAACACGCTGGTCGAGACGATCGCCGCGACCCCGTCATCGCGCTTCCAGGCGCTCGCCGGCGCGCCCAGCGCGGTTCGTCCGCTCGCGACCGTCGAGACCCGCGACAACGCGCGCACGCCGACCGGCATCGAGGAATTCGACCGCGTGCTGGGCGGCGGACTCGTGTCCGGTGGCGTGGTGCTGCTCGGAGGCGACCCCGGCATCGGCAAGTCGACGCTGCTGCTGCAGGCGATGGCCGCGGTCGGGACTTCCGGCCGGCTGGGCCGCGCACTCTACGTCACCGGCGAGGAATCGGTCGAGCAGGTGGCGCTGCGCGCGCAGCGGCTGGGACTGGTCAATGCCGCGGTCGAACTGCTGGCCGAGGTGCAGCTGCAGGCGATCGTGGGCGCGATCCGGACGCTCAAGCCCGGGGTCGTCGTCATCGACTCGATCCAGACCGTCTACACCGAGTTGCTGGAGTCGGCACCCGGCAGCGTCGCCCAGGTGCGCGAGTGCGCGGCGCAGCTGACGCGGCTCGCCAAGCAGAACGCGATCACGATCATCCTGGTCGGGCACGTGACCAAGGAGGGCGCGATCGCCGGACCGCGCGTGCTCGAGCACATCGTCGACACGGTCCTGTATTTCGAGGGTGACACGCACTCGAGTTTTCGCCTGGTGCGTGCGATCAAGAACCGCTTCGGCGCCGCCAACGAGCTCGGCGTGTTCGCGATGACCGAGCGCGGGTTGAAGGGCGTGGCCAATCCGTCGGCGCTGTTCTTGTCGCAGCATGCCGACCCGGTCGCCGGGAGCTGCGTGCTGGCGACGATCGAAGGCTCGCGGCCGTTGCTGGTCGAGGTGCAGGCGCTGATCGACCCGGTGCAGGGCGGACTCGCGCGGCGCCTCGCCGTCGGCCTGGACCCGCAGCGCCTGGCGCTGCTGCTGGCGGTGCTGCACCGTCACGGTGGCGTGGAGACCGGATTGTTCGACGTGTTCGTCAACGCCGTGGGAGGGGTCCGGATCGGCGAGCCCGCCGCCGATCTGGCCGTTTTGATGGCAATTTATTCATCATTTAAAAACAAGCCGTTGGGTAATAAATCTCTTGTGTTTGGTGAAGTTGGTCTGGCAGGGGAAATTCGACCGGTGCAGCGCGGGCAGGAGCGGTTGCGCGAGGCGGCCAAGCTGGGCTTCGCGCGGGCGGTCATTCCAGCCGCCAACAAGCCGCGTCACGCGATCGAAGGCATCGAAGTCGTTGCCGTGCAGCGGATCGGCGAGGCCTTACAGGTGCTGCAACGCTGAACGCGGCGGATGCCGCGGACCATGCCGCTAGCGCGCTTGCGAGGCCGCGGTCGCCGGAGCGGGGCCGAGATACTTCGCCAGGAAGCGTTCGACGCGATGGTAGAAGTCGACCAGGTTCTCTTCGCGGTTGAAGCCGTGACCCTCGTCGGCGTAGACAACCCATTCGTAGGGCTTGTTGTACCTGTCGAGAGCGGCCTTGAACGCGGTGCCGTGCACGATCGGCACCCGGCGGTCGAGCGCACCATAGGCGAGGAGGATAGGCACGCCGACCTTGTCGGCGTTGTCCAGCGGGTTTACCCGCTTGAAGCGCGCGCGGTCGGTGTTCGGGTCGCCGATGATTTCCGCGCCTAAGGTCGACTTTTGCATCAGCCGCGACATGTCGGTCTGCGCGTTGTCGAACATAAAATCGATCGATGAGACGCCGGCGTAGTCTACCGCGCACTTGATAAGCTGGGCATTCTTGATCGCGCCCCACAACGCGGCATAGCCGCCGTAGCTGGCGCCGAAAAAGCAGACGCGGTCGGGGTCGGCGATGCCCTGCGCTATCGCCCATTTGACCCCGTCTTCGAGATCGTCCTGCATTTCGTCGCCCCATTTACGGAACCCGGCCGACTCGAACTTCCAGCCGAAGCCCTCGGTGCCGCGAAACTGCGGCTGCAGCACCGCGTAGCCGCGAGATGCGAGGAACTGGACTTCGCCGTTGTAGCCCCAGTTGTTTGCCGGAACGTTCGGACCGCCATGAATGTGGACGACCAGCGGGACGCGCTTGCCTTCAGCGCCGAGCGGAGTCGTCAGCAGCGCCGGTATCGTCAGACCGTCCCGAGCCGGGTAGCGCACCCATTTGCTCGGAGACATTCGGGATGGATCGATCCACGGCTCATACGAGAAGAGCTTCTGCATCTTCATCGTCCTGCCGTCGAGCAGATAGACCTCGCCCGGATCGCGATCCGAAGAGGAGGTCACGATCCAGCGGTCGCCACGCCGCTGCAGCACGTTGACGGTGTCCGGCATCGCGGCGTCGATGCTCTTTTGCATTCTCGCCCATTCGCCGTCGAACCATACGGCGCCGGGTCTGTCGTCGATATAGCGCAAGCCGAAAAGCTTGCGTTCGCTGACATCAGCGACAAAGGCAGCCCGGATATCACGCGCCGGGTGTTTGGCGATGGCGTCGCTCCACCGGCGTGCGCCGATGTCGTATTCGTACAGGGCGACCCGGTCACCGTCGCGGCGCGATTCGATATACAGGATCTTGCCGTCCGGGCTGAAGCCAAGGGGGGTGGAGTGCAGGCGGCCGAGCCCGGCCTCTTCGATCTTCTGCCAGGCCCCGGCGGCGCTGTCGCGAACGTAGATCGCGGACCTGTCGTGATCGAGGTCGTCGCTCGTCGCGGCACGCGGTACACCATCAAAATCGACGATCCAGCGGCTGACGTTTCCCGGCGAGTCGAACGACAAGAGAGTCTTCTGCCCGGTCATCGTGTCGAGGTGGTACAGGTCTAGAACGTCGTTGCTTCGCTCCCGATTCTCCACGAGGACTTCGTTGGTGTCGGGGATTCCGCGCACTAAACGCACATAAGGACGCGCGAAGTATGCGAATAGCGACTTTTCGTACCATCCGTCGCGGTTGACGGCGAACAGGCCGCTGAATTGCGGGGGCTCGCCTGAACCCCGCTGCAAATCGCCTGTCGTGACGACCATCCGTTGGTCGCTCAGCCAGGCGACGCCGATGACGTCGGCCGAGGAGCCGATCGAAGTGACCTTGCGATCGTCGAGGTCCAGCACGCCGAGGTTGAGCCGACCGTGGACCGCAGTCGTGACGGCCAGGTACCGCCCGCTGGGCGACAAGACCGGGCTCCCGTACAACGGCTTCTTAAAAAAGGTCTCGACCGGCAGCGGATCGGCGCAGAGCGCGCTCGACATCGCGAGCACGAGTCCGACGCAGGCGAGGGCGCGGAAACCGCGACGTAGAGTGGCGTGGCGCATGGCGAAGGCTCCAGGGCATCCCGACCGGATCGCCCTTCCGGAGCTCGGCGTTGCGGGGAATACGGGCG
>JBOIGD010000026.1:0-11632 GCA_050742615.1 Casimicrobiaceae bacterium | reverse complement strand
TGGTACATGGTGCAGAGCGGGCTCGTCGACGATCCGCGCGTGTCGCAGCTGCGGCTTGCCGCGCACCTCGGGCTGGCGCTGCTGATCCTCGCGGCGATGTTCTGGGTCGGATTGTCGCTGCTGCGGCTGCGGCCGCGGCCTGCGTCGCCCGGCGTGGCGAGCCGGTCGGGGAGCGCGTTCTTGCAGCGTTTCGCCCGGGTCCTGGTCGCGCTGATCTTCCTGCAGGCGCTGCTGGGCGCGCTGGTGGCCGGCACCCGCGCCGGCTTCGCCTACAACACTTTCCCGCTGATGAACGGCCACGCCGTGCCGCCGGGGATCATGTCGCTCGATCCATGGTATCGGAATTTCATCGACAACATCGCGACCGTGCAATTCGATCACCGGATGATCGCGTGGCTGCTCTTGGCGCTGATCCCCGCCTTCTGCTGGCGGGTGTGGAGGACGCCGGTGCCCGCGCGCGTCAAGGTCGCGGCGCACCTGCTGCTAGCGGCACTGATCGCACAATTCGCCCTCGGCGTCGCGAGCCTCCTGCTGGTCGTGCCTTTGCCGCTCGCCGCCGCTCACCAAGCGGGAGCGGTGCTGCTTTTCGCCGCAGCGCTGAACGCGGCGCATGCGCTGCGCGACCCGGGACGCGTGGTCGTCGCCGCGTGAGCGATTTGCATTCCGACGGTGTCGGGGGGATCATGACGGCCCGATGCGCAAACGAGCCTGCCGATGACTGAGCCCGCGAAGCTGGACGAACCGCTGGCCGATGCCGACTACGACGAGCTCGAGGCCTTTCTCGCCTCGAACGGCGTCCCGCAGGACTGCATGGACCTGGAAATGCTCGATGGCTTCCTGACGGCGATCGTCAGCGGCCCCGAAATGATCCAGCCGTCCGAGTGGCTGCCCGTGGTCTGGAGCGACAGCCAGCGCAGCGTCTCGCCGGTGTTCGCCGACAACGACCAGGCCAGCCGTATCCTGTCGCTGGTGCTGCGCATGCAGAACAGCATCGCCCGCACGCTGCGCGAATCGCCGACGCGTTTCAAGCCACTGCTCTACCACAGCGAGGAAAATGCCAAGGGCGACAAGGCCCCGCCCGAGGCCAGCGCCTGGTGCGAGGGCTACATGACCGGCGTCCTGCTGCGCGAGGCGGAGTGGGAGCCTCTGTACGCGCAGGACGACGCCCGCGACTGGATGCTGCCGATCGAGGCGCTGGCCTACGGCGACCACGATCCCGAGTATCTCGACTGGGTGGACAGCGACGAAAAAAGGCAGGCGATGATCGACGAGCTGCCGATCGCCGCCGTTCTCATCTACCGCTTCTGGCAGGAGCGGAACCGCCCCGAGTCCGCCAATCGCGCCGAGCGGCGCGCGCAGCGCCGCGAAACCTCGCGCAAGGGGCGCCAGCGGCTGCATTAGCCATGCGCCCCGGCGGTGCGGGGCAGGCGTCCCCGCGCCGCTTTCCCGCTACTACTGGTTACTGGTGCATCGGCACGTCGGTCGTCTCGGCCCGATAGGCGTCGCGCATGTCAACTACGCTCGCTGCCGTGTCGGAGACCCGCGGGTGACGCGTGCCCAACGCCTTCAGCATCAGCGCGACGGCCAGCAGGACCACCGATCCGATCAGCAGGAACGGTTGCCATTGTTCGGGCAGGGCGGGCATCGCCGCGTAGGCGGGCGTCACGATCGACGCACCCAGGACGACGCCGGCGGCGACCTGCGCCGCGCGTTGCAGTCTGGTGGTTCGTTGGTTCATCACGGACTCCGCTTCCAAAGGTGGAACACGACCCCACTGTAGAAGCTCCCCGCCGGCGCGAGAATCGGCGTATCACCGATTCTCGCGTAAGACAGGCTCCGACGCGCCCGGGCCGCCGGCCGCTTTAGCGCCGATCGAAGCGGTACGAGTCCATCGCCAGCGCGCCGGCCTCGTAGCCCTCGACAAAGCGCTCGACCGCGGCGCCTTCGCCCGCCGCGCCCAACGCCACGAAAAGCGGCAGAAAGTGCTCTTCACTCGGGTGCGCACGCGCCGCCTCGGGCGCCTGCTCGCGGTAGTCGGCGAGCGCCTCGATGTCGCGCGCCAGCAGGCGGTCGTGCACCCAGCCGGCAAACGCCTGGGCGTAGCGCAGCGGCTCCTGCCGGCGCGGATTCGCCATCCAATCGCGCAGGTTGTGGGTCGTGTGCCCCGAGCCGACGATCAGCACGCCGTCGTCGCCCAGCGGCGCCAGCGCGCGCCCGACGTGAAGGTGATGCGCGGGTCCCAATTCCGGCTGGATCGCGAGTTGCACGACCGGTACCGCGGCGTCGGGATACATCCAGCGCAGCGGCACCCAGGCGCCGTGATCGCGCCCGCGACAGCCGTCGATGCCGGCGGTGATTCCCGCGGCCTTCAGCATCCCGGCGGCCTGCGCGGCCAGATCCGGATCGCCGGGCGCATCGTATCGCAGCCGATACAACTCGTCGGGGAAACCGCCGAAATCGTGGATCGTTTGCGGCTGCGGGTTCCCGGTGAGCATCGGCATCGACGTTTCCCAATGCGCCGACGCGATCAACACCGCCCGCGGGCGGGGCAGCTCGCGCCCGAGCGCCGTCCAGGCGCGGCCGGCCGCGCCCGGATCGACGGCATGCATCGGCGAGCCGTGCGACAGAAACAACGCGGGCAGGCGTCCGGCGGCGACGGACCCGGCGCGGGGCCGGGTGGTGGCGTGGCGCGGCGACTGCACGGTCAGGCCGCAGCCTTGGCCGGTTCTTTGATCAGACCTTCGGCAAGCAACGCCTCGCGCACGTGCGGTCGCGCTTCGACGCGCGCCCGGTAAGCGGCGATCACCGGCCATTTGGCGAGGTCGATGCCCACAAATGGCGACCAGCGCAGGATCGTGTACAGATAGGCGTCGGCGACGGTGAATTGCTGGCCCATCAGATAGTCGCGGCCGTCGAGCTCGCCGGCGATCCAGTCGAGCCTGCGTGCGAGCTTCTCGCGCAGGATGGTCTTGTATTCGACCGGCGTCGAGGTCGCGAAAAACGGGCCGTACTGTTTGTGCAGTTCGGACGTGATGAAATTCAGCCATTCCTGCAGGCGGTAGCGTTCGAACGTGCCCGCGGCAGGCGCGAGCTTCGAGCCCGGGTTGCGGTCGGCAAGATACTGGACGATCGCCGGCCCTTCGGTCAGGCGCTGGCCGTCGTCGAGCTCCAGCACCGGGACGTAGCCCTTGGCGTTGATGGCGTAGAAATCGCCGCCGTCGGCGACCTGGTGGGTCTTGGTGTCCACCTTGACCAGGGTCATCGGCAGCCCGGCTTCCAGGAAGGCGATATGCGGGGAAAGTGAGCAGGCGCCGGGGGAGTAATAGAGCTTCATCGCTAAATCCTTCTCTGTGGTTGATGTCGTCGTGTTGCTTCGACGGGCCAACATAGTATGAAGTTTGCCGGTATCGGGATAAAGATCCGACAAGGTGAAATATTATTAGCAATTATGCAATAATAGAGGATGGATCGCTTCCAGGCCGTCACCGCGTTCGTCAAGGTCGTCGAGGCCGGCAGCTTCGTGCGCGCCGCCAACCGCCTCGGGGTCTCGGTATCGGCGGTATCGCGCCATGTCGCCGATCTCGAGACGCACCTCGATGTGCGGCTGCTCAATCGCACGACGCGGCGGCTGTCGCTGACCGAAAGCGGCCGCCTGTTCTACGAGCGCTGCGTGCAGCTGCTCGCCGATCTCGAGGAGGCCGAAGAGTCCGCCAGCGCGTCGACGGTCGCGCCGCGCGGCACGCTGCGCCTGTCCGCGCCGGTGACATTCGGCGAGCGCCATCTGGCGCCAGCCATCGGCGCCTTCGTCGGGCGTTACCCCGGCATGCGTTTTGACGTCGAGCTCTCCGATCGCGCGGTGGATCTGGTCGACGAAGGATTCGACGCGGCGATACGGATCGGCGCGATCGGAAGCCAAAACCTGGTTGGACGCAAGATCGGAGAGACCCGCATGGTGTGCTGCGCGGCGCCGGCCTACCTCGACCGGCGCGGCGAGCCGAAGCACCCCGACGACCTGGCGGCCCACGACTGCCTGACCTACGAGTATGCGGGGCAGCGCAACACATGGCTGTTTCGCGACCGGGACGGCTCGGCGCGATCGGTCAGGGTTTCCGGAGCCGTGCACGCCAACAGCGGGCGGTTTCTCGCGGCGCTCGCCGTCGAGGGGCTCGGCATTGCCTGCGAGCCGAACTTCATCGTCGGACCGGAGCTGCGCGCCGGACACGTCGTCCCGATCCTGCACGCCTTCCAACCGGCTCCGTCGAGCATCCAGATCGTGTACCCGAGCAGGAAACACCTGTCGGCGAAGGTGCGCACGTTCGCCGACTTCCTGCGCGAGCGTTTCGCGGCGTCCGACTGGACCGCGCCGTCGTCGCAGGCGTCCGGCACGCGCCGTGCCGCCGCGGACGCCCGGCGCAACGGCAGAGCGGTCAGGGAAACTTGATCTTGCCGCCGGCTACCGGCGGCAGGCCGCCGGCCAGGCCAGGGCTCGCGCCGGGAACGAGGATCGAAGACGAGGCCTGCCGGCGCATTTCCTGCAGCTCCTGCATCGCGCGCTCGACGCCTTCCTCGGCCGCGTCGCCGTATTGCTGCACGGCTTCTCCCAGCGTCGCGACGGGGATGTCGAAACTGATCGGCAGCGGGCCGACATTGGTCAGGATCTGCGCTTCGCCCGTGTAGATGGTCGGACGCGTCTTGTCGGGGCCGCCGTCTCGCGTCACTGGCGTCAGAACACGGAGGGTGCCCGCGGCGCGGTCGGTATAGATTTCTTCGCGGTAGAGCGATGCCGCGTCCATTTTCATGTCCGCCGCGCGCATCCCGGGTTCGCTGGCCATTGCCACGTCCTCGCTATCGAATCGACCCCTCAAGCATACTAAAAAGGCCGGCCCTTGTGCCGAGCCGCCGGCCGGTTCCAGCGTTTCCGGCGGCCTGATGGGAATGTACGGGCGTTACAGACTGTTACATTCCTATGTACTGATTTGCAAGACAATTGCCGACGCCGTCAGCCGAACTTCGCGTCGTGCGTTTGAGTCTAAATTGCAAGTCGATAAGGAGATCATTATGACTATCAGCAAGCTCGCGATGGCCGTTGCCGCCGCGTTCGCGCTGTCCGCCGTCGCCATGCCCGCGTCGGCGCAGCACGACCACGGCTCGCATTCCGGCGGTGGCGGTGGCTGGCACGGCGGCGGATCGCACGGTGGCTGGCACGGTGGTGGGTGGCACGGCGGTGGCTGGCACGGCGGTCACGCCCGATTTTTCGGCCCCAGCATCGGATTGTCTTTCGGCTTCCCCGCTTATTCCTACTGGGGACCGGGTTACTACCCGTACGCCTACGGGTATCCGTATGCCTACGGGAATCCGTATCCGTATTCCTCCTACAGCGGCGACGTGTATGACGACGGCGCACCGCAGGTCTACATTCAGCGCGACAACGGCGACGCGGTCGCGCCGGTGAGCCCCGCGCGGCCGGACGACTATTCGTACTATTGCACCAACCCGGCCGGGTACTTTCCGCAGGTCCCCAATTGCCCGGCCGGATGGCTGAAGGTCGTCCCGAATGGCTCGCCGCGCCAGGCACCCCGCTAAAGAGAGAAGACCATGAACGCAATCCAACGGTATTCGTCGCTGGCGGCAGCGCTCGCGCTCGGCGCCTGCGCGACCGTGCCGACGGGGCCCAGCGTGGTCGCTCTGCCCGGCGCGCACAAGACCTTCGACCAATTCCAGGCCGATTCCTTTAGTTGCCAGCAATACGCGGAGCAAATGGTCGGCGGCCCGACAGCGCAGGCCAACAACAACGCGGCCGCGAGCGCGATCGCGGGCACGGCCATCGGCGCCGCAGCCGGTGCGATCATCGGCTCCGCGTCGGGCAATGCCGGTCCGGGCGCCGCGATCGGCGCCGGCACTGGCCTGCTGGTCGGCAGCGCCGCGGGCAGCAACGCCTACTACGGTGCGTCGTACTATGAGGTGCAGCGGCGCTACGACGGCTCGTACATGCAGTGCATGTACGCGAAGGGGAACCAGATCCCGGTGCGCGGTCCGGCCCGTTACCGCGCGCCGCCGTCGCCGTACTACTACCCGCCTGCCGGTTAGACGCAGCGTCTCGCAAGTGATCAGCGGGCCCGATGCATCGGGCCCGTTTCCTTTTACGCTTCCGATTGCCCGTTGCCGCGGCCATGCGTAGAATGCGTCGCCAGTCGCTGTCGGGATGTCCGCGATTCGCAGGTCAGCGCGACATCGATGCAGGCGATGCCGGCCCTACGCAGCGCGAATGCCGATCTGAGCCGAGGGAATGAAGACTCGATGTGAGCCGAGGGAATGAAGACTATATCGTCAACGGAGATTAATGATGAAAACAATGTTCGCGGTGTCGCTCGCCCTGCTTTGTGTCGGATGCGCGAATGCGCCTGAGCAGGGCGACGCGCCTCGCCCGGCCAGGGAATATGTCACCGGTAGCAGTATCCCGGCGCGGGAACATCGAGCCGTGACCGATGCGAGGGTTGTCGATGGCGAGACGGCGGCACGAGAAATGCAGATACGCGCTCCATCGGCCAAGGCGCAATAACCGGCGCGAGGCAGGCGGCCGCGCAGCGCAGCTTCTCGACGCCCCTCGCCAGCGCGACCGGCGTCTCGCGCACCGGGTAACAGCCGGCGTTCGGCATCGACTCCAGGGCGGCGTTCGGATACCAAGGCTCGTTACGTCGCCTTCTTCACATCCGCGTGCGACGCCGGATCGTCAGCGCCAGCCAGCAGCTCGACGAGATGCGCCAGGCGCGTGGCTCGACGCTGAAGCTTGTCCTCCCACGCAGTCGGGCATGCGGCGACCACGGCGGTTGATCGAGCATGCCCGGCCGCGAATCCGGTGGGCGTTGCTGCTGTTGGCGCTGGCGGCCGGTTGTGCCGCCGCGGCTGCCGACCCGAACAAGATTCTCCGCATCGCGTCGCCCGACGTCGACACGCTCGATCCGCAGCAGGCGACCAACATTCCGGCGCAGCGGGTGACCGCCGCGATCTTCGAAGGACTCTACAACTGGGATTACCTGGACTCGCCGGCCGGCCTGACGCCGGTGACGGCGAGCGCGATGCCTGAGGTTTCCGACGGCGGCAGGACGTGGCTGATCCGGCTCAAGCCGGGGATCCACTTTACCGATGATCCCGCGTTTCACGGCAAGCCGCGCGAGCTTGTCGCCGAGGACTACGTGTACTCGATGAAGCGCCGGCTCGATCCCAACCTGAGCCGGGGCGGCGACACGGTCATGACCGACCTGATCATCGGCGCGCGGGCGGTGGTCGATGCGGCGAAGCGGCCGGGAGCGAAGTTCGACTACGACCGGCCGATCGAGGGATTGCGCGCCGTCGGGCGGTACGCGCTGCAGATCCGGCTCGGCGCAATCGACTATCCGTCGCTGCAGATTTTCATCACGGTGACGGCGGTCGCGCGCGAGGTCGTCGAGGCCGCCGACGGGGACATTCGCACGCGCGCCGTCGGCACGGGCCCGTATCGCCTGCGCGAATGGCGCCGCGGCTCGAAAATCGTGCTGGAGGCGAATCCCGACTATCGAGCCTTGCGCTTTCCCGCCAGCAGCGACCCGGCCAACGCCGCTTTGGAGCGCCGCATGCAGGGCAAGACGCTGCCGCAGATCGGCGTCATCGACATCAGCATCATCGAGGAGGACACGACGCTACTGCTCGAATTCGAGCGCGGCGCACTCGACTGCGTCGAGCTCCGGGCGGAAGTGGCGAACCGCCTGCTCGCAGGCGACAAGCTCAGGCCGGAATACGCCTCGCGCGGCATCGTGCGCAACGCGTTCATCGAGCCCTTTCTCTTCCTCGTCGACTTCAACATGGACGATCCGGTCGTCGGCGGCATGAGCAACGACCGGATCGCGCTGCGCCGCGCCATCGCGTTGGGACTCGACACGCAGAATCTGGTCGACGTCGTTTACGCAGGGCAGGCGCAACCGGCCAACCAGCTTGTCCCGCCCGGCGTGACCGGCCACGATCCGTCGGCTTCGACCCGGCCCCTGTACGACCCGGCGGCGGCGAAGGCGCTGCTCGATCGCTTCGGCTATGGCCAGCGCGACGCCGACGGCTACCGCAAGGCGCCGGACGGCAAGCCGTTGACGGTGACGCTGCTGCAGCGCACGGCGGCGATCTCGCGCGAAATGCAGACGCTTTGGAAGAAGGACATGGACGCGATCGGCATCCGCGTCGATTTTCAACTGACGCCGTTCCAGGATTTCATCAAGGAGGTGATCGGAGGCAAGTATCAGCTCGCCACCACCGGTTTCGGAGGCTTGCCCACGGGGAATGGAATTCTGCAGCTGCTCGACAGCAGGCAGCCGCCGTTCGCCAACCAGTCGCGATTCAAGATGGCCGAGTACGATCGCTTGGTCGATCAATTCCTGCGCAGCCCCGACGCGCCCGCGCAGATCGCGACGGCCCGCAGGTTGACCGCGATCGCGCGCACCTACGTGCCGTTGCTGCCTCTGATATTCCGACGCGAGAGCGATTTTGTGCAACCGTGGCTGCTTGGATACCGGCCGCAGGTATTCAGCGCGTATTGGCAGTACATGGACATCGACCTCGCGCGACGCAAGCGGGCGAATTGACGGCGCACATCGCGGCGGCGCCGGCGGTTTGAAAGGCGAGCCGAACCGGTTTATCGTAGCGGGCCAGCGCGACGAAGGAATCCAATGAACGACGCACCGAGACTGCAGGCGCCGGCCGGCACCTGCGACTGCCACATGCACGTGTACGAGCGCCGTTTCAAGCCGGCGCCGACGTCGCTCTTTCCGCCGCCCGACGCGCCGGTCGACGCCTACCGCGCTGTGCAGCGCCAATTGGGGTTGGCACGCACCGTCGTCGTGCAGCCGAACGCGTATGCATTCGACAACGCCTGCACCGGGGAAGCGATTGCAGCGCTGGGGCCGCAGACGCGCGGCATCGCGACGATCCGGCCGGACATCGCCGACGCCGAGATCGAGCGGCTGGCGCACGCCGGCTTTCGCGGCGCGCGCTGCTTCATGCTCAAGGGCGGGCTCCTGTCCTGGGACGATGTGGATTCGATCGCGGCGCGGGTCGCGCCGTTCGGCTGGCACGTGCAGATCCAGCTCGATGGACGCGATCTGCCGCTGTACGCGCAGCGGTTGTCGCGCCTGCCGGTCGAGGTGGTCATCGACCACAACGGCAAGTTTCTCGAGCCGGTGCCGCCGGCGCACCCGGCGTTTCGCGCCCTGCTCGCCCTGCTCGATGGCGGGCGCTGCTGGGTCAAGCTGTCGGCGCCGTATGAAACGTCGAAATCCGGACCGCCGCATTACGAGGACGTCGGCGTCCTCGCGCGTGCGCTGGCCGCCGCGCATCCCGGGCGCTGCGTGTGGGCGACCAACTGGCCGCATCCGAACGCCAAGCCGCAGCCTTCGAACGCGGTGATGCTCGATCTGCTGCTCGACTGGGCGCCGGACGAAGCGGCGCGGCGGAAGATACTGGTCGATAATCCGGCGCGCTTGTACGGGTTCTGAGCCGCTGCACGCGCCGGGCCGGTGGCGCCGGACAGCGACATCCGGTAGATTGCGCGATCTTCCGTCCGCAAAGCGAGGAGCCCCGATGCCGCGATTCGTCGCCAGGATTGTCACAGGCGCGTTGCTGGCCGCCGCCGCAGCAGCCGGATTGGCGCAGGACTACCCGGCGAAGGCGGTCAAGATCGTCGTGCCGTTCGCAGCGGGCGGTCCGGCCGACATCTATGCGCGCTTTCTCGGGCAGCGGCTCGAAGTCGCGCTGGGCCAGCCGTTCGTCGTCGACGATCGCCCAGGCGCCGGCTCGGTGATCGGAACCGATGCCGCGGCCAAGAGCGCGCCGGACGGCTACACGCTGCTCTTGATGTCGAACGCGCAGACCGTCAACGAATCGCTGGTGCCGAACAAGCCGTACGCGCTGTTGCGCGATTTCACCGCCGTCGCGCCGATCAACTATTCCGACCTCGTGCTGGTCGTTCATCCGTCGGTGCCGGCGAAGAGCCTCGCCGAGCTGATCGCGCTCGCCAAGGCGAAGCCCGGCAAGCTTAACTATGCCTCGTCCGGGCCCGGGACGCCGTACCACATGGCTGGCGAGCTGTTCAAGGCGATGGCGGGCGTCGACATCGTGCACATCCCGTACAAGGGCAGCTCGCAGGCGCGCACCGACACCCTCGGCGGCCAGGTCGACATGATGTTCGACGCCGTTACCACCATGGGCCAGTTCGCGCGCGCCGGCAAGGTGCGGGCGCTGGCGACCAGCGGCAAGGTACGCTCGTCGGTGCTGCCCGACGTGCCTACGCTCGCCGAAGCCGGCGTTCCCGGCTACGAGTCGGTCATCTGGCTGGGCGTGATGGCGCCGAAGGGCACGGCGCCGGAAATCGTGCGGCGGCTGAACGCCGAGATCAGCCGCATTACGGCCGATCGGCAGGTGCGAAGCGAGTGGGCGAAGGAGGGCGCCGTGGCAATGACGATGACGCCCGAGGAATTCACCCGCTACATCGCCGACGACATCGCGAAGTGGGAGCACGTCGTGACGATTTCCGGCGCGCGGCCGGACCGCTAGTGGCGGGCGCGGCCGTGCCTGCGGCGGCCCGCGGCCTCGCGAGCACACCGATGCCGACGCCGATGCTGCATGTGTTGAGCGCGGGAGCGGCGCAAAGCCTGGTCGAAACCCTGCGGCGCGAATTCAGCGACGCCGAGTCGATCGAGGTCCGCGCGAGCTTTCATCCGGTCGGGGTGACGGTCGACAAGCTCCTCGCCGGCGAGCCGTGCGACGTTGTCGTGCTCACCACCGTGCTGCTGGACGAGCTGGCGCGTAGCGGCCACGTGCGGCCGGATTCGATCGCGCCGCTCGGCCGGGTCCACACCGCGATCGCCGTGCGCGCGGGAGACGCCGCGCCCGACGTGACGACGGCCGCGGCGCTGCGCCGGGCGCTTCTCGCGGCGGATGCGATCTACCTGCCGGATACGGGGCGCTCGACCGCCGGCGCGCACTGCGCGTCGATGCTGCGCGCGATTGGCATCATGGATGCCGCCGCGCCGAAGCTTCGCGCGTATCCGAACGGCGCGACTGCGATGGCTGCCCTCGCGCAAAGCGGCGCCCTCCATCCGATCGGCTGCACGCAGCTCACCGAGATCGCGTTCACGCCGGGCGTCGTTCCAGTCGCGCCGCTGCCGGCGGAGTTCGGATTGGCCACGCCGTACGGCATCGCCGTCGCGACGCGCGCGCAGTTGCCGGATTCCGCGGCGCGCTTTGCCGCGCGCCTCGCCGGACCGGCGTCGCGCGAGCTGCGCCGATCCTGCGGCTTCGAGGACTGAGCCGGGCCGGCGCCCGCATCGCTTACACTACGCGCTCGTCGCTTCGTCTCCGCCTGTCCCCGCACCGTGTCCGCCGCGCCCGCGCGCCTGATCGCCCATCTCGACATGGACGCGTTCTACGCATCGGTCGAGCTGCTGCGCTATCCGGAACTGCGTGGGCGCCCGGTCGTCATCGGCGGCGGGCGGCGGCACCAGCCGGAGGAGGTCACCGATCCTGCCACCGGGCGCGTCGAGCGGCGCTTCGCGACGCTCGATGGCTACACCGGGCGCGGCGTCGTTACCACCGCGACCTACGAGGCGCGCGC
>JBOIGD010000025.1:0-15508 GCA_050742615.1 Casimicrobiaceae bacterium | reverse complement strand
GGGCGGCGCCGTGATCCGCGCCTTGACCGAGGAAACCGGAACGACGATCGACATCCAGGACGACGGCATGGTGACGATCGCGTCGGTCAACGCCGACGCCTGCAATGCCGCGAAGAAGCGCATCGAGGAAATCACTGCCGAGGTCGAAGTCGGCCGCATCTACGAAGGCACGGTGCTGCGCCTGCTGGACTTTGGCGCGATCGTGCAGGTCCTGCCGGGCAAAGACGGCTTGCTGCATATTTCGCAGATCGCGAAGGAGCGCGTCAACCAGGTTTCCGACTACGTCAAGGAGGGCCAGGTGGTCAAGGTCAAGGTCCTCGAGGCCGATGACAAGGGACGCCTGCGGCTGTCGATGAAAGCCGCTGCCGAGGACGCGGCGGCGGCCACACCCGCGCCCGCGGCGCACAATGCACCGTCGGAGCAGACGCCGGCGGCTTGAACGGCGCAGTGCCGCGGCAGTGAAAAAGGGGGCGCGTCGCGCCTCTTTTTTTCCGCATGGAGCCCATGATGAACGATCCCGCGACACGCACCGAGCGCGACAGCTTCGGCGCGATCGAAGTCCCCGTCGACCGGCTGTGGGGAGCGCAGACCCAGCGCTCGCTCGAGCACTTCCGCATCTCCACCGAGAAGATGCCGGCCGCGTTGATCCGCGCGATGCTGCTGATCAAGCGCAGCGCCGCCCGCGTGAACGTCGGGCTCGGCATCCTGTCGGCGCGTCTCGGCGACGCGATCGTCGCCGCCTGCGACGAGGCGCTGGCCGGCGCGTTTGCCGGCGAATTTCCGCTGGCGGTGTGGCAAACCGGATCGGGTACCCAGACCAACATGAACGTCAACGAAGTGCTGGCCAATCGCGCTTCGGAAATGCTCGGCGGGCAACGCGGCGACACGCGGCTCGTGCACCCGAACGACGACGTTAATCGGGGCCAGTCGTCGAACGACGTGTTTCCCTCGGCGATGAATGTCGCCGCGGCCGAGTCCGTGGTGCGCGACCTGCTGCCGGCGCTCGACGCGCTGCGCGTCACGCTGGCGGCGAAGGCCGACGAGTTCGCGGCGATCGTCAAGATCGGACGCACGCATCTGCAGGATGCGACGCCGCTGACGCTGGGTCAGGAATTTTCCGGCTACGCGGCGCAACTCGCGCACGCGCGTGCCCATATCGACGCCGCGTTGCCGCATGTCCTCGAGCTGGCGCTGGGGGGCACCGCGGTCGGGACGGGGCTCAACACGCATCCCGAATTCGGCACGCGCGCCGCCGCGGATATCGCCGGCTACACCGGCCTGCCGTTCGTCAGCGCGCCCAACAAGTTCGAGGCCATGGGCGCTGCCGATGCGCTGGTCAACCTGCACGGCGCGCTGAAGACACTGGCAGCAGCGCTGACCAAGATCGCGAACGACGTGCGCTGGCTCGCCAGCGGCCCGCGTTCCGGACTGGGCGAAATTACCATCCCGGAGAACGAGCCCGGCAGCTCGATCATGCCGGGCAAGGTCAATCCGACGCAGTGCGAGGCGCTGACGATGCTCTGCGGGCAGGTGCTGGGCAACGACGTGGCGGTCAACGTGGGCGGCGCTTCCGGCAACTTCGAGCTCAACGTCTATCGGCCGCTGATCATTCACAACGTGCTGCAGAGCATCCGCCTGCTCGGCGACGGGATGGCGAGCTTCGACGCCCATTGCGCGGCCGGCATCGAAGCCAATCGCGCGCGCATCGGCGAGCTGCTGGAGCGCTCGCTGATGCTGGTTACGGCGCTCAATCCGCACATCGGCTACGACAAGGCGGCGGCGATCGCCAAGAAGGCGCATCGCGACGGCACCACGCTCAAGGCCGCGGCGCTCGCGCTGGGCTACGTCACCGAGCAACAGTTCGACGCATGGGTGCAGCCGCAACGGATGACCGGGCCGCAAAGCTAGAATCGCCGCGCTCAGCGCGTGGGCATCTCCGCCGCCTCCAGTAGCGCCTCTCCGGCGACGGTGACGGTCACGTCGGTCGTTCCCGCCTCGACCGCGACCGGCGCCGGGGCAAACCCGGGCGCGGCTTGCGCCCGCATCATCGTCGGATAGACGCGGCCGCCGTCGCCTGTCTGCACGGTGACGTGACCCGGGTGCCAGTTGCCGAAACCCAGCGCCTGGGCGGCTTGCTCGGCGCGCGATTGCCAGTTGCGGATGGCCTGCCGCATGACGCCGTCCTCGGCGTCATGCCGGGTCTTGTCGGCGAGCGAAAACCCAATGCTCGACAGCAGCAGGCCGTCCTCGTCCTGCAGCTTGGTGATCAAGGTCGCGGCGGCGGTGAAGTCGGCCGAATCGAGGCTCACGGTCTGCGTCACGCGCCAGCGACTGGCCTTCACCTTGTCGACGACTTGCTGCGTCGAGTAGCCGGTCGTTGCCATCTTGACCGCCGGGTATGATCGCGCGGTGGCCAGCGCCTTGGCCACGATGGCGTTGACCTGGCTTGCCGCGGCCGCTGGACTGGGATTTTCGGCTTCGGCACGGAGCCACGCCTGCAGGCGATCGTTGGTCACCGTCACCGTCGACGAGGCGCTGACCGTCACGGTCGGCTCGGTCGGCGTAACCGGCAATTGCGCCTCGGCCGCCCCGGCGGCAGCGGCCACGGCGCTGAAGACCGCGATCGTTGCCATGCGGACCGCGGGGCGGAGCGATTTCCTGGGCGTCATCACTTTCTCCTTGCAGTGTCCGCGACGCGCTGCGGCAGCTGCTCGATGGCTGCGCGATTGGACCATGAGAAGCACTTGCGCGCGGCTTCCGCGCAAGGTAACCAGTCGTACGCAAGGTGCTCGCGGGGATTCAAGAGGACCGGCACCGGCGCGGGCACCTGGAGCGAGAACACGTGCTCGGTATTATGCGTCGTGCCTTCGGGATAGCGGTGCCGCCATTGCGGATAGATCTCGTAGACGTTCGAGAGGTTCCAGTCGCGCAGACCGCCATGGACTTCCGCGTCGATCGCGGTTTCCTCGCGCAGTTCCCGCGCCGCGGTCGTCGCCAGCGTTTCGCCGGGCTCCTGGCTGCCTGTCACCGATTGCCAGTGGGCCGGAAAGTCCGCGCGCTCCAGTAGCAGCACCCGCAGATCCGGCGTGTGGACCAGCACCAGCGTCGAAACGGGAATCTTCTGCGGCACCGAAGCGTGGTCGCGTGGGCTCTCCCGAAAGCGGGGCTAGCTGACGAACACCCAGAAAGGCTTGTGGCGCTCCTGCCAATATTCGGCGGCCTCGCCCAGGATGTCGGTCAGCGTCTCCCAATCGGCGGCATGCACCTTGCGGAAGGCCGCGGCGTGGCGCAAGACGATGGCGATGCCATGTCCGCCAAGCCAGTCGCTGTCCTCGACGCAATCGGCGAGCGCATCCCAGTTGTTGCCGAAATGCTCGGGCAGCTTGAGACTCTTGCCGAGCGCCGCGAGCAGCGCTGGCTTGCCGTCGATGCCATGCAGGTCGAGCGAGCAGAAGCGCAGCTTGGCGGCGGCGGCGGCCGCCTTCACGACGTCGGGCGCGCCCGACCATTCGCGCACGCCGGCCTCGGCCGCCGCGGAAAGGTCGGGAAGCTTCATGGCCTTATTCGCTCGAACGATCGGTAGTGATCGCCGGAATAATAGCACTCGGCGACCGAGCGGTTTTCGCCGCCGCAGACGATGCGGCGCGCCCCCCGGTTGTGCGCGCCCGGCGTCCGGACCGTGTATTCGTGATAGTAGCCGCGCGGCTTCGCGGGCAGCAGGCGCTCGCGATTGCCGAACACGACGCCATCGCGCTCGTACGGAAGCCGACTCCCCGTGCGAATGCGGGCCAGCGTCTGCTGCGCTTCCGGAGGCAGAGCGTCAGCGCGGATTTCATCCGGAGCGCGGGGCGCCCTGGCATCTGCGTACGGTGTCGCGACAACCATGCCAATGACGGTCAGCACCAGCAGCGTTGCAAGCCGCGTGCGACGGCGTTCACGGACGTCCATCGGCGCATTGTAACGCCGGCGCGGAAAACAACGATGGTCGGTTGCACCCGCAGACAAAGCTTGACGGGCAAGCGCATCGCTTCCTAGAATCGCGCACCGCGGCGGGGACCGGGCGAGCGGAATCGGCGCGTCGTGGTCACCGCCAGCGTCCATGCCGACCTTTCCGCGCCTCGAAGAAAAACCGTCCGATTGGCAGTTGCACCCGCTGGCCGCCGCGATCGTCGCCGCGGGGATGCTGGCCCCCGGCGGCGCGCTCGCGGCGACGCTGACCGTAACCACGCTGGCGAATGCGAGCGGCAGCGCGTGCACCTTGCGCGACGCCGTGCACGCGGTCAACGCGCAATTCGACCAGGGCGCATGCGTTGCCGAGCTCGGTGGCGGCGCCTACGGCGACAACGACAGCATCGTCTTCGCACCTGTGTTGTCCGGGACGATGACCGTCCTTGCCGCAGGCGAGCATGCGCAGCAATCCCTGGTGCGGCAGATGCACGTCGCCGTCGAGGAACAGCAGATGCGTGAATTCGCGCCGCGCATGGAATGTCGAGATGATCGTATTGCGCGCGCGGGTGATCAGGCTTTCGTTGCCGATGGTCATCAGCGTGAACGCGACGCCCTGACGCTGCTATACGAGCAGCGAACTGACGTAGTCGATGTGCACCTGGCCGCCGTACGCAGGCGTGCCGATCAGGAGATTCGCGGGCTGATCCATGCGTGACGGCGTGCGATGACCGTCGGCGTCAAGTATATCTCGTACGCCAACAGCAGCGGCTACGGCCTCGCCGCGCTCGGCTACGTGCGCGCGCTGCACAACGCCGGTGTTCCGGTCTGGTGGCAGCCTTCGTTTCTCGGCGGTCCGCAGGACGTGACATGGCGGCCGGAGCACGGGATGGCCGCGCTGCCGCTGGCGCGCGCCGCCGTGGGCGACGTCGCGCTGGCAGACCTGACCGCGCTCGCGCAAAACCTGTGCCGCCCGATCGACTACGACACGGTTATCCTGCACTCGGTCCCCGAGCATTGGCCGCGCATCGCCGAGGCGGGGCGGCAGAACATCGGCTACACGACCTGGGAAACCGATGCGTTGCCCGAACACTGGCCGCCGCTGCTGGCGGTGCCGGACAAGGTCCTCGTCCCCAGCACCTTGAATGGCGAGCTGTTCGCGCGCAGTGGTGCCGCGAAATCGGTGCGCGTCGTCCCGCACATCCGCCGGCACGCGTGGAACACGCCCGCGCCAGACGAAAAGATCGCGCTGCGGCGAAGGCTCGGCATTCCGGGTGACCATTTCGTCTTCTATACGATCGGCGCCTGGGATCCGCGCAAGGCGCTCGCCGATCTGATCGCCGTGTTCGCGCGCCAGTTCAGCGCCGCCGACAAGGTGACGCTGCTGATCAAGACATCGGCCGCGCCGAGCTCGTTCGCGGCCGGCGCGCAGCCGGGGGCGCGCATTCCGGACCTGGTGCGCGCCGCGGTCGACGCGGCGTACGCGCAAAGCGGCGTGACGGCCGCGCCGATCGCGCTGGTCGCAGCCGAGGATGTCAGCGGCCGGACGATCGACACGCTGCATGCGGTCGGCGATTGCTACGTGTCCCTGACGCGCGGGGAAGGCTGGGGCCTCGGCGCGTACGATGCGGCGACGCTCGGCAAGCCGGTGATCATCACCGGCTGGGGCGGCCACCTCGACTATCTCGGCGCCGGCTACCCGGGCCTGATCGCGTTCGGCATGGCGCGGGTTTCAGGCTGGCTCCACGGTGCGTCGTACCAGCCGACGCAGCGCTGGGCGATCGCCGACGCCGGACACGCCGGACGGCTGCTGCGGCGCATGGTCTCGCGCTACGCCGACCAGATCCCCGCGGCAACCGCGGCCCGCGAGCGGATCGTCAACGACTTCGCCGAGCCGGTCATCGCCCCCCGGATGATCGCCGCGATCGATGCCTGACATCCCCAACGAATATCATTTCGTCTTCGGCCTGCGCCCGCAGACCGAGCCGCTGCACATTGCGCACTACCTGTGCCTCGAATCGTGCCGCCAGGTCAACCGTCCTGACCGCATCCACTTTCACTACCGGCACGAGCCGCATGGCCGCTGGTGGGACCGCGTCAAGCCGCACCTGACGTTGCATCGCATCGGCAAGACCCCGCAGGCACCGCTGATCCGCAGTCCCGACGAGTCCGCCGAAGCGCGCATCATCCGCGAGTCGGGCTGGCTGTACGCGCACGAGGCCGATTTCGTCCGACTCAACGTTCTGCTCGAATCGGGCGGCGTCTATGTCGACATGGACACGCTGTTCGTGCAAGCGCTGCCCGAGCGTTTGTTCGGCCACGATTTCGTGCTGGGCGAGGAGTCCCCGCAGGCCGGTGCGCTGGGCGTGCTGCGCCCATCGCTGTGCAACGCGGTCATCATGAGCCGGCCGCAGGCGCGGTTCGCGGCGCAATGGCTCGAGCGAATGCGCCGGGTGTACGACGGCAGCTGGGATCGCCACTCGACGCGCGAGGCCTCGCGCCTCTGGGGGGAAATGCCCGGCGCGGTGCACGTGGTGCCGCAACGCTTCTTCTACCGTCACGCATTCACGCGCGAGGGATTGCACACGCTGCTCACCGGGTTGGATCCGGACTACACCGACGTCTACAGCATGCACCTCTGGGCGCATCTATGGTGGGACGAGGCGCGCACGGATTTCAGCGATTTTCACAGCGGGCTGCTGACCGAGGCGTTCATCCGATCCGAGGACACGACCTATAACGTGATCGCGCGGCAGTTTCTCGGCTAACCGGAGGCTGGCGCGCCTCCGGTTTCGCGCGGGGACAGCTCGCCGAAGACCAGCTCGCCGCCCGCGTACGGCATGACGCAGCGGCCCAGCGGCGGATCGTACTCGGCCAGCCGGGCGCGCAGCGTCGGCTCCAATGCGAGCAGGCGCGGGCCGCGAAAACGCTTCCAGGCGCTGATCGCCGCATGATGGTCGTAGTCCCACGCATTCCGGCCGTCGAAGACGTAAACGTAGAGATAACCGTGTTCGCGCAGGCGCGTGATCCGACAGCCGCGGCGGAGGAGATCCAGCACCAGTGGCGTGTCCTCGCCGCGCGCGAGCGGCGGGTAGCTACCCAGGGCGGCCTTGCGGCCGAGCAGTGTGCCCTGGACCAGGTTGAGCGGATGGACCTCGAGATTCCAGTCGTCCCAGAACATCGTGGCTTCCGCGGCGAACAAATGGAGCTGGTCGGTGAGAAAGCAGAAGTCGTTGTTTTCGACCCGCATCGCGGCAAGCTGCAATTCCAGGCGGCGCGGGTGGTAGCGGTCGTCGTCGTCCCATTGACAGACGATGTCGCCGCGCGCGGCCGCTATCGAGGCGTTGCGCAACTCGCCGAGCGTCCGCGGCCCCGCTACGCGATGAATGGCGATCGCCGCGCCCGCATAGGAGGCTGCCAGCGCGTGGAGGTCCGCGTCGAAGGCGGCGCCGCCGTCGTGCACGATTACCAGCTCGCGCTCGGACCAGGTCTGGCGCGCATAGTCGTGGACGGCGCGCCGCAGGCTCGCCACTCGCGCTTCGCGCGTGACCGTCAGACAACTTATCATCGGGCTATCGATGGATGACGTGAGCTACATTCTGACCTGTCGCGACGACGAATTGACGCGCCTGTGCGAAGTCCAGCGCCAGATCATCGGCAACCCGCACAAGTATTCGCCGGGGCACTGACGCCGAACGCGCGACGCCCCAGGCGCGGCGTCGCGGGAGCCTGAGACAACGGCCGCACCCCGAGGCTTCGGCCCGCCGGCGCGCTGTGCGCCGGTCAGACGTTCTTCGCGGCGTCGCCGTCGCGGATGCGGATGTGCAGCTCGCGCAGCTGCTGCTCGGTGACCGGCGACGGCGCATCGACCAGCAGATCCTGCCCGCGCTGCGTCTTGGGGAAGGCGATGACGTCGCGGATCTGGTCGACGCCGGCCATCATCGCGGTCATGCGGTCGACGCCGAACGCGATGCCGCCATGCGGCGGCGCGCCGTATTGCAGGGCGTCGAGCAGGAAGCCGAACTTCTTGTTTTGATCTTCGACGCTGATGCCCAGCGCGCCGAACACCTTCGCCTGCACTTCGGGTCGGTGGATGCGGACCGAGCCGCCGCCGATCTCCCAGCCGTTTAGCACCACGTCGTAGGCCTTGGCGATCGCGCGGCCCGGATCGCTCTGGAACAAATCCTCGTGGCCGTCCTTCGGCGCGGTGAACGGGTGGTGCCGCGCGGCCCAGGTCCGCGTCTCTTCGTTGAATTCGAACATCGGGAAGTCGATGACCCACAGCGGACGCCAGCCCGCCGCCGCGAAGCCGCGCTCGTGGCCGACCTTGCTGCGCAAGGCGCCAAGCGCGTCGCAGACGACCTTTTCGCGATCGGCGCCGAAGAAGATCAGGTCGCCGGTGGCGGCGCTCGTGCGACGCACGATTTCCGCCAGTACCTCGGGACTCAGGAACTTCACGATCGGCGATTGCAGGCCCCGTTCACTGGCTTGCGCGGCGTCATTGACCTTGATGTAGGCAAGCCCCTTGGCGCCGTAGATCGCGGAAAACGTCGTGTAGTCGTCGATTTCCTTGCGCGACAAGCTGCCGCCGCCGGGAACGCACAGCGCGGCGACGCGGCCGCCGGGCAAGTCGGCCGCGGCCCGGAAAACCTTGAAGTCGACGGTCTTCATCAGGTCGGTCAGCTCGGCCAGCTTCAGCGGAACCCGCAGATCGGGCTTGTCCGATCCGTAGTCGCGCATCGCGTCGGCGTAGGTCATCACCGGGAACGGATGCGGCAGATCGACCGCCAGCGTGTCCTTGAACATCGCGCGTACGAGGCCCTCCATCAGCCCGCGAATTTCCAGCTCGTCCAGGAACGAGGTCTCGACGTCGATCTGGGTGAATTCGGGTTGGCGATCGGCGCGCAGGTCCTCGTCGCGGAAGCACTTGACGATCTGATAATAGCGGTCGAAGCCGGCGATCATCAGCATCTGCTTGAATAGCTGCGGCGACTGCGGCAGCGCGTAGAACTGCCCGCGGTTGATGCGCGAAGGCACCAGGAACTCGCGCGCGCCTTCGGGCGTCGACTTGTAGAGGACCGGCGTCTCGATGTCGACGAAGCCGTGCGAATCGAGGTAGCGCCGCGCGCTCATCGTCGCCTTGTGCCGCAGCATCAGGTTCTTCTGCATCGCCGGCCGGCGGAGGTCGAGCACCCGGTGCTCGAGACGGACGGTTTCGGAGATGTTGTCGTCGTCGAGCTGGAATGGCGGAGTCAGCGACTGGTTCAAGATGACGATATCGTGGGCGAGGATCTCGATCTCGCCGCTGACCAGGTTCGGATTGATCGTGCCCTCGGGGCGAGGCCGCACGCGCCCGGTGGCCGCAATGACGAATTCGTGGCGCAGCTTTTCCGCGCTGGCGAACGTCGCCGCGCGGTCGGGATCGCAGACGATCTGGACCAGCCCCTCCCGGTCGCGCAAGTCGATGAAAATGACGCCGCCGTGATCGCGGCGCCTGTGGACCCAACCGCAGACCGTCACGGTTTCACCCAGTCGCCTGCGGTCGATGCGGCCGCAATAATCGGTGCGCTTCACGCTAGCCTCCAGAAACGTCGGACGGTCCGCGGCACTGTCCGCCATCCGTCTCGACCCCGGCAAAGGCCGCGGGCGGCCGCCGGCGCTGCGGCAGCACGCGGTCGCGCCACCGCCCTGGGGGCAGTGGACAAGCGGGCTGATCCGGTCAATTTCGGCGATCGAACGCGGGCGTGACGATGCCCGCGGGAGCGCTGGCGTGCGGCCGCGGCGCGACGACGCCCATCGAAATGATATGCTTGAGCGCCTCGTCGACGGTCATGTCCAGCTCGTGGACCCTGGATCGCGGCAGCATCAGGAAAAAACCCGACGTAGGGTTTGGCGTGGTCGGCACGTAGACGCTGACGTGCTCAGTCCCGAGACGGGCCGCGACTTCCGCCGCGGGCACGCCGGTCTGAAAAGCGATCGTCCAGCAGCCCTCGTACGGATATTCGACCAGCAGCGCCTTGCGAAACGCCGTGCCGGTGTTGGAGAGCAGCGTGTCGCTGACCTGCTTGACGCTGGAATAGATCGACTTGACGACCGGGATGCGGCCCAGCACCGATTCCCAGACACCGATCAGCCGGGCGCCGAAGAAATTGGCGGCTACCACGCCGGTCAGTAGAAGGATGGCAAGCGCCAGCAGCGCGCCCAGGCCCGGAATATTGAATCCGAACATCGCTTGCGGGCGCGCGCTGGCGGGCAGGAGCAGCAGCGTCTGGTCGAGAATCGAAACCAGCAGCAGCAGCACCCAGATGGTGATGCCCAGCGGGACCCAGACGAGAAGCCCTGCGATCAGGTAGCGCTTCAACGCCTCCAGCGATTCCTTGCGTGATCTCACGAACCGCCGGTCGTCGGGGTGCCGGTTGTCGCCGCCGGCTTGTCGGCCCCGGCCCGTTTCTCGGTCTTGGCCTGGCCGTCCGACTGGGCGCTCGGGGACGCGGCCGGCGTGTCCGCCTTGGTTCCGGATGACGCGGCAGCGTCCGCCTTGGTGTCGGCCGAGGCGCTGCCGCCCGTCGCGTCGGCCTTGCTGTTGGCGTTGCCGTCCGATTTGGCCACGTCCTTGGCGGGTGGTTTCGCGCCTGCGTTCTTGAAGTCGGTGGCGTACCAGCCGCTGCCCTTGAGCTGGAAGCCCGCGGCCGACAGGAGCTTGGTCAGCGTCTCCTTGCCGCAGGCCGGGCAGGTTGTCAGCGGTGCGTCGGCCAATCGCTGCAGCGATTCGAGCTTGTGCGAGCAGGCGCTGCAACGGTATTCGTAGATCGGCATGCCCGGACCTCCGTCGTATCGCGAAACGTCTGAAAAGAAACAGGTAATTATATCCCAATGTCGGGGCGGGCCGCCGGCTTGCAAGCCCGGGACGCCGGTGCGCCCGGGCCTCGCATTCCTTGCTATCCTTGGCCGCGAGGGGAGGAGAGTCGATGACAAGCTACTGGATGTGGTGGATAGCGGGGGCGGCGCTGATCGCCGCCGAGCTGGTCATGGGGACGTTCTACCTGCTGGTGATCGGTCTCGCGCTGGCCTGCGGTGGAGTCGCCGCGTGGTTTGGCGCGGCGATTCCGATGCAATGGCTGATCGCCGCCGCTCTGGGCGTGGCTGGCACCCTGCTGTTGCAGCGCTGGAAACGAAAGCTCGTGGCCAGCACGCCGCCGCAGGTCGGGCTCGATGTCGGCCAGATGGTGCAGGTGCAGAGCTGGGGACCGGCCGGCACCGCGCGCGTCGCCTATCGAGGCAGCACCTGGGACGCTGAGGTTGCTGCGCCCGGCACGCCGCACGCCGACACGATGTACATCGCCGGCATGCGCGGATCGGTGCTGCTGCTGTCCGACCAACGCCCGGAAGGCGCCTGAACCATGGAGAACATCATGCTCGGATCCTCGGCCGTCACGCTGGCGCTGTTCGTCGTGGCGATCATCGTCATCATCAAAACCATACGCATCGTCCCGCAGCAGAAGGCGCTGGTCATCGAGCGCCTCGGGCGGTTCCACGCCGTGCTGGCGCCGGGGCTCAACTTCGTCCTGCCATTCGTCGATCGCGTCGCGTATCACCACGACCTGCGCGAGATTCCGTTCGACGTCCCCAGCCAGATCTGCATCACCAAGGACAACACGCAACTGCAGGTCGACGGCATCCTGTATTTCCAGGTGACCGATCCCAAGCTCGCGTCATACGGCTCGAGCAACTTCATGGTGGCGATCACGCAGCTCGCGCAGACCACCTTGCGCAGCGTCATCGGCAAGATGGAGCTCGACCGCACGTTCGAGGAACGCGATCACATCAACGGCCTGGTCGTCGCCGCGCTCGACCAGGCGGCCGCCAACTGGGGCGTCAAGGTGCTGCGCTACGAGATCAAGGACCTCACGCCGCCGAAGGAAATCCTGCACGCGATGCAGGCGCAGATCACCGCCGAGCGCGAAAAGCGCGCGGTGATCGCGACGTCCGAAGGCGCTCAGCAGCAGCAGATCAACCTGGCGGCGGGTGCTCGCGCGGCGGCGATCGCCCAGTCGGAGGGCGTCAAGCAGGCGGAGATCAACACGGCTCAGGGACAGGCCGCCGCCATCCTGTCGATCGCCGAGGCCAACGCCAAGGCAATCCGCCAGGTGGCGGAATCGATCAACGCTCCCGGCGGCATCAACGCCGTCAACCTGAAGGTGGCCGAGCAGTACGTCGCCGCGTTCGCCAATCTCGCCAAGACGAACAACACGCTGATCGTGCCGTCGAACCTGTCTGATCTCGCGGGCCTGGTGGCGACGGCCACGACCGTGTTCAAGGCGCAGGAAAGATAAGCCGCAGCGCGGGCGACGACCGCCGTCCTTGCGGCGGCCGTGGCGCGCTCGCCAAGGAAAACGGAGCAAGGCATGCAACTGAGCGGCAGCGTGTTTCTGATCACCGGCGGCGCGTCGGGCCTCGGCGCGGCCACGGCGCGCATGGTCGTCGCCGGCGGCGGCAAGGCCTTGCTCGCCGATGTCAACGAGGACCAGGGCAAAACGTTGGCGGCCGAGCTGGGTGCGTCCGCCGCCTTCGCGCGGACCGACGTCACCGACGAGGCGAGCGGCAAGTCCGCCATCGACGCCGCACAAGCCCGTTTCGGCGCGCTGCACGGCCTGATCAACTGCGCGGGCGTGGTCCACGGCGAAAAGGTCCTCGGCAAGGAAGGCCCCCACAACCTGGCCGCCTTCGCCCGCACGATCAACATCAACCTGGTCGGCTCGTTCAACATGACGCGCCTGGCTGCCGAGGTCATGGCGCGCAATGTCCCGAACAGCGGCGGCGAGCGCGGCGTTGTCGTGCTCACCGCGTCGGTTGCCGCGTACGACGGGCAGATCGGCCAGGCCGCGTACAGCGCCTCCAAGGGCGGGCTGGTCGGCATGACCTTGCCGATCGCGCGCGAGCTTGCCCGCTACGGCATCCGCGTCGTCGCGATCGCGCCGGGGATTTTCGAGACGCCGATGATGAGCGGCCTGCCCAAGGAGGTTCAGGAATCGCTGGGCAAGATGGTGCCCTTTCCGCCGCGCCTGGGGCGGCCTCCGGAGTACGCTTCGCTGGTGGCGGAGATCGTCCGCAACGAAATGCTCAACGGCGAGACGATTCGCCTCGACGGTGCGATCCGGTTGGCGCCGAGGTAGCGAAAGGCCGCTTGGCTGAGGCAGCGTCCCGACTTCATCGCGTCCGCAGGCGGCAGGGAGCGTGCACACACGAGGCGTTACAACGCGCGAGATGTCCAACGCACTGATCATGGTCACGCCACGCTTGCGCCTTATCGCGGCCGAGCTGGCGCACCTGCGCACCGAGCTCGACGATCCGGCACAGCTCGGCGTGCTGCTCGGTGCCGAAATGCCGGCGACCTGGCCGCCCGGTGAATACGACCGCGGGGCGACCGCCTATTTTCTGTCCGAGTACGAAAGGCGCGGGTCCGACGCGGTCGGCTGGTACGGGTGGTATGCGGTACGGCCTGCGCATGGCGCCGGCGGCGCGCAAGTGGTCGGCGCCGGCGGCTATTTCGGACCGCCGAGCCCCGAGGGCAGCGTCGAGATCGGCTATTCGATTGCCGAGGAGTGGCGCTCCCGTGGTTACGGCAGCGAGCTCGCGCTGGCGCTGACCGACCGGGCGCTCCGCGATCCGCGCGTGCGGCGCGTCATCGCGCAGACCGCGGCCGACAACGCCGCGTCGCACGTCGTGCTGCGGCGGGCCGGATTCACCTGCCTCGGCGCTGCCGGGGAATCGGGCAAGTGGCGCTACGTGCGTTCGGCGAAGGCGACGGCATGATCGACAGGCGAGCGGGACGCGAGGCTGCATCGCCGCTGGGCGCCGCGTGGCGGAAAGTGTGCCTCGGAGGCTGACTGATGGCGAAGATCAACGCGCAGCGCATGACGGCGGAGATCGAAGGCGACGTCGTCGTCTTCTTGATCGGCATGCGCATCAACCGCTTCTGGAAAGTCCATAGATGGCTGCCGGTGGCGATGGCGATGCCGCGCATGCTGCGCGAACTGCAGGCCAATCCGGACTCGGGATTCCTGGGCGGCGCATCGTGGATCGGCAACCCGACCATCATGGTGCAGTACTGGCGCTCGTTCGACGACCTCGAGCGCTTTGCCAGGGATGCCTCGCTCGCGCATCGCCCGGCATGGGCGGCGTTCAATCGCACGGTGGCGAGCAACGGCGACGTCGGCATCTGGCACGAGACCTATCGGGTCCGGCCCGGCGACCTGGAGTGCATCTACAACAACATGCCGGCCTTCGGCCTGGGCGGCGGGACGCGGCTGGTGCCGGCGAAGGGACACCGCGAGACTGCGCGCGACCGGATGGCGCTTACCGCGCATCCGATCGTGGAGAAGATGCCGGAGAATCCGATGTTCGACCCGGATGTGCCTCCGGCTGGGGGGTGACATTCGCTACGATTGGCAGGGCCGGGTCACAAGCGTCTGGCGAATTCGCAGCGCTGCGATGCGCGTAGACCAACGCTAGAAGGCGATGTCCATCGGCAGGGGTGCTGACTGCTTGAAGGGCGGGTAGCGCCGCACGTAAGCGCCGACTCCCCTGTCTTCAGGAATACATCGAAGCGATCCGTCGGCACACAGGATTCCGGGCATCCAGTAGACTGCGCCGCCGTCCTCGTCGGATTCATACGCCCAGCTCGACGGTGTGGTACGGCGCAACGCGACGTACGGCGGAAAATTGAAAGCCTCGTCGTCGGCGCTGGTTTGATTTTCGCTGGCTGCCAGCGCGAATTCCTGCGTATCCGGCTGAGCGCCAACATACTGTTCGCGTATCCAGTAAGGCAGAAATTCCTGGTCAGTCAGAATAGCGAGGCGGTGGTAGTAACCCGGGTCCAGCTGCGCCGTCGTCGCGATCGGCAACGAGGCGGACTGATTGAATCGCAGCTCGACACGTACGGAAAAGCGGCCAGGCAGCGGTTGGTATGGGTCCACGCGTAAAAACGAGCCGTCCGCATTGTAGACGCTGACGTAGTCGTTGTCGTTGCTGAAGATGAGGAACGTTGGCTCATATATATCTGCGCTGGAGAACGCGACGGCGTCGCCTTCCTCACCGAGTACCCCACGAAAGATGATTTGAAGATGGAGGTCGGTAGCATTGATTGGCACTGGCGATCCAAATGTGAACTTCAGTGCAGCACCGGCAATATCTTTTCCCACCTCCTTGACCTCTATCGGGTCGGAAAGCGCAATCGATTCGCCGGTAGAGCGACAACTGGTTTCATTGTAGCCAATGCCACCAAGTTCGCCGGACAAATCGGCCAAATAACAGGTATTGAGGTGATACTTCGCCACCAGCTGCAGTGTTCCGGCACCCATGCTTTCGCCAGGGGTCGTGTTGGCTACTCTTAGCTTGAGTTGCCGGAACCCGCAGGGATTGCCGCAACCCGTGGGAGCCGCATCACCGGGATTATGGTTGATGATCGCGAAAACACCCTCCTCCGGTGGTGAAATTGTCAGACTGCCGCGGAAGAAATAATTGAGCAGAGCGGTTGAGTAGCTTATAGCACGCGGGATAAGAC
>JBOIGD010000024.1:0-5681 GCA_050742615.1 Casimicrobiaceae bacterium | reverse complement strand
TGGGCAACTTCGTGCAGATCCGCAACATCATCGATGAAGAACTCGAGAGCGTCTGGAGCGGCCAGAAGAACGCCAAGCAGGCGCTGGATGAAGCAGTGAAGCGCGGCAACGAGCAGCTTCGAAGATTCGAGAGGGCCAACAGCAACTAGCATCGGCGGACGGCGCGCCTGCCGTCCGATGAAGCCCGCCGCGTCGACGCGGCGGGGTGACCCCGACGAGGAACGGATGGAAAAGCGCGTCGTCTTCAAGTCGCCGTGGCTGCCGTACGCCCTCGTCGCCCCGCAACTCGTCATCACGCTGGTTTTCTTCGTCTGGCCGGCGAGCCAGGCGCTGTACCAGTCGCTGCTGATCCAGGACGCGTTCGCCGCTCATACGCAGTTCGTCTGGTTCGACAACTTCGTCGACCTGTTCAACGATCCGCGCTACCTTGCGTCGTTCAAGGTCACGGCGGTGTTCTCCATCCTGGTCACCGTGATCGGGCTGGCCGTCGCGCTGCTGCTGGCCGTCTTCGCCGACCGCGTGGTCCGCGGCGCCAAGGTCTACAAGACCTTGCTGATCTGGCCCTACGCCGTCGCCGCCGCGGTCGCCGCGGTGCTGTGGCTGTTCCTGCTCAATCCGACGCTTGGCGTGCTCACGCACCTGTTGCGGGCGCTCGGGTACGACTGGAACTACCTGCTCAACGCGCGGCAAGCGCTGATCCTGATCGTGATCACCGCGGTGTGGAAGCAGATCAGCTACAACTTCCTGTTCTTCCTCGCCGGCCTGCAGTCGGTCCCGAAGTCGCTGATCGAGGCGGCGGCGATCGACGGCGCCGGACCGGCGCGACGATTCTGGACGATCGTCTTTCCGCTGCTCTCGCCGACGACTTTCTTCCTGCTGGTGGTCAACATGGTGTACGCGTTCTTCGACACCTTCGCCATCGTCGATGCGGCGACCGGCGGCGGCCCGGTGCAGGCCACCGCCATCCTGGTGTTCAAGGTCTACCAGGACGGTGTGCAGGCGCTCGACCTGGGCGGTTCCGCCGCGCAATCGGTGATCCTGATGGCGATCGTCATCACGCTGACCGTCGTGCAGTTCCGCTTTGTCGAGCGCAGGGTCCAGTACTAGTCAGGGAACAGAGCTCGAGTGACAGATAACGGAAGCGTCAAGAGGATCACCCGCGTGAAAATGGCTTGGCTCGCTGTTTCCTGTTTCCTGTTGCCTGTCACCTGATATGGTCGAGCATCGCCCTGTCGGAACGGTTGCCAGCCACCTGGTGCTGATCGCGGGCGTAGCGATCGTCGCGCTGCCGCTGTACGTCGGCTTCGTCGCCTCGACCTTGTCGTTCGACCAGGTGACGGCGGTGCCGATGCAGATGACGCCCGGGACGCATCTGCTCGACAACTATGGAGCGGTGCTGCTGCACGGCAGTACCGCCGGGTCGAAGGCGCCGGTCGGCCAGATGATGTGGAACAGCCTAGTGATGGCGCTGGCGATCGCGATCGGCAAGATCGCGATTTCGATGCTGTCGGCGTTCGCCATCGTGTATTTTCGCTTTCCGCTGCGCAAGACCTGCTTCTGGCTGATTTTCATCACGCTGATGCTGCCGGTCGAGGTGCGCATCCTGCCGACCTACAAGGTGGTGGCCGAGCTCGGCCTGGTGGATACCTACGCGGGGCTGACGCTGCCGCTGATCGCGTCGGCGACCGCGACGTTTCTTTTCCGCCAGTTCTTCCTCACGGTGCCCGACGAGCTGGCGGAGGCGGCGCGCATCGACGGCGCGGGCCCGATGCGTTTTTTCCTCGACATTCTGCTGCCGCTGTCGCGCACCAGCATGGCCGCGCTGTTCGTGATCATGTTCATCTACGGCTGGAACCAGTACCTGTGGCCGCTGCTGGTGACCACGCGCGAGGACATGTACACGGTCGTGATCGGCATCAAGCGGATGGTCGCCGGCGGCGACACGCTGATCGAATGGCAGCTGGTGATGGCGACCGCGATGCTCGCGCTGCTGCCCCCCGCGGTGGTGGTGCTGGTGATGCAGCGCTGGTTCGTCAAGGGATTGGTCGACACGGAGAAATGAGCGCGCGATGGCCAAAGTCCAGTTTCGGCAGGTAACCAAGCGCTACGGCGATCTCGAGGTGATCCACGGCATCGACGCCGATGTCGCCGACGGCGAGTTCATCGTCATCGTCGGCCCGTCGGGCTGCGGCAAGTCGACCTTGCTGCGCATGGTCGCGGGCCTCGAGGCCATCTCCGGCGGCGAAATCAGCATCGGCGATCGGGTGGTCAACAACCTGGAGCCGAAGGACCGCGACATCGCGATGGTGTTCCAGAACTACGCGCTGTATCCGCACATGAGCGTATTCGGCAACATGGCCTACGGACTCAAGATCCGCGGCATGAAAAAACCGGACATCGACGCGCAGGTCAAGCGCGCGGCCGAGATACTCGAGCTGGGACCGTTGCTCGAGCGCAAGCCCCGGCAGCTTTCCGGCGGGCAGCGCCAGCGCGTCGCGATGGGCCGGGCGATCGTGCGCGAGCCCGCGGTGTTCCTGTTCGACGAGCCCTTGTCGAACCTCGACGCGAAGCTGCGCGTGCAGATGCGCTTCGAGATCCAGAAGCTGCATAGGCGCCTCAGCACGACCAGCCTGTACGTCACGCACGACCAGGTCGAGGCGATGACCTTGGCGCAGCGCATGATCGTGATGAACGCGGGACGGGCCGAGCAGGTCGGAACGCCGATGGAGGTCTACCAGAATCCGGCGACGGTGTTCGTCGCGGGGTTCATCGGCTCGCCGGCGATGAACTTTATCGACGGCAAGAGCGAAGGCAACGGGCGCATCGTGCTCGACGGCGGCGGCAGCGTCGTCGTGCCCAACGCGCCGGCAACAGGCCGCAAGGTGACGATCGGCATCCGGCCCGAGCACCTGACGCCGTCCAAGCCCAGCGAAGCCAATCTCGTCGGCAGCGTCGAGGTGATCGAGGCGCTGGGCGCCGATACGCTGATCCATGTCACCGTCGCCGGACGTCAGGTCATCGCCCGGCTGCCGGACGGCATGCCGGCCGAGGTTGGCGCGCCGATCGCGCTCGCGGCGGACCGCGACCGTGTCTACCTGTTCGACGCCGACACCGGTGCGCGGCTGCGGCCGTGATGCCGTGCGCATGAGCCTTGCCCGCCCGGGACGGGGGTCCGTCCCCCCGGCGCGCGGCGCAACGGCGCGCCCCGCAAAGGGGGCCGCGGTGACCGGCTGGCCGTATCCGCGCTACATCGCGCATCGCGGCGCGGGAAAACTAGCGCCGGAGAACACGCTCGCGGCGATGCGCGTCGGCCACGCGCACGGGTATCGCATGGTCGAATTCGACGTGAAGCTATCCGGCGACGGCGTGCCATTCCTGCTGCACGACGACACGCTCGACCGCACGACCGACGGCCGGGGTCGCGCCGACGCGCACACGTGGGCCGAGCTGGCGAAGCTCGACGCGGGAAGCTGGCATTCGCCGCCCTACGCAGGCGAGCCGTTACCCACGCTCGGCGCGATCGCGCGCTGGGCGATCGCCGGTGGCGTCGCCTGCAATATCGAGATCAAGCCGAGCCCGGGGCGCGAGCGCGCGACGGGCGCCGCGGTCGCGCTCGATGCGCGCTCGCTGTGGCGCGGTGCCGCGATCGCCCCGCTGCTGTCGTCGTTCTCCGAGGAGGCGCTCGCCGCGGCGCTGGCTGCGGCGTCCGAGCTGCCGCGGGCGCTGCTGGTCGAGCAGGTGCCGGCCGACTGGCCGCGGCGCGTGTCGGCGCTGCAATGCGTCGCGCTCGACACTGACTTCCGCGAGCTCGACGCCGGCCTGGTCGCGACGGCGCACGAGGCCGGCTGCAGGCTGCTGTGCTACACGCCGAACGATCCGGCGCGCGTGGAGGAACTCCTGCGCTGGGGCGTCGACGGCATCATCACCGACGCGATCGACACGATCCGTCCGGCGTAGTCATCGCAACACCTGGTTACACCCTGCGGTCAACACGCCCCACAGCAGGCCGAGGCGAGCCGCGCGCGCCTACGCCGCCGCGGCGGCGCTGTCGGCGCGCGCGATTTCGCGCTCATCGATCGGCAGGTTCAGGAGGCCTGCGACGACGCCCAGCGCGATCGACAGGTACCAGACGATGTCGTAGCTGCCGGTGCGGTCGAACACGAAGCCGCCGAGCCACGCACCGAGAAAGCTGCCGATCTGGTGGCTGAAGAAGGTGAAGCCGGCCAGCATTGCGAGGTAGCGCACCCCGAACACCTGCGCGACGATGCCGTTGGTGGCCGGTACCGTCGACAGCCATAAAAGTCCCAAGGCGACCGCGAACGCGTATACCGACCAGGGCGAAAGCGGCACCAGCAGGAATACCGCGATGACGACGCTGCGGCTGAAATAGATCGTCGAAAGAATGTATTTCTTGCTGATCCTGCCGCCGAGCCATCCGACGACGTAGGTGCCGATGATGTTGAACAGGCCGATCAGCATCAGCGCGCTGACGCCGACGTACGCGGGCAGGCCCTTGTCGAGCAGGTACGAGGGCAGGTGCACGCCGATGAACACGACCTGGAAGCCGCAGACGAAAAAGCCCAGCGTCAGCAGGACGTAGCCGCGGTGCCCCAGCGCCTCGCGCATCGCCTCGCCGGCCGACTGCCGGAACGCATGGACGCGCCCACCCGAGTGGCGCTCGACCAGCCCTGCCGCCAGCGGCGCCATCAGCAAGCCGACGCCGGCCAGCGCCAGCAGCGCGCTGTACCAGCCGACGTGCGACAGCAGCCACTGCGTCAGCGGCAGCAGCGCAAACTGGCCGAACGACCCGGCCGCGGCGGAAATGCCCAGCACCATGCTGCGCCGTTCCGGCGGATAACTGCGGCCGAGCACGCCGGAGACGACCGAGAACGTGACGCCGGACAGACCGGTGCCGATCAGGACGCCCGCCGCCAGCACCATCATTAGCGGCGTCGTCGCGTGCGCCATCGTGAACAGGCCCAGCGAATACAGTGCCGTGCCGCCCAGCAGCACGCGGCCGGAGCCGTACTTGTCGGCGATCACGCCGGCGAACGGCTGCGTCAGGCCCCACATCAGGTTCTGCACGGCGAGCGCCAGGGCGAAGGTCTCGCGGCCCCAGTGCAGGTCCGCGCTCATCGGCTGCAGGAACAGGCCGAAGCCGTGGCGGATGCCCATCGCCAGGGTCAGGATCAGTCCGCCGCAGACCAGGACGACGGTCGGGGTGCGCCAGTCGGCCGCATGAGAAGGTGAATTGGTCACGACATTGCCTCGGATGTTGTGGATGTTGGGCGGGACGCGCCGGCGCGCACCGGATGCAGCGTCTCGATGTCGGCGAGCGTGGCGATCAGCGCGTCGAGGCGGCCCCCGCCCAGACGCTTCGCGACCCGCGTTTGCGCGCGCTTCCAGTACGGCGTCGCCGCCTCGAGCGCCCTGGCGCCGCTGCGGGTCAGCGCGACCTCCCGTGTGCGCGCATCGCGACCGCGGCTGACCGACAGCAGACCGCGCGCGAGCAGCGGGTCGAGATTGCGCGACAGCGCGGTGCGGTCGAGCAGCAAGGCGGCGGCGAGATCGGAGATGCGCGCGTTGCCGTCGCGCGCGACGGTGCGCAGCAGCGAGAACTGGGTGATGCGCAGGCCCGACGGCGCCATCGCGTCGTCGTAGAGCTGCGTCAGCGCGCGCGC
>JBOIGD010000023.1:0-17074 GCA_050742615.1 Casimicrobiaceae bacterium | reverse complement strand
GCGGCGAGCTCGCCGCGCGAGATCGGCCGCCGGGACCTGCCACGCAAAAATCGCGGACGCACGACGCGATCCGCATGGCACCATATACGCGCCGGCCGGTGCGCACCGCGCCGGCCTTGTTCACCGGATTCGAAGCGTCATCCCTTACGCCGCCCGCGCCTCTCGCGCCGGTCGCGCGCCGACGCTTTCGCGCGAGGAGACTGCCATGGCAAAAAGCGTTCGGAAGCCCCGCTGCGTAAGCCTGGCGGGCAGTGCCAAGGCCGCGTTCGCCGAGGCGAAATACGTCGGCCCCGCGCGGAAGTCCGACCGTGTCGACGTGACGGTGCGGCTGCGCCGCAAGACCCCGCTGCGCGCACCGGCGAGTGGCGCCGCTTTCCGTCGCGTCGGCTATGAGACGTTTCGAGCCGAACACGGCGCCGCGGCCGGCGACGTCGCCAAGGTCGAGGGGTTCGCGCATGCGCACGGCCTCGACGTGACGCGCGTGAGCCTCGCACAGCGCGCGGTCGACCTGTCGGGGAGCGTCGCCGCGATGGAGGCGGCGTTCGGCACGCGCCTCAACTGCTACCGGCACGCGCAGCGCGAGTATCGGGTGCGCACCGGGCCGATCATGATCCCGGCGGATCTCGCGGCGATCGTCGAAGGCGTGTTCGGCCTCGACAACCGGCCGCACGTCGAGCCGCACTTTCGCATTGCGCGCGCTGGCGGCCGCAACAGTCCGCGCGCTGCGGCATCCGGCTTCACGCCGCTCGAGGTCGCCCGCTTGTACGCGTTTCCCGAAGGCTACGACGGCAAGGGCCAGACGATCGCGATCCTCGAATTCGGCGGCGGCTACCGCGCGGCCGGTCTCGCGAGGTACTTCGCCGGGCTGGGTGTTCCGGCGCCTTCGGTTACCGCGGTGTCGGTCAGCGCCGAGTCTGACGACACGAGTGGGCGGTGGCGCCTCGGCGCCCCATCCCGCGCGTCTTGACCCGAGAGACGACGATGAACATCGCGCAACGCATCGGTGTTTTCCTGATCGTGTCGAGCGGTGCCGTGGCGATGCTGCCGGGCGCGGCGTGCGGCGCGACGCCGAGCGCGCCGGTTTATTTCGGTGTATCGCGCGGTGCTCATCCGCACGATGTCGCGGCGACCCCGCTGCGCGGCGGGCCGGTCTACTACACCGCGCAGTCGACCGGCCGGCTCGGCGTGCTCGATCCGAAGACCGGCCGTTTCGAGGAGATTGCGCTGGGGCCGCGCTCGGCGCCGCACGGCGTGATCGTCGGGCCCGACGGTGCGGCATGGATTACCGACGGCGGCCAGAACGCGATCGTGCGTTTCGATCCGAAGTCGCGGCAGATCAGGACGTGGCCGCTGCCGCACGATGCGGCGGGCGCGAACCTCAATACAGCGACCTTCGACCAGAGCGGCCGGATCTGGTTTACCGGGCAGAGCGGCGTCTACGGTCGCCTCGACCCGGCGTCCGGCGACATGCGCGTATGGCAGGCGCCGCGCGGACCGGGTCCGTACGGGATCACGACGACTCCCGGCGGCGAGATCTATTTCGCATCGCTCGCTGGCAGCTACATCGCGCGCGTGGATACGAAGACCGGCGAAGCCACGGTGATCGAGCCGCCGACGCGCGGGCAGGGCGCCCGCCGCGTCTGGTCGGACTCGCGCGGGCGAATCTGGGTCAGCTACTGGAATACCGGGCAGGTGGGATCGTACGATCCCGCCACACGGGGCTGGCGCGAATGGAAACTGCCGGGCAACGCGCACGCGTACGCGATCTGGATCGACGACAAGGACAAGGTGTGGCTCAGCGACTGGAGCACGAACGCGATCGTGCGCTTCGACCCCGCCAGCGAACAGTTCGAAAGTTTTCCCTCCGACCGGGACCGTGCGGACGTGCGGCAGATGCTCGGGCGCCGGGGCGAGCTCTGGGGCGCCGAGTCCGGTCTCGATCGCCTGGTGATGATTCCCGCGCCCTGAGCTTGCTGCCCGGAGCGCGCAACGGGGGACGTCATTGCGCCGGACTTGCGTGCAAGCCGCACACGAGTTGCAACTATTACAACCGGGCGATGGTTGCAGCCGCTCGCCTGGAACCGCTCGGCCGCGGCCGACACCCAGCGTTGCATCGCGGCCGACACCGACAGCCACTGCGTGGGCGCGCCGGCGCTCTGGTTTGTATGCTGTCGACGAAGGCGCCGCCGGCAAGCGGGACCTGGCGCGCGAATTGCTCCGTTGTCGTCTGGTATGCGCTCGGCGCACGGCATGCCCGATGCCCCGCGACCCATTTTTTGCCGCATCATGTCGCTCGAAAGGGAGTACCCGATGAAAAGCTCATTGACGAGAATCGCCGTTGCCGCTGCACTGGCGCTCGCCGCGACCGCCGCGCTGGCCGGCGAGATCGTCCTGTTCGAGAATCCGGGCTTCGGCGGCCGCCGCATCACGCTGCGCGACAACGTTGCCGATTTCGACCGTTCGAACTTCAACGACCGCGCCGAATCGATCATCGTGCGCGACGGCGTGTGGGAAGTCTGCACCGACGCGCGCTTCAGCGGCCGTTGCGTGCGCTTGCAGCCGGGCGAATATCCCAACCTGCAGGAATCGCTGAACCACAGCATCTCGTCGGCGCGCGAAGTCGCGCAACACGCGCCTCCGCCTCCGCGCCCGCCGGTGGCAGTGCCGGGCAGCGGCGGGCCGGCGCGGGCGGTGCTTTACGAGGGCGAAGGCTTCCGCGGCCGCTCGTTCGAGCTCCGGAGCAACGTCGTGCGCAACCTCGACCGCTCGAGTTTCAACGACCGCGCGGCGTCGCTGCGCGTCTTCGGCGGCTACTGGATCTTTTGCAGCGATGCGAATTTCGCGGGCGAGTGCCGGACGTTCGGGCCAGGCGATTATCCGGACCTTCCGGGCAACCTCAATCGTCGGATATCGTCGGGGCGCCAGATCTCCGAGCGTTATCCGTACGGCGGCGCGCCCAACTGGGGGCGGTGAGCGGTCGAGCTTGCGCAAACGATTGAGGAGTGCCGTCCCCGATGGATACCTGCCCGCATTTCGCCGAGATCCGCGACGTAACGCCCAGCGGCAACGGATGCGAGGAATGCCTGAAGACCGGCGATGACTGGGTGCACCTGCGCCTGTGCCTGACGTGCGGCCACGTCGGATGTTGCGACGAATCCAGGAACAAGCACGCGACCCGGCATTTCCGGGAGACCGGGCATCCGATGATCCAGTCGTTCGAACCGGGCGAGACGTGGGGCTGGTGTTTTGTCGATCGGGCGTTTTTCGATCAGCTTCCGTCGTCTTGACGTCGCGCGTGACTGACGATCCGCCGCGCCCGGCGGTAACCGAGTGACGCAGCGATGATCACCGGCGACATGCTGCGTGCGGTGCCGCTGCTTGCCGGCGTGCCCGATGCCGAGCTGGCGACGATAGCCGGCCGCGCCGCCGACATCGAGCTTCGCACCCATGAATGGCTGATCCAGGAAGGCGAGCTGCCGGCATTTTTCATCGTCCTGTCCGGGCGCGTGGCGGTTCTCAAGGCGGTCGGCGGCGTCGAGCGCGAGATCAACCACTACGGCCCCGGCGACCACGGCGGCGAGCTGTCGCTGCTGCTGGGCTCGCCGGCGATCGCCGGCCTTCGCGCGGACGAGCCTTCGCGCGTCTGCCGTCTCGATGCGGCGGATTTTCGCGAGCTGATCGTCGCCTGCCCGGAGCTCAACGCGCGGCTGTTGCGCACGATGGCGGGCCGGATCGAGAGCCTGCAGCAGATCGCGACCGAGGCGCCGCTGGCCACGGTCACCATCATCGGCCACCGCTACGACCTCGCCTGCCATGCGCTGCGCAATTTCCTGGCGCGCAACCAGGTCGCGTTCCGCTGGCTCGATCCGCGCGACAAGGAGGCGCGGGTCGGCCTGGCGCCGGCGCCGCAGCCGGACGAAGTCTATCCGGTGCTGGTCTTTCCCGACGGTGCGCGCCTGGTGACCCCGTCGTTTCGCGAGGTCGCGGTGCGGCTGGGTCTGCAGACGGCGCCATCGCGGCGCGCCTACGACGTCGCGATCATCGGGGCGGGTCCCGCCGGCCTCGCCGCTGCGGTGTACGGCGCGTCCGAAGGCCTGCGCACCATCCTGATCGAGCGCGAGTCGCCGGGCGGGCAGGCGGGCGCCTCGTCCCGGATCGAGAATTATCTGGGCTTTCCGAGCGGCGTCGCCGGCGACGAGCTCGGTGCGCGGGCGCTGCGGCAGGCCAAGCGCTTCGGTGCCGAGATCCTGGTCGCCCGCGGCGCGACCGGCATCGACGCGGTGTCGCCGCAGTCGCTGCACGCGGTGCGGCTCGAGGACGGCGAGCGCGTCGAGACGCGAAGCGTCGTCATCGCCACCGGCGTCGCCTGGAGGGAGCTCGAGCTGCCGAACGCGCCGATGCTGCTCGGGCGCGGCGTCTACTACGGTGCGGCGCGCACCGAGGCGCTGAACACGCGCGGCCTCGACATTTTCCTGATCGGCGGCGGCAACTCGGCGGGGCAGGCGGCGATGTTTTTCGCCAACTACGCGCGCACGGTGACGCTGCTGGTGCGCGGCCCCTCGCTCGAGCGGAGCATGTCGTACTACCTGATCGAGCAGCTGGCGCGCCGCGACAACGTCCGTATCCGGGCGCGAAGCCTCGTGGTCGCGCTCGAGGGAATCGAGCGGCTGGAAGCGATCGTCGTCGAGGACCGCGCGAGCGGACGGCGCCGCCGCGAGCCGACCGAGGCGCTGTTCGTGTTCATCGGTGCCGATGCGCAGACCCAATGGCTGCCGCAAGCCGTCATCCGCGACGCGCGCGATTTCATCTGCACCGGGCGCGACGTCCTGGATCTGGTCGCGGACCAGCGCGGCGCGTGGCCGCTGGCCCGGGACCCCTACCTGCTCGAAACCAGCGTGCCCGGCGTATTCGCGGTCGGCGACGTGCGCCACGGCTCGGTCAAGCGCGTGGCGTCGGGAGTCGGCGAGGGCAGCATGGCGATCGCGTTCGTGCATCAGTATTTCGCCGATGCGGGGGAGGATGCGGGGAGCATCGAGGATGCGGCTGCCACCGCCCTGGCCGGCGGCGCCGGCGTCGTTCCTCCGGCGCTGTAGGGTGTCTGGGAATGTCGTTGCGCGGCGCTCACGCAACGCGCTGTCGCGCCGCGGTGGCGCCGAGCAATCTCTCCATTTCCCGCCGGGCACGATAAGCGACGAGCGAATCGTCGATCGCCACGTCGGTCCAGCGCAGCAGTTCGCCTTGCCGGATGGGGCGCAAAAGCTTCACGCCGTGCGCGAGGCCCAACGGCAGCGCACCGGACGAAAGCGACGTCTGCGCTGGCAAGAGCTTGCCCCAGACCGTGTAGCCGCCCTCGCCGTCGAGCATCTCGCCGGCCGACAGGTCGCGCTTGGCGGTCGCGACGGCGTCGGCGTTGAAGCAGGTTGCCGCGCCGGTAGCCTCGCCGCGCAAGCCGACCGAAGCAACCGATACGCCGACCTCCAGCCCGATGAGGTGCCAGCGCTTGTACAGGCAGGCATACCGGCCGCTGTCATCGGTGCGGACCATGTACTCGCGAAAGCAGTTGCGGATGTACTCGGTGTCGCCCTCGAACACGACGAACACGCCGAAGCGTATGTCGTAGTCGATCGCACGGCCGTCGCGCTCGAGCGACGAGATCACCTCGACCTGACCCTTGCCGTGCAGCACGCCGCCTTCGCCGATCGGCCGGCAGACCGACGGAATCCGGTCGATCGACGCCGGCGGGTAGGTCAGGCCGTCCGGCGGCGCGGAGAGGCCGGTCGCGTTGCACACCGCCGTGCATTCGATCGAAGGCTTCGAGCCGTCGAGAAACGAGTTGAACATCTTGGCGTTCAGTCCGCCGATCCGGGCCTGCTCGGGGGTGAGCCCATAGTGGCCCCACACCGTTTCCGGCGTCGATTGCGCAAAGTGCGGCAGCCATTTGTGGCCGCGGCCCGCGGCCACCACGCCGAAACCCGCGGTGCGCGCCCAGTCCACCAGATCGCAGATGAGCGCTGGCTGGTCGCCGAACGCCAGGCTGTAGACGACGCCGGCCTCGGCAGCCTTGCGCGCGAGCAGCGGGCCGCACAGCGCGTCGGCCTCGACGGTGACGTTGACAACGTGCTTGCGCTGGCGAAAGGCCTCGAGGCAATGCTCGATCGCGGCGATCGGGTTGCCCGTGCATTCGACGACGATGTCGATCTTCGGGTGCCGCAGGAGCGCCTGCCAATCGTCGCCGACATGGGTGGTCCCCTGCGCGAGCGCGGAGTCGATCGACGCGGCGGCGCTACGCTCCGCGGGCCAGCCGACGCGCGCAAGACTGGCGCGGGCATTCGCCGGCGCGAGATCGGCGATTCCCGCGACGTGCACCCCCGGCGTCGCGGGCACCTGCGCGAGGTACATCGCGCCGAACTTGCCGGCGCCGATCATGCCGACGCGCAATGGCCTGCCCTGGGCCGCGCGCTCGCGGAGCCTGGCGTGGAGGCTCATGCGCGCGCCCGTATTCAGCCGGCCAGCGCCGGCTGCAGCGCGGCCTCGGGGGTGCCTTCGCGCCACGGCAGTGCCACCGGGTAGTCGGTAAGCAGGCAGTCGTCGGGCAGGCACTCGATCGGCGTGAAGTTGCGGTGCGCGATGTATTCAGGCCGCTTGAAGCGCCGGATATGGTTCGACACGGCGCACAGGCTCAAGTAGACGCTGACCCGGTTCCACGGCGAGAGGTTCGAGGTCGAGGCATGGACCAGGCAGGAGTGGAACATCAGCATCGATCCCGCCGGCCCCTTGGGCGCGACGATGCCGCCGCGGCCAACAAGCCTGGCGATGGTGTCATTGTCGATCGTCCACAGCGGGTAGCTGGTCGTCGAGGTGTCGTGCGCCGCATCGATGACGCCGAGCCGGTGGCTGCCCGGGATGAACATCAGCGGGCCGTTGAATTCATTGACCTCGTCGAGGAAGATCGCGATGTTCATCGCGCGCGGCTCCGGCATCTGGTCGTCGTTCTTCCACGTGCCGAAATCCTGGTGCCACTGCCAGACGTCCCCGTCGAACGCCATCTTGCCGTTGATCTTGAACTGGTGCATGTACACCGGCTCGCCGAGCAGCGCGACCACCGGCTCGATCATCCGTGGATGCCGCGCCAGGCGGGCGAACGGGGCGCTGTACATGTACGCGGCGAAGTTCGTGCGCACCGCGTCGCTGCCCTTTTCCCTTACGTTCTCGATGCGGCGCTGCGCGTACAGGCGCGGGACTTCGTCCCGCAGTATCCCGATCTCCGCCGGCGAGAACAGGGACTCGAAGAACAGATGGCCGTCGCGTTCGAAACATTCGACCTGCTGCGCGGTGAGTTGCAAATTCGATTCCTTCGCGGGTGTCGCCCGCGGGCGCGCGCCGATCAACGGCGCCGATGAGCGATTCACAGAATGCAATCATCCGGCGCACGCTGTCAACCGGCGGCCCGGCGCGGCAGCCGAAGGGTCAGGCTGGCGGGCCGGCTACCTACCGGGTACCGGGGCCCACCGTTACGGCACCGGGATGTTCGCGGACGGAGAGCGGCGGATCACACGGCCATTCGACGGTGCCGCGGAAGGCAGGTAGCATGGGACGAGGGTATGCCGCTCGGCCCATGACAATCGGCGGAGCGCCGGATGGCGAACCTCAGGGGCGCAGGTGCGGCGAACTCTGCTGATGGAGGGCTGGCGCTTCATCCACCATTCGTACGCGCTGGTGGCGCAAGCGCATTGCCTGTGCCTGCTTCGGCGCGGCGAGATCGATCTGCGCTTCCGCGACCATCCCTACTTCTATCGGACCTGGAAGACAACCGCCGGCGTCCTGCCGCCGGAGCAGGAGCGCCTGCTGGCCACCCTGCGGGCTCCCGATGCGCGCTTCGAACCGGAAGCCACGTTCAGCATGCGCGCGGAGGAGAGCGATTTCACCCCGCCGCGATCGGGACGAAAGTTCGTCTTCGGCACGCCGGAGTACCGGGTCCTGCGCCGACGTCAGCTGGGTGGCTTGTCGTCGTCGGCGGAACTGCCCGACGCGATCGACATCGTCACGCCTTCGCGCTGGTGCGCTCTTGCCTACGAGCGGTTCGGCATCGCGCCCGCACGCATCCATGTCGTTCCGCACGGCATCGATCCCGACCTCGTTGGCCCGGATGCCGGCCGCCGCGCGGCCGCGCGCACCGCGCTGCAACTCGATGACCGCGACCGCGTTTTCCTGTCGGTCGGCGCAATGACACCGAACAAGGGAATAGATCTCCTGCTGGCCGCTTTTGCGCGAGTCGCCGCGAGCGAACCCGATGCCCGGCTGGTCCTCAAAGGCGCGGACGGCCTTTATCCGTCACGCGAGTTCGTCAACACCGCGTTGAACGAGCTGCCCGCTGCGAGCCGGAAAACGGTCGTGCGTAGGCTGATCTATATCGGTGGGACCTACCCGATTGCCAAGATGACCGATCTATATCGGGCGGCGGACGTGTATGTCGCGCCGTACCGTGCCGAGGGCTTCAATCTTCCGGTCCTCGAAGCGGCGGCGTGCGGGTTGCCGATCATCTGCACGTCAGGCGGTCCGACCGACGAATTCACGACGGCCGACTTCTGCCGGCGCATCCGAAGCGAGAGCTACCGGCCGCTGCTGGACGACGGCCTGGTCGGCGATGCGCTGGCCCCCGACGCCGACCACCTGTTCGAATCGATGGCGAGCGCCGCGGCCGATGGTGAAGCGTGGCGCGCCATGGGTCTGCACGGTGTCCGCCACGTTCAGCGCAATTACACCTGGAGCGCAGTCACCGATACGCTGGTGGCATGCCTGTTCGATCCCCGGTGACCGTCAGGGCCGCCGCTCTCAATCCTCGACGACGCGCCGGCGCGCCGACTTGATTTCGCCGCGCCGGACCTTGGCGTCGACGCGCCTCTTCCGCGAACCGGGTGTCGGCTTGGTCGGCCGGCGCGCACGCGGCGCCATCGCGGCGCCGTCGACCAGCCGCTGCAGGCGCGCGACGGCGTCGGCGCGATTCTGGTCGAGGCTGCGGTAGCGCTGCGCCTTGATGACGACGACGCCGTCGGCGGTGATGCGGCGGTCGTCGCGCGCGAGCAGGCGCGCCTTCACCGTTTCCGGCAAGGTCGAGGCGCGGATGTCGAAACGCAGATGCGCGGCGTTCGACACCTTGTTGACGTTCTGCCCGCCCGCTCCCTGCGCGCGTACCGCCGTCAATTCGATCTCGCCGGGCACGATGCGCATGTCAGGCGGCCCGCGCGACGCTGGCGAGCCACGGCTGCTGCGCAAGGGGCAGGCCGGCCGGACGGTAGTAGTGCTCGAGCTCGACGAAGCCGGCGTCGGCGAGGTGCCGGCGCCAGGTCTCATGGCGGAGGTACGCGCCGTAGCGGCCGCGGCTCCAGCCCTCCGTGTCGTCGCCGTGCGGGTTGGAACTGAACAGCACGCCTCGGGGTTTCAGCGCCGCGTGGATCTCGCGCAGCACCCGCGACAATTCCTGGGCGGGCACGTGAAACAGCGCGGCGTTGGCGAATACGCCGTCAAAGCGCTGCGGCGGCAGATCCAGCCGCAACAAGTCCTGCTCCCAGACCTCACAGCCGCTGTGCTCGCGTGCCATCGCCGCGAAACGTGCCGAGCCCTCGAGCCCGATCGCCACGTGACCCATGTCGCGGAACGTCTTGAGGTCGCGGCCCGGGCCGCAGCCGAGATCGAGAATCGCGTGCGGCGCGTGCCCTTCGATGTGTCGGAGCAGCGCCGCGACGTTCTGGCTGACATCGTGATCGCGCGTGCTCTGCCAGAACGATTCCGCTCGCTGATCGTAGTGCTCCAGCGTTTTTGCGACGATCGCGGCGAGATCGGGCCGATCGAGCTTCATCGCGCCGCCGAAGCCTGCAGGCCGGGGCCCATTCGCCCGGCGTCAGGCGACGGGCCCGACATACTTCGCCTTCGGCAGGGTGAAGTACGCGTGCAGGATGTGGTAGGCGGTCAGGTAATTCTTCTGCTGGAAGCTGGCGTGCGATATGCCTGCCATGATCGAAAGCTGCTTGTCCGGATTCGGCAGGCGCCGGAAGAACTCGATCAGGTCGTCGAGCGCGGCGATGCCGTCGTACTGTCCGCGCATGATCAGCGTGGGCACGCTGATGCGCGCCGGATCGACGACCGGCAGCTTCGAGCACATGTCGATGTAGGTGCCGTTCGGCATCGAGTCGTCGAGCGCGAGGATCGCGTCGGCGAAGGCGTCGACGACGCGATCCTCGGCCGTGTCCGGGTGATCGCGCGCGAAAATCGAGCGGACAAACGCGCGGTCGATCGGACGCCGCTTGCTGGCGAGGAAATCCGGCAGCTTCCGGCGGCGCTGCTCGAGCGTCGGCGCGCCCGCCCCGGTCCAGACGAAGGCGTCCAGCGCGAGCCGGGCGACGCGGTCGGCATGGCGCTGCGCGAACAACGCCGCCCGCAGCGCGCCGGACGATATGCCGTAGGTCAGGAAGCGGTGCAGATCGCGCGTCCGGCCGATATGGTCGGTCGCCGCGGCCAAGTCGTCCGCGCCGTTGGCGATGTCGCAGAAGATGTCGCGGGACTTGTCCGAGCGGCCATAGCCTTCCATGTCGACGCACCAGCAGACGAACCCGCGGCGCGCGAACCAGTCCATGACCGACGAGTCGGGCCGCCCCGGAACCGCGAGGTCGAACGTCGGTTGCGAGGCCATCGACGAGCCGTGGACGAACAGCACCGCGGGTTTGCCCTTGGGCGAGCCGACGAATTTTTCCCAGAGAAAGAGGCGGACGGAACCCTTGTGCGCCCAGTGCGCGACGCCTTCGACGGGGGCGTCCTGTGCCGCAAAGGGCGGTGCGCTTTCGACTTCCGGCGCGGCGGCCGAGCGCGCTTCCGCGGGCATCCTAGTCAATGCGGGCCCCGGTTTCGCGGATGATCTTCGCCCAGCGATCCTTTTCGGCATGGAAAAACGCACCGAATTCGGCGGGGCTCGATCCGACCGCTTCGATGCTCGCCTGCGTCATGTAGCGCCGGACCTCGTCCTCGGCGAGCACCTGCTGCAGCACGCGATGCAGCTTATCGATGATGGCCGGCGGCGTATCCTTCGGCGCGAGCAGCCCCATCCACACGTAAGCTTCGTAGCCAGGCACGCCGGCCTCGGCCACCGTCGGCACCTCGGGCAGCTGCGGCGCGCGTTGGGCGCCGGTCACGGCCAGCGCGCGAAGCTTGCCGGCGCGGATGTGGCCGAGCATGCCGGCCAGCCCCGGGATCGACAGCGCGACCTGGCCGCCGAGCAGGTCGGTGGTCGCCTGCCCGCTGCCTCGGTACGGCACGTGGTTGAGCTTCATGCCGGTCATCGAGCATAGAAGCGCGGTAAACAGATGCTGGCCGCTGCCGTTGCCCGAGGATGCGTAGTCGATCTGGCCCGGCCGCGCCTTGGCGTACGCGATCAGCTCCTGCAGGGTCTTGACCGGCAGCGCCGGATTGACGACCACGACGCCCGGCTCGCGCCCGATCAGTCCGATCGGGGCGAAGTCTGCGACCGGGTCGAACGCCAAGTGCCGATAGAGCGATGCGCTAATGGCATTGGTTTGCGAGGCAAGCAGCAGCGTGTAGCCGTCGGGAGGCGCCTTGGCGACGATCTCGCTGCCGATGGTCGCCCCGGCGCCGGGCTTGTTTTCGACGAAGACCGACTGGCCCAGGCGCTTCGACAACTGCTGGGCGACCAAACGCATCGGGCCGTCGACCGCGCCTCCCGGAGAAAACGGCACGACGACGCGCACCGGCCGGATCGGATAATCGTCTGCGGCCGCGGCGGCCGGAAGAATCGCCGCGACCGCCAGCAGGACTGCGAGCCGGCGGCGGCTCGTCGAACGAAGTGCGGAGCGCCGCCGCGGCAGGATGACGGGCGCCCGAATCGGCGCCGGCGCGGCATGCATGAGTCGCATGCCGGCATTTTTCCAGTTATTCGCGGTCAGGAGAAGGGGCGGCGCTGCCGGCAGTACAGCGCCCGCAGGGCGGCAACCTGGCGGCGAGGCAGCGTCGCGGCATCCGCGGCCCGCAGCGCCCGCGCGTGTTCAGCGAGCACCGTCGCGATAGCGCCGACGACGGCTAGCGTCGCCGACAGGACTCCTGCAACCGGCCGAAGGGGAGCCGCAGCGTGCCGCGGGGGCGCGGCAGTGTATGACGATTGAGCGATATGCATTGTGATCTCCTCGGCTTTGAAGCCTGCTGCGTCCACCTTGGGCCGGGAGGAAATTCGCCCGGCACCGGATGCGCGAAGCCGCAACCCGGACTCTAGACGCCGCGTCGCCCGCGGGTAACGGACTACTCGGCGCCGTGAATGCGGAAAATTCACGCCGCGCCTTGTCCGCTATCGGCGGGTATAATGCCAATCGTGCGCCGCCCGCCGTTTCCGGCTGGCGGCTTTTGTTTGGTCGCGAAAGCCGATACGGCTTTTCGCCGTTGGGCAGCCGATGAGCCATACCCACTTTCCCGCCGAGCTCGTGCGCGACGTCGCGCGCCGGCGAACGTTTGCCATCATTTCCCACCCGGATGCCGGCAAGACGACGCTGACCGAGAAACTGCTGCTCTACGGCGGTGCGATCCAGATGGCAGGCACCGTGAAGGCACGCAAAAGCTCGCGCCATGCGACCTCCGACTGGATGGAGGTCGAGAAGCAACGCGGCATCTCGGTGACCAGCTCGGTCATGCAGTTCGACTACGCCGACCACACGATCAACCTCCTTGACACGCCGGGCCACCAGGATTTCTCGGAGGACACCTATCGCGTGCTCACGGCCGTCGATGCGGCGGTGATGGTCATCGACGCGGCCAAGGGCGTCGAGGAACAGACGATCAAGCTGCTGGAGGTCTGCCGCCTGAGGGGGACGCCTATCATCACCTTCGTCAACAAGATGGACCGCGAGGTCCGCGAGCCGCTGGCGCTGCTCGAGGAAATCGAATCGGTGCTGAGCATCGACTGCGCGCCGGTCAGCTGGCCGATCGGCATGGGTAAGCGCTTTCGCGGCGTATTCGACCTGCGGCGGGACCGGCTGCTGCGGTTCACCGCCGGCGAGGAGCGCGTCGGCGACCCGCAGGACAGCGAGCTGATCGAAGGTCTTGCGAACCCGCGGCTCGACTCTCTGTTTCCGGACGAGGTCGCGGCCCTGCGGCACGACGTCGAACTGATCCGCAATGCCAGCGCGCCGTTCGACCTGCGCGCCTTCCTGGCGGGGCGGCAGTCGCCGGTGTTCTTCGGCTCGGGCATCAACAACTTCGGGGTGCAGGAGATCCTGCAGGCGTTGATCGAGTGGGCGCCGCCGCCGCAGCCGCGCGACGCCGGCATGCGGACCGTGCAACCGGCGGAGCCGGCGTTTTCCGGATTCGTGTTCAAGATCCAGGCGAACATGGACCCCAAGCACCGCGACCGGATCGCGTTCTTTCGCGTCTGTTCCGGGCGCTACCGTCCGGCGATGAAAGTGCAGCATCAGCGCCTCGGCCGCGAGATGAAGCTCGGCAACGTGATGACCTTCATGGCCAACGAGCGCGTGGCGAGTCAGGATGCGGTCGCGGGCGACATCATCGGCATTCACAATCACGGGCTGCTGCAGATCGGCGACACGCTGTCCGAGGGCGAGGCACTGGGCTTCAAGGGTATTCCCTACTTTGCCCCCGAGCTCTTCCGGGTCGCGCGACCGCGCGACCCGTTCAAGGCCAAACAGTTGCAAAAAGGCCTGCAGGAGCTCGGCGAGGAGGGCGCGATCCAGGTCTTCGAGCGCGCGCATGGCAATACGCTGTTGCTGGGCGCGGTCGGGCAACTGCAGTTCGAGGTCGTCGCCGACCGGCTCGCACGCGAGTACAAGGTCGATGCGCTCTACGACGCGGCCAGCATCGCAACCGCGCGCTGGCTCACCTATCCCGACGAGGCGACGCGGCGCAACTTCGAGAGCGACCATGCAGCCTCGCTGGCGACCGACGTCGACGGCAATCCCGTCTACCTGGCCGGCAACAAGTACAACCTGCAGGTCACGATGGAGCGCTGGACCAAGGTGGGCTTCCACACCACCCGCGAGCACGGACAGCGGCTCGAGCACGCGTGACGCAGACCCTGTATCCGCGTCTCTGGCTGATCGGTGTCCTGGCGTGGCTGGCTAGCGCGCCACCGGCCGCGGGATTCACGTTCTCCGACGGGACAAGCGTCAGCTGCATCGTCCATGGCGAGACCGTTCCGGAGTACAGTCCGCCGCCGGGCACCGAGGCGGTGAACTTCACCGGGAGGACGGTCAAGGTCGGTTCGAGCTACCAGATCGTCTGGAACGCGCAAAAGCTTGCCGCGTTACCAGCGCCGGTGCACGACTACCTGTTCTTTCACGAATGCGCCCACGCCAAGGTACCGACGACCGACGAGGTGCAGGCCAATTGCGCGGGCTTGATCGACATGCGCGCCGCGGGAAGGGCGGGTTTCGCGGTCGAAACCAAGCTCGGAGCCTTCTATGGCGCCACCAACGACTACTGGAAGAACACGTTGCGCTGCGCCAACGCAGCCGCGGCGAATCCGGGCGCGGCGGGCAGCTCTCCCGCCCGATAGCCGCAATCGCGCGTGCTTAGAGCGCGGGCGCGCACATGGCGACCGCGTCCGGACCGAATCCCTCGGCCACCCAGCCGGCCGCCATCATTTGCGACTGTATCGCTGCCGACGTCGTGTAGCGATGGCCGACGGAAGCGGGAGCGTTGTTGTACAGCCGGTAGACCGGCACGGTGCCGGGGGCGCACGAGCCGTCGTCCGCCCCTGGCAGCGAGACGACGAAGACATTCGCCGATTCCAGCAGCCATTGGTCCGAGAGCCACGAAGCGATGGCGGCGCACTCGTCGGCATAGGCGCTGAAAAAATGCGAATGCTGTCCGGCCTCGGGGCGGCCGTAGAAGCGGCAGACCGGGGACTGGTCCGCCTGCAGAACGCTTCCCGCCGCATAGGCGTGGAACCGCTGGCCGGTGCGAACCCAGCCCGCGATCGCGCCCGTGTCCAGCGCCGCAACCTCGCCGGCGTCGGCGGTGAGGAAATAGTCGCCGTCCGCGCCACGCTGGTATTCGACGACGTCGACTTCCGCGGCGGTGCGTGGCAGCGCGGCCGGCGTGGTGGCGCCGGAATTCGGGTCGACCCTCAGCGAGGATTCGTCCACCGCCTCGAAATCGGCGCCGCTCAGGCGTCCGAGCTGGTGCAGCTCGTCGTCGTCCCAGCGCGGGTCCGGCGCGCCGCTCAAGAACCAGCTGCTGCCGTTGTCGGCGAGGAACATGCCGTACTTCTTCAGCGCCCTCAGGATGATCTGGACGTTCGGACCGAAGCCCGAAATGTCGACGCTCGCCTTCAGCCGAAAGCGCTGTCCCATCGGCGGATAGTTGGCGCCGCCGAGGCTCGAGGCCTGATGTCTGGCCGGCCAGACGAACGTGTTGCGCGTCTGCGGCGCGGTGAAGCGGAGCGCGTGCGGGATCTCGCCGGCGGCGACTTCCTCGTAGCGCACCAACCCGGGCAGGATCGGCAGCCCGGCCGCGTCGGCGGAGGTCCACGTCGCCGGCCGCAGCGCGTTGCTGTTCAGGTCGAAGATCGCGCCCGATCCGGCGTGCCAGCTGCCGTCCGGGTTGGGGTACGCGGCGAAGAGCTCGTAGAGCTTGCCGCCGTCGCGGTCGACGACCAGCACGTGGCGATCGCCGCCCGACTGCGGTCCCCCTTCGACCGGGGCGTCGGGTGGTATCGGATAGGGTCCGGGATCGCTTTCGTCGGCGTAGTCGAAGCTCACGGCCACGCGCGGCTGCGTGCCGGGGACGACGACGAATGGAATGCCGTTCGGCGCGCCGGCGTAGACCGTGCCGAAGTCGGCGTGCATCGGCTTGGCCGTGCCGATCGTCGTCACGTACGCCGCCGAGCTCGCGTCGACCGGAAGGGAGTCCACGGCGACGTTCCAGACATTGTCGCGCGGAAACATCGGTCGCACCGTCAATATCGCCGATGCGCCGGCCGCACCGATGCCGGCCACAGCCAACCCGATGGCGACCAAGGTACGGCACGTGCTCAGATGCATAAGCTTCTCCGGCGGGCGTTCGGACCCTATTATGCCATCATCATAAGCCGGTGCGGCCAAAGCCGCTTGCCCGACGCGCTGCCCAAGGGTCGGAGCCGGTTGACTCCGGGCGTGCGGGCCCCAAACTAACGCTCATGCCCCCCGTCACGACTGCGCTGATCGTCGCCAATGTCGCCGTGTTCCTGTTGCAGAGCGTCGCGCCCGGCGTCCTGGTGCCTTTTTTCGCGCTGTGGCCGCTCGCGGCCTCGCAGGTCGATGCCGGCGTCGCGTTCGCGCCCTGGCAACTGCTGACCTACGCGTTCCTTCACGGGAGCCTGCTGCACCTGGCCTTCAACATGTTCGCGCTGTACATGTTCGGCAGCGCGATCGAACGCGTTTTCGGTAGCCGACGCTACCTGACGTTCTACCTGGTCTGCGTGCTTTCCGCCGCCGTGGCGCAGCTGATCGTCGCCGGCATCAGCGGCAATGTCTATCCGACGGTCGGTGCCTCGGGCGGCATCTTCGGCCTGTTGCTCGCCTACGGGATGTACTTTCCCAACAACAGGGTCATGCTGCTGTTCCCGCCGATTCCGATGCCCGCCCGCGTGTTCGTCGTGGTTTACGCGCTGATCGAGTTGTTCCTCGGCGTCACCGGCACCCAGGAAGGCGTCGCGCATTTCGCGCACCTGGGCGGGATGGTCGGCGGCTTCATCATGCTGCGCTACTGGCGCGGCAGGCTGGGGCGCTGGGGCGGGCGCTAGATGCCGCCTTCAGCGCTTGAGCCAGGCCCGCACGCGCGGGTGGTCCAGCGCCTCGGGATTGACGACGAACTCCGGCTTGCGGCCGGACAGCGCATCGACGATGCTGGCCAGCCCGGTCGACGCCATGTTGTGAAAGCACTCATCGGTCCAGCACAGCGAGTGCGGCGTGACGATCACGTTGTCCATCATTAGCAGCGCGTTCGCCGGGTCCACCGGCTCCTGCTCGAACACGTCGAGCGCGGCGCCGGCGATGCGGCCCGAGCGCAACGCAGCGATCAGCGC
>JBOIGD010000022.1:0-6935 GCA_050742615.1 Casimicrobiaceae bacterium | reverse complement strand
CTCTTGATCTGCTCGGCGAGCTGGTCGAACAGGCCGCGCGAGAGCTTGCGCTCGGGCGACAGCGGCCGGATCTTGACGGCAGCAGGTGGCATGGTTGTATGATGACTGAGGAATCTTATCAGAGGAGGATTCGATGATCCGGCATTTCATCGGCGCCGCCGTGGCGTCGTCGCTGCTCGCGCTGCCCGGCATCGGCGCGGCGCAGCAGAAGCAGGTGTGGAAGGCGGCCGACGTGCATCCGGCCGGGTACCCGACGGTGGTGGCGGTGGAGAACTTCGGCAAGAAGATGGAGAAGGCCACCAACGGGCGCATCTCGGTGCAGATGTACGGCACGATGCAGCTCGGCGGCGAGAAGGAGATGATCGAGCAGGCGCAGGTCGGCGCGCTGCAGTTCGCGCGCGTCAGCGTCGGCGCGCTCGGCCCGGTCATCGACGATCTCAACGTGTTCAATATGCCGTACTTGTTCCGCAGCACGGCGCACATGCAGAGGGTGATCGACGGGCCGATCGGCCAGGAGCTGATGGACAAGGTGACCAACAATCCGAAGGCGGGCCTGGTCGCCCTGTGCTGGATGGACGCCGGTGCGCGCAGCCTGTACGACACCAAGAAACCCATTCGGAGCATTGCCGACCTGAAGGGCATGAAGTTCCGGGTCATGGGCAATCCGATGTTCGTCGACATGATGAATTCGCTCGGTGGCAACGGCGTGTCGATGGGCTACGACCAGGTGTTCAACGCGCTGCAGACCGGAGTCGTCGACGGAGCGGAAAACAACCCGCCTAGCTTCGTGTTCGACAACCACTATCAGGTTGCCAAGTACTACACGCTCGACGAGCACCTGATCGTCCCCGAAATGCTGGTGTTCTCGAAAAAGACCTGGAACACGCTGTCCAAGGACGACCAGGCGCTGCTGGTGAAATTCGGCCGCGAAGCGCAGTTCGAAGAGCGCGTGCTGTGGGAGAAGTACGAGAAGGCCGCGATGGACAAGGCCCGGGCAGCGGGGATCCAGATCATCGAGATCGCCGACAAGAAGCCGTTCCAGGCGGCGGTCAAGCCGGTGTGGGACAAGTACGGTCCGAAGTACGCCGACGTGATCAAGCGCATCCAGGAAGTTCGGTAGCGCGGGCGATTCCGGGCGTTGCCACGGTTCGCCACCTGGGCTCGGTAATCGAACCGGGGCAAGCGTGCCGTTGGCATGCTCCGGTTTCGTCTGGCCTCGCCGCGAGCCTGACGCGGCGCGTTTACGGGCCATGACGATCGGTGCCGTTACGGAGGGAGGAATCGATGGCGGTTCTCTACCGCAGGGCGATGGACGCCCTGTATCTGTTGTGCGTGATCATCGCCGGCAGCTCGCTGGTACTGATCTCGGCGGTGATCCCCTGGGCCGTCTACACACGCTATGTGATCAACCGTGCCGCTTCCTGGCCCGAGCCGATGGCCGTGCTCCTCACCATCGTGCTCACGTTCTTCGGCGCGGCCGCCTGCTACCGGTTCGGGCTGCATATGAACGTGACTCTGGTCGTGGGTACGCTGCCCAAGCGATGGCGGCGCGTCGCCGACGTCGCCGTCGAGCTGCTGATGGGCCTGATGGCCTGGTTCATGACGATCAAGGGCATCGGCCTGGTCGAGGCTACATGGTCGAACACCATCGCTGATTTTCCGTCGCTGTCGGTGGGTGTCACCTATCTGCCGATACCGATCGGCGGGGCGATTCTGCTGCTGTTCGTCGTCGAGCGGCTGACCCTGGGGCACGCAGTGGACAAGGTCGGGGACGCGCACTCCACCGCCGCGTTCGACTGACGCTCGCTGGCATCGACTGATGGATATCGTGGTGCTTCTGGGGTGCCTGTTCGTCCTGTTTGCGCTGGGCGTACCGATCGCCTATTCGCTGGGCCTCGCCGCGATCGCCGGCGCTATCTGGATCGGCGTGCCGCTCGAGGCGGTCATGCTCAAAATCTCGGATGGTGTCAGCAAGGTCGCGATGCTGACGATCCCGTTTTTCGTGCTCGCCGGCGCGATCATGGCGGAGGGGGGGATGGCGCGCCGCCTGGTCGCGTTCGCGAACGTCCTGGTCGGCGTGCTGCGCGTTCGCGGCGGCCTGTCCGCGGTCAACATCGTCGCGACCACGTTCCTGTCCGGCATCTCGGGCTCGTCGGTGGCCGACACGTCGGCGATCGGCTCGGTGATGATCCCGCAGATGGAGAGGGTCGGCTACCCGCGCGCGTTCGCGACCAACGTGACCATCAGCGCGTCGGTACAGGCGATCCTGGTGCCGCCGAGCCACAACGCGGTGATCTACTCGCTGGCCACCGGGGGCCTGATCTCGATCACCAGCCTTTTCATGGCCGGCATCATGCCGGGGCTGTTGCTGGGTGCCGCGCTGATCGCGCTGTGTCTCTACATCGGCCGCCGCGACAATCACCCGCGCGGCGAGTCGGTGCCGTTGCGGCAGGCGGGCAGGATCACCGTGGACGCGCTGTGGGGACTGATCACGATCGTGATCATCATCGGCGGAATCCTTGGCGGCATCTTCACCGCCATCGAAGCCGGCGCGGTGGCCACGCTGTGGGCTTTCTTCGTCACGATGTTCGTCTATCGCGATTACCGCTGGCGCGACCTGCCACGGCTCGTTCACCGGACACTGAAGACCGTGGCGATGGTGATGACGCTGATCGCATGCGCGTCGGCATTCGGCTACGTGATGGCGTTGATGCAGCTTCCGGCGAAAATCACGGCATTCTTCCTGACGCTTTCGCACAACAAGGAAGTGATCCTGATGCTGATCAATGCCATGCTGCTCGTTCTGGGCTGCCTGATGGATCTCGCTCCGCTCTTGCTGATCTGCACGCCGATCCTGCTGCCGGTGGTCAGCACCTTCGGCGTCGATCCGGTGCACTTCGGCATGATCATGCTGCTCAATCTCGGCCTCGGCCTCTTGACGCCACCGGTGGGGGCGACGCTGTTCGTCGGATGCGCGGTCGGCAACGTCACCATGGAGCAGGTGATGCGTGGCATATGGCCGTTCTACGGCGTGATGTTCGCCGTGCTGATGCTGGTCACCTACATCCCCGCGATCTCGCTCTGGCTGCCGCACCTGCTCGGGATGTAAGCTCGAGCTTTCGCCGGGCGCGCAAGGTGCCCGGCCGGTCAAGAACGAGTCGCGGCTCGCGCGGTCTCACCCGGCGCGCCCTTTGCGGGAGCCGACGGCGCGGGCAACCAATCTGCGGAGTCAAGTCATGACGATCAAGGCCATCAACCCGGCAACCGGCGAGGTGTTCGAATCCTACGACGAAGCCGCGCCAAACGCCGTCAGGAAGATCATCGACGAGGTCGCTGCGGCATTTGTCGAATGGCGGCGGACGCCGATCGCGGACCGCGCCGGGCCTATGCGCAGGGCGGCCGGGATCCTGCGCGCCGAGGCGCACGACCACGCGCGCCTGATGGCGCGCGAGATGGGCAAGCCGGTGAAGGAGGGCATCGCCGAAGCGCAGAAATGCGCGCTCGGCTGCGACTTCTACGCCGACAACGCCGCGCGGTTCCTCGAGCGCGAGACGATCGCGACCGAGGCGCGCAGCAGCTTCGTCAGGTTCAATCCGCTCGGCGTCGTGCTCGCGGTGATGCCGTGGAATTTTCCGTTCTGGCAGGTCTTCCGCTTCGCCGCCCCGGGCCTGATGGCCGGCAACGCAGCGGTGCTCAAGCATGCCTCCAACGTTCCCGGATGCGCACTCGCGATCGAGGACGTATTCCGCCGGGCCGGTTTCCCCAAGAACCTGTTTCGCACGTTGATGATCGGCAACAAGCAGGTCGAAGCGGTGATCGAGCACCCGCTGGTACGCGCGGTGACGGTGACCGGCAGCGGGGCGGCCGGCCGCGCGGTTGCCCGCAAGGCGGGGGAGATGTTGAAGAAGACGGTCCTGGAGCTGGGCGGCAGCGATCCCTACCTGATCCTGGAGGACGCCGACCTGGAGCTCGCGGCGAAGATCTGCACCAAGGGGCGCCTGGTCAACTCGGGGCAGAGCTGCATCGCCGCCAAGCGCTTCATCGTCGTCGAGCCCGTTCGCGCCCGGTTCGAGTCGCTATTTGTCGAGCGCATGGCAGCCGCCAAAATGGGCGACCCTTTCGACGATGCGACCGACATCGGCCCGCAGGCCCGCCGCGACTTGCGCGATGCGCTGCACGGCCAGGTCGAGGCCAGCATCGCCCGCGGGGCACGGCGCCTGCTGGGCGGCGTGATCCCGCCGGGCCCCGGCGCGTACTATCCGGCGACGGTGCTGACCGACGTGCGGCGTGGCATGCCGGCGTACGACGAGGAGCTCTTCGGCCCGGTGGCGGCGGTCATTGCGGTCAAGACTGAGGCCGAGGCGATCGCGGTGGCCAACGACTCGACGTTCGGGCTGGGCGGCGCCGTCATCACGCGCGATCTCGCTCGCGGCGAGCACATCGCCGCCGAGCTGATCGACAGCGGCTGCGTCTTCGTCAACGATGCCGTGCGCTCCGACCCGCGGTTGCCGTTCGGCGGCGTCAAGGAAAGCGGCTACGGCCGCGAGCTGTCTTCGTATGGGATTCGCGAGTTCGTCAACGTCAAGACGGTGGTCGTGGCCTGAATCCGGATCGCACGCGGAGCTCGCGATCGAGGGCGACGCGGCTCAGCTCGCGACGATGACGAGATCGACCTCCGCTGCATCGTGCCGCAATGGAATGATCGCCTGATACGCCGCGGAGGCGTGCCAGGCGCGCGCCGCCTCGACGTTCGGAAACTCCAGCACGACGGCGTCGCTGTGGCGGTGCGTTCCGCTGAGCCTGTCGGTCACCGTGCCTCGGACCACGACCTTGCCGCCAAAAGGGGCGAGTGTCGCCGGCACGCTCTGGCGATACCGCTCCCAGCTTGCGGCATCCTTCACGCTCATGTGGCCCATGACCCAGGCCGGCTTCGCCGCTTCCGTCACACGCCCAGATAGCGCTGTAAAAGCTCCGGCTGCGCGCGGATCTCTTGCGCCGGCCCTTCGTGCACGATGTGCCCGTTGTTGATGATGTAGACGCGCTGCGCCAGCGCCAGTGTCGCGGCGAGATTCTGCTCGACCAGCACGATCGTCTGGCCGGCCGCCGCAAGCTTGCGGCAGGCCTCCAGCAGGTCGCGCACGATCACCGGCGCGAGACCCTCGAACGGCTCGTCGAGCAGGACGATCTTCGGTGAGCGGACGAGGGCCCGCGCAATCGCCAGCATCTGCTGCTCGCCTCCGGAAAGATCGGCGCCGCGGTTGCTGCGCCGTTCCTTCAGGCGCGGGAACATCTCGTAGACACGAGCCAGCGGCCAGCGCGATTTGGCGCTCAGCCCGGCAAGGAAGATGTTCTCCTCGACGCTGAGGGTGCGGAAGATGCGCCGCTCCTCGTGCACCAACTGCATCCCCGCACGCGCGATCACGTGGCTCTTCCGGCCGGCGATCTCGGCGCCGTCGAACCGCACCGAACCCGAACGCGGCGTGACCACGCCCATCAGGCTCTTCAGTGTCGTGCTCTTGCCGGCGCCGTTGCGACCGAGAAGGGCCACCACCTCGCCCTGCTCGATGTGCAGGTCGACGTCGAACAGGATGTGCGAGTCGCCGTAGTAGGAGTTCAGCCCCTTGACTTCGACGAGGCTCACAGGACTACCCTTGTATGCTGATGTCGCCGTGTTCGCTTGGACGCGCAGGTTGTGTCGCGCTTGGGGCGGCCCTGCGCGCTCATGGCTGTCCCACGGCGTGCATGCCGCCCACGTAAGCCGCCTGCACGGCGGCGTTGTTCCTGATCTCGTCGGGCGTCCCTTCGGCCAGAAGGCGGCCCTCCTGCAGGACCGTGACGTACGAGACCAGCTCGAACAGCAAATCCATGTCGTGGTCGATGACGATCAACGTCCGTCCCTGGGCGATCGAGCGCAGCAGCTTCACCGTTTCGACGCGCTCGGCGGGGCTCATGCCCGCGAGCGGCTCGTCGAGCAGCAGCAGACTGGGCGACGACGCCAGCGCCAGCGCCACCTCCAGTCTCCGCTTCTCGCCGTAGGCAAGCTCGGACACGCGGGCGTTGGCCCGATGGGTAAGGTTCACCAAATCCAGCGTGTGCGCCACCTGCGCCTGCAAGCCCTCGACGCGATCCACGCGCGACAAGAGGTCGAGCCGGAAGCTGCCGCGGCGCTCGGCCAGCGCCGATATAGTTACGTTATCGGCCACAGTGAGCTTGTCGAACAACTGGTTGACCTGGTAGCTCTTGGTCAGGCCGAGCTGGCAGACTTCGGTCACGTCCATTCCGGTGATGTCGCGACCCTCGAACATAATCCCCCCGAAGGTCGGCGTGACTTCGCAGGTCAGCATCTTGAAGAACGTCGTCTTGCCGGCGCCGTTGGGCCCGATGATGCCGCGCAGTTCCCCGCGTCGGACACTGAAGTCGATGTTCTCGTTGGCAATCACGCCGCCGTAGTGCTTGGTCAAACCACTGACCTGCAGGACGGGGCCATCGCCGGTGGCGGCAGCCGAGATTCGCCGTGGAGGAACCGGCGGGGCCGCTGCAGGCCGGGCGCCCGTCCGAACCGCCGGCGTCTCGGTGTGCGCCTCGGCGGGCACCCCCTTGCGGAACACCATCGAGTACAGATCTTCAAGGCCGCCGATGATGCCGCGGCGCAGGAAGACCACCAGCAGCACGAAGATCACGCCGAGGGCCAGCTTCCAGGTCGTTCCCATGTGGAGCGTGCCCTGCAGGAAGTCCTGCAGGAACAGCCAGACGGCAGCGCCGACGAGCGGGCCGAACAGCGTGCCGCTGCCGCCGATGGCGGTCTGGATCACGAGCTGCCCCGAGGTGTCGAAGTGAAAGGCGTCGGGCGGCATGAACCCCTGCATGACCCCCAGCAGCCCGCCCGCCAGGCCCGCATAGGCCGCGGCGATGATGAACGAGACCAGCTTGTAGGC
>JBOIGD010000021.1:0-4664 GCA_050742615.1 Casimicrobiaceae bacterium | reverse complement strand
GCATAGCCTTCGAGCTCGACCAGCGCGAGCGCCGCCTCGACGCGCCGCGCCCGCTCCGGGTCGCGCACGCCCGCGACGGTCAGCCCATACGCGACATTCCCGGCGACGGTCATGTGCGGCCACAGCGCGTACGACTGGAACACGATGCCGATGCGCCGCCGCTCCGGAGGCACGTGCCTTGTCGGGGTCGAGACGGCCGCAGCGCCGATGACGATGCGGCCGGCGTCGAGCTTGTCGAAGCCCGCGATCTGCCGCAGCAGGGTCGTCTTGCCGCAACCAGACGCGCCGAGTATCGCCATGAACTCGCCGTCGTCGACGTCGAGCGAGACCTCGTCGAGCGCGCGGAACGCGCCGAACGCCTTGGTGACGCGATCGACGATCAGCCGCGCCAAGGCAGCACCCCCCTTGCTTTGTTGCCGGTCGTGAGCAGCGTCGAGAGCATCAGCACGATCGTGACGGCCACCGTGAGCATCGCGAGCGCCGCCGCGTAAGTCGAGTCGCCGCCCTGCTGGAACGAGAAGACGACCACGCCCAGCGTCTCGGCGCCCGACGACCAGAGCAGGGCCGATACGGTGAGCTCGTTGAACGCCGTCAGAAACACCAGCAGCGCGCCCGCGGTCGCCATCGGCGCGACCAGCGGCAGGATGATCGTGCGCAGTCGGCGCGTGAGGCGCGCGCCGGCGATTTGCGCCGCCTCCTCGAGCGTTCGATCGAGCTGGTAGTAGCCGCCGATCACCGGGCGCAGACCGAGCACGAGGAAACGCGCAAGGTAACCGAACAGAATGATCCAGACGGTGTTGTACAGCGATACGCCGAGCACCGGCAGCGGCTTGAGAAACACCAGGATCGCGGCGATCGCCAGGACGACGCCGGGCAGCGCGTAGGGCAGCTCGGTGATCAGGTTCAGCAGACGCAAGAGCCGCGAGCGCCGCCAGACCAGGAAATACGCGAGCGGGACCGCGATCAGGACGATGACGATCGCCGCCGTCGCCGACAGGCTGATGCTGTTGACGAAGGCCCGCTTCGCCGCCGCGTGGTCGAACAGCACGTAGTCGTAGTTCGCCAGCGTCGCCGACTTCGCGGTCAGCGGCACGCCGATCGCGGGAACGAGCGAGGTCAGCAGCAGCGCGATCAGCGGCAGCATCAGGACGACGATGCTCAGCGCCCAGAGGCCGGCTTCGACCAGCGGGCGCCAGCGCTTGAGCTCGAATGGGCGCATCGCATTCGACGTCGTCGTGATGCGGAAGTCGCGCCGGCGCAGCATCAGGTCCTGCAGGAAGATGCCGAGCACCGCGATGAAGCCGATCAGCATCGACAGCACGGCGACCTCGGACAGCACGCTCGGACCAAAGCCGGCGAGGCGCTGGTAGATCAGCGTCGGCAGGACCAGGTAATTGCCCGGGATGCCGAGGAAGGCGGGAATGCCGAAATTGCCCAGGCACGAAACGAAACACAGCGCGATGCCGGCGACCAGCGGCGGCGTCATCAGCGGCAGGACGATCGTGCGCAGGATCGTCAGCGGTCTGGCGCCTGCGGCAAGCCCTGCCTCGAGCAGCTCTTGCGGCAGGGTGCGCAGGCCGGCGCGCAGGGTCAGGAAAACCAGCGGCGCGTACTGCACGCCCAGCAGTAGGACGATGCCCTGGGCCGAATAAAGCGGATTGCGGCTGCCCATCGCCGGCGCGAGGTCGAGCATCTTGAGCAGCGTGCTCGACGGCCCGAAAAGCTGCAGCCAAGCCAGCGCCACCACCTGCGGCGCGATCATCAACGGCAGCACGAAACAGAAGACAAAGGCGTTGCGCCCGCGGATATCGGTCAACGAGACCAGCACGGCGACCGTGGCGCCGATCAGCACCGCCAGCAGCGTACCGCCGCAAGCGGTCACCAGGCTGTGCCGCGTGGCGGTCCACGTGGTCGCGCTGGACAGCACGTCCGAGAGGGCGGCGGTCGAGAACCGGCCGGCCGGCGCGACACCCTCGAGCAGGAGCCGCGCCAGCGGCAGCAGCGACAGGATCGCGACGATCGCGACCAGCGCCCACAGGAGTGCCGTGTCCTCGGCGCGCTCGCGCCAGCCCTCCGTCTCGGCCATCCGGGCGCGCCTGCCGCCGCGCCGCTCAGTTGCCGAAAAGCTCGGCGAAGCGCTTCAGATTGGCGCTGTTGCTCTGCACGACGTTCGCGATGTTGGTGGGCATCAGCTTGATCTTGGTGCCGGGCGGCAGCCACGACGGCGTGCCGACGCTCGACCGCGCCGGGATGTATCCCATCGACAGCGCGAGCTTCTGTCCCGCATCGGAGAGGATGAAATCGATGAACGCGCGCGCCGCCGCGGGGTTTTGCGTCGTTTTCAGCATCGCCACGGGCTCGGTGACCGCGGGAACGCCTTCGGCGGGGAAAACGAAGTCGATCGGCGAGCCTTTCGCCTTGGCGTTGAACGCCATGAAGTCGACCAGCACGCCGTACGGTTTTTCACCGCTCGCCACGGCGGTGAGCACCGCGCCGTTGCCGCGCACCGCGACGGCGCCGTCGGCCTTCAACTTTTCGAAGAAGCTCCAGCCCAGATCGGAGCGCGCGGTCATCGTCCCCAGCATGATCGCCGCCGCGCCCGAGTACAGCGGGCTCGGCATCGCGATCTGGCCCTTGTGCTCCGGCTTGGCGAGGTCGGCCCACGACGCGGGCCGGCTCTTCGCGGCCGTGTTGACCGCAATCCCCGTGGTGATCAGCTTGGACCCGAAATAAGTGTGGTCGGCGTCGTACGTCCCGGGTTCCAGGCCGGCGACGTTGGCCTCCGGATAGGCGAGCAGGCGGCCATCCTTTTTCAGCGATTCCATGCTCGCCGCATCGGCGATCAGGAGCACGTCCGCTTTGGGTGCTCCGGCGGCGAACTCCGCGGCGAGCTTGCCCATCAGCTCGGTCGTGCCGGACCGAAACACCTCGACCTCGACGCCGGGATAGGCCTGCTTGAACGCCGTGGTCGTCTGCGTGGCGTCGCGCTCCGGCTGCGAGGTATACAGCACCAGCTTGCCCTTCGGCGTCTGCGCCGTTGCGCTCAGAGGCGCCAGCGCCACCGCCAGCGTGGCAGCGCCGATGAAGATTGCACGCGATAGATGAGTCATGTCACTCCTCCAGAATATAAGTGCCGAGCGACACCGGACGCGCATGCCGCCGCACGTTCTTATACCGTCCGCCGCCGATCTCGGCAACGATTCGTTTTCACCGTCTTGCGTCCGAGCGCAAAATCACGCCGGCAGCTCGGGGTGCTCGATCGCTCCGCGCAAATCGGCGACAAAGCGCGCCGCCGTCACGCCGTCGACGAGGCGATGGTCCGACGAGAGCGTGAACGTCGCCATCGGCCGCAGCACGACCTGGCCGTCGCGGCCGACCGGCGTATCGATCGTGCGTCCGACGGCGAGGATCGCGCTTTCGGGCGCGTTGATGATCGCGGTGAACGCGTCGACGCCGTACATGCCGAGGTTGGAGATCGTGAACGTCCCTCCGCGCATGTCGTCCGGCACGATCTGGCGCGAGTGCACGGCGGCGCGCAGCCGCGCGAACTCGCGCGCGAGATCCTCCAGCGTGCGCGACGGGACATCGCGCAGGACCGGAACGAACAGGTCGCCTTCGTCGTCGATCGCGACGCCGACGTTGATTCCCGCGTGCAGGCGCACGGCATCGCCCTCGATGCTTGCGTTCAGCAACGGGTGGGCGACCAGGACGCGACCGGCGAGATGCGCGAGCGCGACCGTCATGCTCGGCCGCGCGCCATCGGGCGTCGGGCGGTCCTGACCGAAGTGCCGCAGCGCCTGCTGCAGCGCCGCCATTTCGATCTGTGCCGTGACGAAGAAATGCGGCGCGCTGCGCGCGCTCTCGGCCATCCGCTGCGCGACGATGCGGCGCACCGGATTGAACGGGACGATGCGATCGGCACCCGCGCCGGCGCGCGATCGCCCGGTCGCGGCGCCGGCGTGATCCGCGATGTCTTTTTCGACGATGCGTCCGGCCGGGCCGGATCCGGCGACTTGGGCCAGGTCGACGTTGAGCATGCGCGCCGTCCGGCGCGCGAACGGCGTCGCGCGGACCGCGCCGGACGAGGCGGCGGCGGGGGACGACGGCGGTGCCGGCGCGACCGTCCGCTGCGGCGCGCGCGGCGCCTCTTCCAGCACGGGCTCGGAGCGCGGTGCCGCGGCGGGCATCGCCGCCGCGGCCGCGCCCTCGGTATCGATCCAGGCGACCGGCGTGCCGACCGCGATCGGTTCGCCGGTGATCGGCGCCAGGTCGCGGATGGTCCCGCTTCCGGGCGACTCGACCTCCATCACCGACTTGTTCGTCTCGATGTCGAACAGGATCTGGCCCTGCCGCACGCGATCGCCGGACGCCACTTTCCACTCGGTGATGATGCCGGTCTCCATGTCCATGTCGACCTTGGGCAGGATGACCTCGACCGGCATCAGGCTTTGCCCTCGCGTACCAGGCGGCGCGCCCTCGCGAAGATGTCGTCTTCCTGCGGCACGGCGGCCTTTTCGAGCACGGGATTGTACGGCAGCGGCGTATCGGCGCCGCCGAGCCGCGCGATCGGGGCGTCGAGAAAATCGAAGGCATCGCTCTCGGCGATCATCGCCGATATTTCGGCGCCTATACCCATCGTCTTCACACCTTCATAGACGATCAGC
>JBOIGD010000020.1:0-3825 GCA_050742615.1 Casimicrobiaceae bacterium | reverse complement strand
GCGCGGGCCTCGCGAGCCGCCTCTTCCTCGGCGCTCGGAGCAGGGGCCGGCGGCTCCGGCGCGGGCGCCGCTTCCGCCTGCGCCGCTTCGTCCAGCACGACGCGGGGCGGCGGCGGCGGACCGGAGGCCGGCGCCTTCAGCGTCACCGGCGGCAACACGGCCAGGGTGTCGGGCGCCACGCCGGTGATGCTGTGGGTCGAGGGCTCGATCGTGTCCATCACCAGCCAGTCCGACATGTCGCCTTGCATCGGCAACCCGACCGGAACGACCTCGAGCGAGCGCATGATCGCCGCGCCCTCGTCCGCAGGGAGCACGATCGCGGCTGCGTCGGCCCGCACTGCGACGGGGACGGCGCCTGCGAGCGGCGCCGGTACGGCCGCCGGCGCCGCGTCTTCCGGCATTGCCGGGCGGGCGCCGCGTTCGACCACGTCGGTCAACACCGGCACGTCGATGGCGGAGGAGTCGTCCACCGTTGCGGCGGCGACGACGTCGGTCAGCACGGGGATGCTCATGCCGTCGCGGCTGCGGTTACGCCGCATCAGGGCGTCGGCCTGCTCGAGGAGCTCGCGCGCGCTCGCCATCAGTCGCGCTCGCCGAGGTTGTGGCTGAAAAGCTCGTAGCCGCGTTGACGGTAAAAGCGATAACGCTCCCGCGCCGCGGCCGTTTCGGCCTCGTCGACGCCGACCACTTCGGCCAGCCGCTCGAAACGCGAGAAGAACGGCGGCGGCTCCCGGTGCAGATTGATCAGCACGGCGGCCGGGCCCTGGTGCTCGAGCGCGTGGTCGACGCAGATCGGGGTTTCGTGGGCGAGGCTGCTCCCGAGCCGGCCATGCGGCAGGAAGCCGGTTGCCGGCTCGATCCAGAGCAGGCGATCCAGCGCGGCGGTCGACTCCGCGTCGCACGTCAGCACGCGCACGCTGCCATGGCGGGCAAAAGCCTTGGCCACCAGCTTCGCCACGACCTCGAGGCGATCGCTCACATGCGTGTAGAAATCGATCGAGGTCATGGTCGCTGCCGTCGGAAGATTCTGCGCAGGTGTGGGCGCGCGCGAACTACGGGGCGGCCTCCTGCGCCAGCACCCAGGTGGTAAGCAGCGCGACCGGCCGGCCGGTTGCACCCTTTTCCTTGCCTTCCTTCCAGGCGACGCCGGCGATGTCCAGGTGCGCCCAGTCGAATTTCTTGGCGAACTTCGACAAAAAGCAGGCCGCGGTGATGCTGCCACCAGCACGTCCGCCGATGTTGGCGAAATCGGCAAAATTGCTGGCCAACGCCTCCTGATAGTCGTCCCACAGCGGCAGTTGCCAGGCACGGTCGAACGCGTCCTCTCCGGCATTGAGCAGCGCGCGCCCGAGGCTGTCGCTGTTGCTGAACACGCCGCAGGCGACGTGGCCGAGGGCGACGACCATGGCGCCGGTCAGGGTCGCGATGTCGACGACCGCGGCCGGCTCATAGCGCTCGGCATAGGTCAGCGCATCGCACAGGATCAGGCGGCCCTCAGCGTCGGTATTGAGCACTTCGACCGTCTGCCCTGACATGCTCCGGACGATGTCTCCCGGCTTGGTCGCCCGTCCGTTGGGCATGTTCTCGCAGGTGGGCACCAGGCCAATGAGGTTGACCTTCGCCTTGAGTTCGGCGACGGCGCGGAAAGCCCCGAGAACGCTGGCCGCCCCGCACATGTCGAACTTCATCTGATCCATGTCCGTGCCGGGCTTGAGCGAGATTCCGCCGCTGTCGAACGTAATCCCCTTGCCGACCAGGACCAGCGGTTTCTGCTTCTTGCCGCCGGCCAGGTATTCGAGCACGATGAATTTCGGCGGCTGATCGCTGCCGTTCGCCACGGAAAGAAACGATCCCATTTTCAGCTCTTCGAGCTTGCCGCGGTCGAGCACCTCGCATTTGAAGCCCAGCTCCTGCGCCAGCGCCTGCGCCCGCTCGGCCAGGTGCGCGGGGGTGCAGATGTTTCCGGGGAGATTGCCCAAGTCGCGTGCCAAGTCCATCCCGTGCGCGATGGCCAGACCCCGCGCCGCGGCGGCCTCGCCCGAGGAAAGGTCGCTGCGCTGCGGCACCGACATGGTCAGCTTGCGCAGCGGCCGGCGCACGTCGGAGGGCTGGCTTTTCATCTGGTCGAAGCGGTAAACCGCCTCCATCGCCACGACGACCGCATGCTCGACGCGCCAGGCGACTTCGCGCCGTTTGACCTTTTCCTCGGTGAGGTAGACCACCGCCTCGTACGATCCGGTTTCGTTCAGCAGACGCACTGCGGCGCGGATGGTGCTGCGAAACTCGCGCTCGCGGAAATCGCGCTCCTTGCCCATGCCGACCAGCAGGACCCGGTCGGCCAGCGTCCCGCGCACGTTGTGCAGCAGCAGCGTGCTGCCGAGCTTGCCTTCCATGTCGCCGCGGCGAATGATCTCGCTGATGTACCCGCCCGACGCGCGATCGATCAATTCGGCCGAAAGGCTCGGCTTGCGGTTGTCGAAGACTCCGACGACGACGCAGGCACTGCGCTGCTTCTCCGGGCTGCCGCTTTTTATGGTAAATTCCATCGCCTTCCTCGAACGAAAAATTTGCCTTTAGGCGGTACGATCCGCATTATCGGCAAATCGGCCTGAAAAAGTCAAAATATTTCCGTCGTCATGGTATTCCGGCGCAGCCTGGTGCGAGAATTGACCGCTACCGCGGTCGCGCTTTTCCTGGTGCTGCTGGGAATACTCTTCACCAATCTGACGCTGCGGCTGCTGGCCCGCGCCGCCGGGGGAACCGTGGCTCCCGAAGGTGTTCTGGCGCTTTTGGGGTTTAATGCCCTCTTCTACTTCAACATCCTCCTGTCGGTCGCGCTGTTCCTGACCGTGCTGCTGACCCTGTCGCGCTGGTACCGCGACAGCGAAATGATCGTCTGGTTCACGTCCGGGCAGAGCCTGACCGCGTGGCTGAAGCCGATTCTCTGGTTCGCGACGCCGTTCCTGCTGGGCATCGTCGTCCTGTCGGTGTGGCTGTCGCCCTGGGCCGAGAGCAAGCGGCTCGAATACGAGCGGCAGCTCGAATCGCGCGAGGAGCTGTCGCTGCTGACGCCGGGGCTGTTCAAGGAGTTCCGCCAGGCGAAGCTCGTTGTGTTCATCGAGCGCATCAACACGCTGGACGGGACGATCCGCAACGTCTTCCTGCATTCGATCGACAGCGACAAGGACGTGACGACCGTCGCCCGCTCGGGTCACCTCGAGGAGGCGCCGAACGGAGACCGGTTCATCGTCCTCGAGGACGGGCGCCGCTACGAGGGTCAGCCCGGCAGCGCCGATTTCCGCACGGCGGAATTCCAGCGCCTCGGGCGGCGCATCGAGCCGGCGGAGGTGCGCGCGCTGCCGACGTCGCTGAAGGCGCTGCCGACCGGGGTGCTGATCGTCACCGGCGGCGCGCCCGAGCGCGCCGAGCTGTTCTGGCGCATTTCGGTGCCGATCAGCGCATTCCTGCTGGTGCTGCTGGCGATACCGCTGGCCTATGTCAACCCGCGCATGGGCCGCTCGTTCAATCTGTTCACCGCGCTGTTCATGTACATGCTCTACAACAATTGCCTGAATATCGTGCAAAGCACGATCGCGCAGGGCCGCGTGTCGCTGCTGGTCGGCCTCATCACGGTTCACGCGGTCGCCGCCGCCGTCGTCGTCGTGCTGTTCGCGAAGCGGCTTTCGGTGCGCGGCTGGCTGCCGCGGCCGCGCCCGGCATGAAAACGCTCAACCGCTACGTCGGGCGTGAAGTTCTCTATGCGACGACGCTGATTTTCGTCGCCTTGCTGGCGCTGTTCGCCTTCTTCGACCTGATCCACGAGCT
>JBOIGD010000019.1:0-9573 GCA_050742615.1 Casimicrobiaceae bacterium | reverse complement strand
TACTGATCGCAGACATACGCTTCAGCACAGGAGGAACCCGATGTCTCTCAAGCACTACTCCGGAAGCTGCCACTGTGGCAATGTTCGTTACGAAGTCGATCTGGATCTCGCCAAAGGCACCATCCGGCACGCAAAAAACCCGAGGGCTCGCATCGCGCCGAGCCCCTGTGATTCGCTGGGTAACGGGACTAGCGGGTCGCGGCGTCCGGAAATGCTCGCCGCGAAGCCTGCAGCCTAGAGCGGTTTGATCTCGACCTTGCGAAACTTGACGACACCCTGCGCCCATTGCAGCCCGATATTGCCACGGAGCGCGTGCGCCTTGTCGGTTTCAGCGGTCTTCACGCCGTTGAGCACGACGACGATCCGTGGACCCTGCGCGGTGATCTCGAACGCGTTCCACCTTCCCCCGGCCTTCGGCATGTCCTTGATCGGCGACAAATGCGTGATTGCGCCGGTGCCGTACGTCGGGTCCGGCCGTTGATCGAAGACGTTAGCCTCGGTGCAGTTGCGGTCGGTGACATTGGCGAGATCCGGGCAACGCAGGTAGATGCCAGAGTTGGCGTCGTCGCTCACCCAGAACTCGGCGCGGAGCATGAAATCCCCGTATGCCTTCCTGGTCATCAGGAAGCTGTTGTCGCCTTTTTTGCCGGTGTCCGCCTGCGCGACGCCGTCGACGATCCGCCAATTCGCCTCTCCCATACGGGTCCAGTTTTCGTCGAAGCCTCTTGGCCCGTCGAGAAGCGTCGTCCATCCGGTCTCATAGGATGCCGGCGACATGCCGGTGCAACCGAGCAGCGCTGTCGCGGCGAGCGAGATAAAAGCGAAAATCAGTCGACTCATGGCCACTCCTTCTCGTTGAAATGCGTGGTATCAGGATGGCGCGGGCGCGAGAAAACGTCAAGATGCGCGCTGGGCGAACGAACAGCGTTTCACCCGTGGATCCGAACGGTCCGCCGGGTTGACGAACATTGAGGTCCACCAGGTGCGAGTTGAAGATGCCCGCACCCTCGCTGCCACTGCTGTTGCCGCTGATCGTCGAATTGGTGATGGTCACAACGCCTGAGTTGTTGACGTTGTTTACACCACCGCCCAGCGAGGGGACGCTGTTGCCGCTGATCGTACTACCGCTGACGATAACATTACCGCCAAAGTTATCGATGCCGCCGCCGGTACCGGTCGTCGACCGATTGCTGTCGATACTGCTGTCGAGCACCGAGAGCTGCGTGACCTCTAGATAGGACGCGTTCTCGATGCCGCCGCCGCTTTGTCCCGAGACATTCCGGGTAACCATGCTTCGCAACAAGGTAAGCGAGTGGCCGTTGTAGATGCCGCCGCCATTCCCGACGGCCGTGTTGGAGCAGCGACTTGCGGAAGCGCGCGAGACGATCGGCAAAGCTCTGCAGATCTACGAATTCGTGCTGGGTCCGCGACACGGCACGGTGGCGTTCGCGCGGACGACCCAGGCACTGATCGAGGCCGCGAGTGGCCGCTACGTCGAAGCCGAGCAGCTCGCCGATCAGGCGCTGGCGCTGGCGCGCGACGTCTTCGGCGAAGGCGCCCGCCAAACCGGCTTTCCGGCGATCTACGCCGCGCGTATCAAGGCTGAACGCGGCGAGCTTGCCGCGGCCTCCGACGCATTCGATCGGGCGATTGCCGTGTTCGCGAGAACCGAGCCTCCGACTTCGCTTTCAGCACGCAGCGCGCGCGTCGAGCTCGCCCACATTCTGATCGCCATGGGCCAAACCGATCGCGCGGCGACGGTACTCGACGAGGCCGATGCCGGCTTCCAATTGGCGCAAGACACCACTAGCGTGCATGCGGCGCGCGCGACGATTGTGCGTGCGGAGTTGGCCTATGCGGGGGGCGATCGCCAAGCCGGAGCGGCTCGACTCGATCAGGCGCTTCGCCAGATCGACACCCCCGATCAGCAACGTAACGATGTGCTGCCGCAGTTCGCAGCGGTGCTGCGCGTTTCCAGCGCGAACACCACCAAGCGCGCGCGGCGCTGTCTCGATTGGACGCCGCGGGCCTGTTGCCCTCCTCGCGCGACAAACTGCGAGTCGACATTGCCGAGAAGGCAAGACTCGAGGCTGCTATCGGCCGCCTTTACCTGACCGAGGGAGACATCGAGCATGCTCGCGCGTGGCTGTCGGCCGCGGTGGCGCTGCGCTCGATCATCGACACGCCCGATAGCCCATGGCTCGCTGAAGCGAAGATCGCCCTGTCGGAAGCCTCGAACAGGCCCGAAAGACGAAAGGCGCGCATCGTTGCAGAACCGTGAAGTCCGTTACGAGCGGCGGGTGTGGTGCCCTCAACCACGTGTCGACTTTTTTGACAAACCGCAGCTGCACCATTTCGATGAATTACATTAACTGACTGATTGAACAACAGATCGTTCTGTGTAGCACGGATTGTGCATCATTCGTTCGCGGAATTGTCAGTCAACCTTTCGCGTGGGCACGGGGAGAGCGCCATGCCAAGGCGGCGGTTCCTCATCGCTTTTGCGGCGACTGCATTCGCGCTGGTGTCGCCGACGCCTGCCTTCGCCGGCTACACGTTCGCTACCCTCGATGATCCGAATGCGTTGCCCGGGCAGACGTTCGCCTACGGCATCAACGACGCCGGACAAGTCACTGGCTGGTTCAATGACGCGGCGCGTCAGGTCGATTTCCGACGAGTGACGGTGGGCCGCAACTCTTCGAGATGCGTGCGCAGATATTCCAGCACGTAGCGCCGGCGCTCGCCACTGCGGTGCTGGTGCTCGACGGCGTGTCCGACTGACTCAAAAAGTCGCGGTGCGACTTCATCGACCCGATGATAGATTGCGCGCCACGTCTTCTTGATCGCATCGACCGACACGCCAAGGTCTTGAGCGACCTGGGCATCGGTCATACTGAGCAGGGCCCGCTCGAGCAAGTGCTGCGCACTGGGCGAAAAGCCGAACCGCGGCGGCAGCGGCTGGAACAGAAACGAGAGCGGATACACCGCGCCCGGGGCGATCTCGTCCTTGGTGAGACCGAATAGATAGGGTTGGGCATTCGGCGGGGGCTTTGCTCGCTTGTCGGCAAAGTGTTCGGCGAAGTCGGTGCGCAGGCGCAGCCCGCCGGCTTGCATGTAAGCCGCCTGCTCGGGGCCGTAGACCTCCTGCATGATCGAGACGATGCGGTAGCCGCTGAAGAAGAAGAAGAATGCGGTATTCGCGACCTGCAGCGCCTGTCTCGTGCGCGCGTCACCGAGTGCCGGATTGCGCGTGGCGAAATGCAGGCCGACGAAATTCAACCCCGGTCCGCTGTTGGCCGTCCTGACTTCCGCCGGCCCGAGCACGGGTGACAAACCATCCAGCACGCGCTCGTAGATGATTGCCGACAAATAGGGCTGCGGGGCGCGGCAGAACTCCGCGATGAAAGCGTCGGACACGAAGGCACACAGGGCGAATGCCTCGATACCCTTGCCGGAGGGGCGCTCGGGATCCTCCATGACGTGGATTGCCACGGCGCCGCTCGAGCGCAAGTTCTCCCACAGCGCCAGCAGCTGCGAGGCGACGCGTGGACTGGCACGAAAGCCGGGTCCGATCAGGCCCTGGCAAATCGGCAGATCGGCTGGTCTCGCGATCCGGTAGCGCATGAGCCGAGCCCTCCTCTGGCACTTCCCGCACCACGCCCGTCTGAGACGCACCCGCCGATGCGTTCGACTCGCCGAGCGCGCGTCCCCTCTACCCTTTTAGGGGATTGTAGGCCAGTTCGCTACTGGCAAGAATCGGCGACCGTCTGCGTTGCGCCCCGGAATGGAGCGGCGCTGTCGGACCGACGCCGGTGTTTTTCGGCCGTTCGACGTTCACCGGGTGAGCTAGCCGCCCGGCGCGGTGCGTGAAGCCGGGGCGGAACCTTCCGACCCGCGAGTGACGCGGTGGCGGAGCGAATATGCCACCCGGGGAGCCAGGGGGACGCATGCGCCAAGATCGTCCGCTCGCCGCGACTCTGCGACGCGGCATCGTTCGCCTGGGCCTGGCGTTGCTGTACGGATCATTGGCGTGCGCTGTGCAGGCGGCGGAGCACCGCTTCCAGATCCTGCTCGACACCGACAACAACCCATCGACCGGCTGCGACGTCTCCACCGTCAAGGGCGTCGCCACCGGCATCGAGCAGGTATGGACCACCGTGGTGACGACGACTGCGTCGGACGCCACAGTGACGCGCATCGAACGCCAGACATGCATCGGCACGACGCTGGGCGCTTCCAGCACGTTCGCCGCTGCGGGCTGGGCCGCGGGCCTGGGGAACGGCACGTCGGGCACGGCGGCGATCGAGACCTATATTCCGTTGTCATTGCTGCCGGTGCAGGGAACGATGCGCGTGTTGCTCGCGAGCAGCAACGCTACCGGTGGACAGGATGCGACGTCGTCCTTCCCGGTCGCCGTCAGCGCCGCACCCCCGCCGCCGCCCGGTGCAGGCGTTCAACCGATTCCGCTGTCGCCCTGGCTGATCCTGCCGCTCGGCGCGCTGCTGCTCGTGACCGTGGCGTGGGCCAGCCGACGATATCCCGGGCAGTGGTCGCTGGTCGTGTGCATTGTGCTGGTCGCGGCGTCCGGTCTCGTCTGGGCGGCGAGCGTCACGCTCGACGGCAACGTCAGCGACTGGAGCGGCCTCGCGCCTGTCGCCGGCAACGCCAAAGGTTCCGCGCCGATCGACGCCAACATCGTGGCGGTATTCCACCAGTCCGACGCTGCGAATCTGTATTTCCGCGCCGATGCCGATGTGCGGCCGGATGGTGTCGCGAACCAGACGCCGGTCGTCGCTGCCGGCGCAGACCAGGCGATCACGCTGCCGGCTGCCGCAACCCTCAATGGCAGCGCGAGCGACGACGGCCTGCCGAATCCGCCGGGCACGCTGACCACCAGCTGGAGCAAGTTCAGCGGCCCCGGCTCGGTCGTGTTCGGTGACGAGCATGCGCTCGCGACGACGGCGAGCTTTTCGCAGAACGGCGTCTATACGCTGCGGCTTAACGCCGACGACGGGTCGTTAAGCGCCAGCGACGACGTGCAGATCACGGTCAACGCGATCGCCGATCAGCCCCCGGTCGCGCACGACGATTCCGTCACGACGTTCCCCGGCAGCGCGGTGCAGCTCAACGTGCTCGGCAACGACACCGACGCGGACGCAGACTCGCTGACCGTGGCCTCATTCAGCCAGGGGACGAACGGCAGCGTGGCCTGCACGGCCGGCGGCGCATGCACCTACACGCCCAGCGCCAATTTCTCCGGGCAGGACAGCTTCACGTACACGGCAAGCGACGGCAGGGGCGGCCAGGCGACGGCCACGGTCACAGTCGACGTTTCGTCGGTCGACACGACGGTGAATGCGCCGCCGCTCACCGGGTCATTCATTACGACCCTCGGCGACGCGACGAAGTTTCTCTACAGCGGCACCAATCCGCTGCAGACCGGCGTCGGCGCCGGAACGATTGAACCGCGAAGAGTCGCGGTCTTGAGGGGCAAGGTCACGACCCGGGACGGCAACCAGCTTCCGGGCGTGACGGTGACGGTCCTCGATCATCCCGAGCTGGGTCAGACCGTCACGCGCAGCAACGGCCGCTTCGACATGGTGGTCAACGGCGGCGGTCTGCTCACGATCGACTATGCGATTACGGGATTTCTGCCGCTGCAGAAGCAGGTCAGGGTTCCCTGGCAGGACTACGTCGCCGTGCCTACGGTGGCGCTGATACCTGTCGATGCACAGGTGACCTCCATCACGGCCAATGCGGGCGCTGCGCAACTCCATCAGGCGAGCGTGATCAGCGACAACGACGGTACGCGCCGCGCGATCGTGTTCTTCCCCGCCGGAACGACGGCGATCATGACCCTGCCCAACGGCTCTACGCAGCCGTTGAGCACGATGCACATACGGGCAACCGAATACACGGTGGGAGCGAACGGACCCGCGGCAATGCCGGCCAATCTGCCACCGTTGAGCGGCTATACGTACTGCATCGAGTTGTCGGCCGACGAGGCGATCGCCGCGGGCGCGGTCGGCGTCGTGTTCAGTCAACCCGTGGTTACCTATGTCGAGAACTTCCTGCAGTTTCCGGTCGGGCTCAACGTCCCGGTCGGCGTCTACGATCGGGCGAAAGGCTTCTGGGTGCCTTCGCTCAATGGCCGCGTCGTCAAGATCCTGGGCAGCACCGCCGGGCTCGCGAACGTCGACACCGACGGCGACAACGTGGCTGACAGCGGGCTGGGGATCACGACGGAGGAACGAGCGAGCCTTGCGTCGCTTTATTCCGCAGGCCAGACGCTGTGGCGCGTGCCGGTCGCGCATTTCTCGCCGGAGGACAGCAACTGGCCGTATACGATTCCCGATGACGCCGTGGCTCCCGGCGACAACGGCGCAGGGCCGGATGCCGACGAGCCGCTGCAGGATCCCACCTGCAGCAGCGGCAGTATTGTCGAGTGCGAGAACCGGGTCCTCGGTGAATCGGTGCCGATCGTCGGCACGCCCTACACGCTCAACTACCGCAGCGATCGCGTTCCCGGGCAAGTTGCGAAGCGCACGATCAGGCTGAGCGGCGGCTCGGTGCCGGCGAGCCTCGCCTCCATCGACATGCACCTGGCCGTTGCCGGGAGGACCTTCGATCAGACGTTCGCCGCGGCTCCAAACCAGCAGATGACGTTCGTGTGGGACAGGCTCGATGCGTACGGCCGCCAGGTCCTCGGCGGCCAGACGCTGAGTGTCAAGATCGACTACAACTATCCTACGACGTACAAGGACCCGGGCCCGCAGCCCACGACGTTCAACAGCATCGGCGGCGTCACGCTCGGCGCGAATCCCTCGCGTCAGCGCGTCGCCGTCTCTCAATCGTTCACGACGACGATCGGCGAAGGCCTCACCGATGCGCGCCCGATCGGCCTGGGCGGTTGGACGCTCAGCGGTCACAACGTCTACGATCCTAATGCGCGCGTGGCGCATTTTGGCAACGGCTCCCGGAGACGTGCGGGCTCCCTGGCGCGAACCCTGACGACGATCGACCTTCCAGGGCAGAGCGTTCTGTTCGATGTGGAGGTCGGTCCGGACGGATCGCAGTACGTCCTGCTGCCCCATGGCGATCGAGTGGTACGCATCGCCCCGGACGGAACGCAGAGCTTTGTCGCGGGCAACGGCACGGAGGGATTCAGCGGTGACGGAGGACCCGCGACGCAAGCCATGCTGGGCGATCCCACCGGGATCGCCGTGGCGCCGGACGGGAGCCTCTACATCGCCGAGGAAAGCAACTTCAGAGTCCGCAAAGTAGCGCCGGACGGGACGATCTCCACCGTCGCGGGAACGGGCGTCGCCGGCTTCAGCGGCGACGGCGGCCCGGCGGCTCAGGCCCAATTGTCGTTCGCGGAAAGAGTCGCGGTGGCACCCGACTCGACGCTCTACATCCTCGACAGCCAAAGGGTCCGCCGCGTCGGGACCGATGGAATCATCAACACCGTCGCAGGCGACGGGTCGGTCGGCGGTTCCGGCGACGGAGGACCGGCCACGGCTGCGTCGCTGAACGCGTCGTCGCTGACCGCGGCGCCCGACGGCGGCTTCTACATCACCGATTTCGGCAATGAGCGCGTCCGGCGGGTCGACGCCAATGGCATCATCAACACGGTGGCGGACTACACGGCGGAATCGGGGCGGCCGGTCTCGGTTCGCCCGACTGCCGATGGGAGCCTGCTCGTCGCACTCGAGTTCGGCACCGCGACTACGCCCCGGGTCGATTTGCTCAAGCCCGATGGGAGCACCGTAACCGTAGCGGGCGGCGGACCCAGTCCGATCCAGGAAGGCATTCCCGCGACGCAGGCGAACCTGGTGGCGATCCGGGCGGTTGCCGTCGCCCCGGACGGCAGCATTTTCATCGCCCGCGGCGACGCCAGCAGCCGACTGCTGCGCATCGGGCCCGCGCTGCCAGGCTTCGAAGGCACAGCGTACTTCATCGCGAGCGCCGACGGCGGCCAGCTCTACGTCTTCGACACCGACGGCAAGCATCTGCGCACGCTCAACGCCTTTACGGGCGCCACCCTGTTCGAGTTCGGCTACGATGGAAACGGCCGACTCACCACGGTGACCGAGAAAACCGGCGGTACCGATAATGTGACGACCATCGAGCACGACGGATCCGGCAACCCCACGGCGATCGTCGGCCCGTTCGGCCAGAACACGGCGCTCGCGGTCGACGGCAACGGCTTCCTGAAGAGCATCACGAACCCCGTGGGCGAGGCATTGCAGATGACGTCCGACGCCGGCGGACTCTTGGCGACCTACACCGATCCGCGCGGCAAGACGAGCGCTTTCGCGTTCGATGGCGACGGCCACCTGCTGCAGGACGCCGACCCGGCCGGCGGCACGCAGGATCTGGCCGCGACGACAGCCGGCAGCAGCCTCATCGTCACGCGGACCACCAGGCTCGGGCGCACGACGACCTACAAGACGGAGAATCTCGCGGCGAACACGCAGCGGCGCACGACCACCGATCCCGATGGCACGCAGTCGCAGACGGAGGAGGCGATCGACGCCGGAACGACGCACACCACGTCCTCGGACGGGATGGTTCTCGACACGACGCTGGGACCTGACCCGCGCTTCGGGATGGAATCGCCGATCAACCGAGAGGTGACCAGTACTTCACCGGGCGGCCTGTCTTTCTTCGCGTCGAGCGATCTTACGACGACCCTGGCGAACCCGGCCGATCCGCTGAGCATCCTGACTCTGACCGGAACTCGCACGGTCAACGGCCGCACGACCGCGACGACCTACACGGCATCGACGAAGACGTTCACAACGACTACGCCGGCGGGCCGTACGTCAGCGCTGACCGTCGATTCGCTCGGGCGGCTCGTCTCGACCCAGCGTCCCGGCATCAATCCGGTCAATTTCACCTACGATAGCCGGGGGCGTATCGCGACGATGACCCAAGGAACCGGTTTGGACGTGCGCACGGCCACGTTTACCTACGACTCGGACGGATTTGTCCAGTCGGTTACCGACCCTGTCGGCCGGACGGCACGATTTGCGTACGACGCTGCGGGTCGCCTGACCGGCAAGACCTTCCCCGACGGACGCGCAGTGAGCTTCGGCTACGATGCCGCGGGAAACGCGATCAGCGTCACCCCGCCCAGTCGACCGACCTATTCATTCATCTATTCCGACCGCAACGAACTAATGCGCATAACGCCACCGAGCGTTCCCGGCTCGGGACCAACCGACTACACCTACAACTTCGACAAGCAACCATCGACCATAACGAGGCCCGATGGGCGAACGATCGGCTTCGACTATGACTCCAGCGGACGGCCCAGTGCGCGGAGTTTTGCAACAAATAGCGTCCCGACAGGCGCCGATACGCTGAGTTACGACAGTGTCGGGCGGCTATCGGCCATAGCGGCAGCGAGTGGAGTAACCACGACCTCTACCTATGATGGCGCGCTGCTGAAAACCAGAACCTGGTCTGGTGCCGTCAGCGGTAACGTAACGCGGAGCTACGACGCGAGCTTCCGTGTCTCGAGCGAATCGATCAACGCCGGCAATACCGTGAATTTCACCTACGACA
>JBOIGD010000018.1:0-3294 GCA_050742615.1 Casimicrobiaceae bacterium | reverse complement strand
CTTGCATGCCATGCAAGCGCTCTCCCAGCTGAGCTATAGCCCCACAGCGAACCGCGAATTATAAGGGCCGGTAGTGCCTTTTGCAAACGCGCGACGCCGCAGCCACGTCCCGCGGGTGTCGCCATTCAGCGGCCGGCACGGCATTTTCCGCTATTATCGGCGCGCCCTCCGTTACCGCCACGATGCCGCTGCCCGCCCACGATTACATGCCCCGCGGCCTGCTCGCTGACCGCGTCGTTCTCGTCACCGGATCGAGCGGCGGCTTGGGCCGCGTCCTCGCGATGGCGTGCGCGGCGCAGGGCGCGACCGTCGTCCTGCATGGCCGTATCGTGCGCAAGCTGGAGACTCTCTACGATGACATCGTCGCCGCTGGCCTCCCCGAGCCGACAATACTGCCGCTCGATCTCGCCACGGCGCGCGCCGAGGATTTCGCCAACGTAGCGAGCGCGCTGCAGGCCGAGCACGGGCGGATCGACGCGATCGTGCACACCGCCGTGCAACTCGGCTCGCTCGGGCCGATCGAGCACCAGGCGTTCGACGCGTGGCTCGCCACGCTGCGCGTCGATCTGCTCGCGCCTTTCGGCCTGACCCGCGCGCTGCTGCCGCTGTTGCGCGCCGGCTCCGACGGCAGTGTCGTGTTCACCCTGGACACGCGCGGCGAGGATCCCAGAGCGTTCTGGGGCGCCTATGCGGTGGCCAAGGCCGGCTTGTCGGCGCTGCTCGCGATCATAGCCGATGAGTGGGAAAACGCGCCGAACCTGCGCGTGAACGGCGTGGTCCCCGGCCCGATGCGCTCGCCGCTGCGGGCGCAGACGCATCCGGGCGACGACATCACGCGGCTGCCGCTGCCCGAGGTGTTCGTGCCGCTGTATCTTTATCTCCTCGCCGGTCAGCCGAAATCCGAAAGCGGCAAGGTCATCGACGGGCAGGCGTGGCTGGCTGCCGGATCGACATAGAATCCCGGCCTTCGCCGGGACGACGTCTGCGGCGGATCGACATAGAATCATCGCAACTTGGGTCCCGGCCTTCGCAGGGATGACACCGCGACGGATCGACGTAGAATCATCGCAACTTGGGTCCCGGCCTTCGCCGAGACGACCGCTGCGCGGGGATGGCGACACAGTCCTCATTAGGGGTCGTCGCGCGGCGCCTCGCCGTGCCGCATCAGCACGCGCAGCCGCCGGAAATCGTCGCCTGACATCATGTCCGGCGTGATCGCGATGGCGCGTGAGAGCCGCGCGCCGGCGGGACGCAGCACCAGCGTCGTCAACAGCGCTCCGACATAGCTTTCCGGCCGCACGGCGCCCTCGATGCGCCGGCCGGACCGCTCGATCATCGCGCCGCGCCGGTCGGCGCCGAGCTCGATCGCCGCGATCGATCGCCGCAGGGTCAGCGACGCCACCCGTCGCAACGCATCCAGGCCGCAACCGCCGGCGACGATGATCGCGATGCCCCGCAACCAGGGCTCGCCCGGCGTGACGGCGATCAGCGCCGCGGTGGCGACGGTCGCCGCACCGATCGCCGCCGCGGCCGCGCGCGAAGCCTCGAGTGTAATGCGCAAGATCGGCGGCGATTTCACAGCCCCGATTGAGCCCATGCGCGGCGAGACCGTCAATCGGCCGCTCGATCGATTGACGGCAACCGAAACGTCAGCGATCGGACATGACAACGGGCCGCCGGCGACGAATCGAATCGTCATCGACGAGCGGCGGCGGCAGCGGACTGATTCGGTGCAGCCGCCATGCGGCGGCGCGCCTCACTTCGCGTGCTTGGCCAGCGCCAGCCAGGTCTCGACGACCGTGTCCGGATTGAGCGACATGCTCTCGATCTTCTGCTCGACCAGCCACTGGGCGAGATCGGGATGGTCGGACGGCCCCTGGCCGCAGATGCCCGCGTACTTGCCGGCCTTGCGGCACGCGCTGATCGCCATCGCGAGCATCGCCTTGACCGCGTCGTCGCGCTCGTCGAACGTGGACGCGATCTCGCCGCCGGCGTCGCGATCGACCGCCAGCGTCAGCTGCGTCATGTCGTTGGAACCGATCGAAAAGCCGTCGAAGTGCTCGAGGAAGCGATCGGCCAGCACCGCGTTCGACGGTATCTCGCACATCATGATGACGCGCAGCCCGTTGCTGCCGCGCGCCAGCCCGTTCTTCGCCAGCAGCGCGATCACCTCCTCGGCCTCGCCGACGGTGCGCACGAACGGGATCATCACCTCGACGTTAGTGAGTCCCATGTCGTCGCGCACACGGCGGATGGCGCGGCACTCGAGCTCGAAGCAATCGTAGAAGTCGGGAGAGATGTAGCGCGACGCCCCGCGGAAGCCGAGCATCGGGTTTTCCTCGTGCGGCTCGTACGCCGCGCCGCCGATGAGATTCGAATATTCGTTGGACTTGAAGTCCGACAGGCGCACGATGACCTTCTTGGGCGCAAACGCCGCCGCAATCGTCGCCACGCCCTCGACGATCTTGGCGACATAGAACTCCGTCGGGCTCGCGTAGGCGGCGGTCCGCTCGGCGATCTGCGCCTTGATCTCGGCCGGCTGCTTGTCGAGCTCGAGCAGCGCCTTCGGATGGATGCCGACGTTGCGATTGATGATGAACTCGAGACGGGCCAGGCCCACGCCCTCGTTGGGTAGCCGGCTGAACTCGAACGCGAGCTCGGGATTGCCGACGTTCATCATGATCTTGGTCGGCGCCGGCGGCATGCGGTCCAGCGCCACTTCGACGATCTCGATCTTCAGCATTCCATCGTAGACGTGCCCGGTGTCGCCCTCGGCGCAGGAGACGGTGACGTCTTGGCCTTCACTCAGTGCCTGCGTCGCGTCGCCACAGCCGACGACCGCCGGGATGCCGAGCTCGCGCGCGATGATCGCCGCGTGGCAGGTGCGGCCGCCGCGGTTGGTGATGATGGCCGCGGCCCGCTTCATCACCGGTTCCCAGTCCGGGTCGGTCATGTCGGTCACCAGCACGTCGCCTTCGGCGACACGATCCATTTCGGCGGCCGACTTGACGAGGCGCACGACGCCCTGCCCGATCTTCTGCCCGATTGCGCGCCCGCTCGCCAGCACCTTCGATCGATTCTCCAGCCGATAGCGCCGCAGATTCTCGCCGGCCGGTTGTTGCGACTTGACCGTCTCGGGCCGTGCCTGAAGGATGTAAAGCTTGCCGTCGACGCCGTCGCGGCCCCACTCGATGTCCATCGGCCGGCCGTAGTGGCGCTCGATCACCAGCGCGTGGCGGGCGAGGTCCTCCGCCTCGGCGTCGGTGATGGAGAAGCGCCCCCGCTCCGCGGGGG
>JBOIGD010000017.1:0-5787 GCA_050742615.1 Casimicrobiaceae bacterium | reverse complement strand
TGTGGGCGCTGCCCGCGCCGATGGTCGAGCAGGTCCAGCAGATCAAGGACAAGGACCTGATCAACCTGTATCTGACGCGCGAAGTCGTGTGGCAGAACCGCAAGTATCCGTTCTTCTACCTGCCGCGGCTGCTGGGAAGCAGCGGGCACAATCCGGAGACGATGCGCTACAACTCGGTGGTGCTGCTGAAGAGCGGCCAGAATCTCGCGGCCGTGCACATCGACGAGATGATCGGCAACCAGGAAGTCGTGGTCAAGAACATCGGTCCGCAGCTGGCGCGCGTATCCGGCATCTCGGGCGCCACGGTGCTGGGAACCGGCGAGGTCGTGCTGATCATCAATCCGGTGCAGCTCGCGCAGCGACTCGACACCGCGGCCGAGGCGCCGATGATCGTCAAGACGCCGCAGGCGGCAGCCGCAGCGGCCGCCGCGGCAGCCGCCGAAGGGCCGCCGCTGGTGATGATCGTCGACGACTCGCTGACGGTGCGCAAGATCACCAGCCGCCTGCTGACGCGCGAAGGCTACATGGTGCTCGCGGCCAAGGATGGGCTGGACGCATTGCAGCTGCTGGGCGAGCGCACGCCCGACGCGATCCTGCTCGACATCGAGATGCCGCGCATGGACGGCTTCGAATTCGCCAAGACGATCAAGGCGGACGCCAACCTCGCAAATATCCCGATCATCATGATCACCTCGCGCACCGCGGAAAAGCACCGCAACCGCGCCGCGGAGCTCGGCGTCGAGCTCTATCTCGGGAAGCCCTACCAGGAAGAAGAGCTGCTGCGCAACCTGCGCGAGCTGCTCGCCGTGCACGCGGCCTGACGCGAACCCGAAAGCGATCCCTCGCGACGGCGCGTCATCGACGCGCCGTCGTCGCTTGGCAAGCACCTCCGGCGCGCATCACTCGGCCGGACGGGCATCGCCCGGCATCTCGCCGCGGCCTCCCCGACGGCCCCTTCCGGTCGGGGGAGGCGCGCGCCGGTCCGGCGCTCCAAGGTAGAATTGTCGTCACGGCGATAAGGCACGGCCGTCCGCAGGTTCCCAGGAGGAGACGACATCCATGGCGAAATTCGCCACCGCAAACATTCGCACGCTGGCGCTGGTCGGGCACGGGGCATCGGGCAAGACGACGCTGGCCGAAGCCTTGCTGCACAAGGCCGGCGCGATACAGTCGATCGGCAGCGTCGAGCGCGGCACCACGGTCAGCGACTTCGAAGCGCTCGAAAAAGCGTGGCAGCATTCGCTGCGGACCTCGGTGCTGCACCTCGAGACCGGGGACACGCGCGTGCACATGATCGACACGCCGGGATTTCCCGATTTCATCGGCCAGGCGATCGGCGCGCTCGATGCGGTCGAGACCGCGGCGGTGGTCATCAATGCCGCCGCGGGGATCGAGATGATCGCCTCGCGCATGATGGAATGGGCACGCGAGCGCGGGCTCTGCCGCCTGGTGGTGGTCAACAAGATCGACGCCGAAAACGTCGACTTGCCTGCACTGCTCGCCGCGATCCGCGCGACTTTCGGCAGGGAGTGCCTGCCGATCAACCTCCCCGCCGCCGACGGCACGCGCGTCGTCGACTGCTTTTTCAATCCGTCCGGCGAGGCCGATTTCTCGTCGGTCGCCGACGCGCACCAGGCGCTGGTCGATCAGGTCGTGGAGGTCGATGAGGCCTTGATGTCGCTCTATCTGGATCAGGGCGAGATCGCTCCCGAGCAGCTGCACGCGCCGTTCGAAAAGGCGCTGCGCGAAGGCCATCTGGTGCCGGTGTGCTTCGTCTCGGCGAAGAACGGCGCCGGCATCGGTGAGCTGCTCGACGTGTTCGCCAGGCTGCTGCCCAATCCGGCCGAAGGCAATCCGCCGTTGTTCATCAAGGGGGAGGGCGCTGCGGCGGTCGAATTCCATTCCGAGCCCGATCCGAAGAAGCACGTCCTGGCCCACGTATTCAAGGTCGTGATGGACCCGTTCGTCGGCAAGCTCGGCGTGTTCCGCGTCCATCAGGGGACGGTCACGCGGGATACGTCGCTGTTCGTGGGCGACGGGCGCAAGCCGTTCAAGGTCGGGCACCTGTTCATGCTGCAGGGCGGCAAGAACGTCGAGATAGACGCCGCGGTTCCCGGCGACATCGCCGCCGTGGCCAAGGTCGACGAAATCGCGTTCGACTGCGTGCTGCACGACTCGCACGACGAGGATCACATCCACATGCGGCCGCTCGCGTTTCCGACGCCGATGCAAGGCGTCGCGCTGCGCCCGAAAAAGCGCGGCGACGAGCAGCGGATCTGGGAGGTGCTGCATCGCATGACCGCCGAAGATCCGACGCTGGTCGTCGAGCACGACCCGCACAGCAACGAGACAGTGTTGCGGGCGCTGGGCGAGCTGCACCTGCGCTCGGTCCTCGAGCGCATGGCGAGCCAGTTCAAGCTCGAGATCGAGACACGCCCGCCGCGCATCCCGTATCGCGAAACCATTACCGCCCCGGCCGAAGGCTTCCATCGGCACAAGAAGCAGACCGGCGGCGCCGGACAGTTTGGCGAGGTCTCGCTCAGGGTGGAACCGATGGCGCGCGGCGCGGGATTCGAATTCGTCGATGCGACCAAGGGCGGCGTGATACCGCACCAGTTCATGCCCGCCGTGCGCAAGGGCGTCGAGCAGGTGCTGGGCAGCGGCGCGATCGCGGGCTTCCCGCTGCACGACGTGCGGGTCGTCGTCTATGACGGCAAGCACCATCCGGTCGATTCGAAGGAGGTCGCCTTCGTCGCCGCCGGCCGCAAGGCGTTTCTCGACGCAATCGAAAAGGCGCGTCCGATCGTGCTCGAGCCGATCGTCACCGTCGAGGTGATCTGCCCCGACGTGAGGACAGGCGACATCGCCGGCGACCTGTCGTCACGGCGCGGCCAGGTCACGGGGACCAAGGGCCTGCAACCGGGCGTCCTGGCCGTCAGCGGCCTCGCGCCGCTGGCGGAGCTCGAAGGCTATTCCGCGCGGCTCAAGTCGGTGACCGGGGGCCAGGGAAGCTGGACGATGCAGTTGTCGCACTACGAGCCGGCACCGCCGAATCTGCAGCAGCAGCTCGCGACCGAATACCGCAAGTCACGCAAGCAGGAAGAGGACTAGCCGGCAGCAGGATTTGTGCCCGCGCGCGCCGCCGGCTACAATTGCAACCATGAGCTACCCGGCAAGCTGCTTCGAGGCGACCGGCGGCCCGTGCCGGCCGCGAATCGTGCAATGCCCGGCCCGCGAGCCCCGTCCCGCGGTGGTCCGGAGCGACAAGGCAACCGCATGGGTGAGCCGCGGGTCAGTCTGACCCACCACTTCCTGATCGCCATGCCCAGCATGGCCGATCCGCATTTCGCGCATACGCTGATCTACGTCTGCGAGCACAACGAGAAGGGCGCGCTCGGCATCGTCATCAACAAGCCGATCGACATGACGCTGTCGTCGCTGTTCGAGCAGATTCAGGTGCCGCTCGGCGATTCGGAATTGCGTGCGGCGCCGGTCCATTACGGCGGCCCGGTCCAGATCGATCGCGGCTTCGTCCTGCACCGCCCGCTGGGAAGCTGGCAGTCGACGCTGGCGATCAGCGACGACCTGGGGCTGACCACGTCGAAAGACATCCTGGAGGCGGTTGGGCACGGCGAAGGGCCGCAAGACGTGCTGGTCTCGCTCGGATACGCCGGGTGGTCGGCGGACCAGCTCGAGCAGGAGATCGCGCAGAACGCATGGCTCACCGTCGAGGCCGATCCCGATGTGATGTTCGGGCAGCCGGCGGAAACGCGGCTTTCCGCCGCAATGAAGCTGCTCGGCATCGATTTTTCCCGGCTGTCCAACGCGGTCGGGCACGCGTGACGCGTGGCAGCGACGCCGACGCCGCCCGCTTCGCGCGCCGGCACCGTTCTCGCATTCGACCTCGGTACCCGGCGCACCGGCGTCGCGGTCGGCGAGACGACGCTCGGGCTCGCGCATCCGCTGGCCACGATCGCGGCGGACAACGAAGACGACCGGCTTGCCGCCATCGCGCGCCTGATCGGCGAGTGGAGCCCCGCGCTGCTGGTCGTCGGCCTGCCGACCCACGCCGACGGCACGCCGCACGACATGACGGCGCGCGCGCGGAAGTTCGCGCACCGGCTCGAATCCCGTTTCCGGCTTGCGGTCGAGCTGGTCGACGAACGCTACACCAGCGAGGCGGCAACGGTGGCGCTTGCCGGCGCCGGCGTCGCCAAGCGCGGGCAAGCGCCGGTCCGCGACCAGGTCGCCGCGCAAATCATCCTGCAGGCTTATTTTGACCAGCGCGCCGTTGCCTAGCGGGACCGGCGCAGGCCTGCCCGACGCCGAAGCCGCGATCGCCGCGCTGGCCGAGAAAATGGGCGGTTCCCTGGCCTACGACGCCAGGCTGGTCGGCATCTATTCCGGCGGCGCCTGGCTCGCCGAGCGCCTGGCCGAAATGCTGCCGGGCCGGCATCCGGTCGGCTTCATCGACGTCTCGTTCTACCGTGACGACTACGGCAAGAAGGGGTTGCGCGCCAAAGTCGCGACCACGAACCTGCCGTTCGAAGTCGGCAACGGCCGCATCGTCCTGGTCGATGACGTGCTCTACACGGGGCGATCGGTCCGCGCGGCCATCAACGAGCTGTTCGACTACGGCCGCCCGGAGTCGATCGAGCTCGCCGTGCTGATCGATCGTGGCGGGCGCGAGCTCCCGATCGAAGCCGCCTACGTCGGGGCGCGGGTCGAGGTCCCGCGCGATGCGTCGATCGTGCTGCAGCGGCATCTGGACGGGCGTTTCGAGCTGTCGCTGGAATCGGCCGAGAGCGCATCCGGTGCGTAACCCGCAGCTCGACGGCGACGGCGAATTGCAACATCTGCTGACGCTGGAGGGACTGCCCGCTCCCGTCATCGAACGCATACTCGACACCGCGCTGCCTTTCGTGTCGATCGCCGAGCGCGACGTCAAGAAAGTGCCGCTGCTCCGCGGCAAGACAGTCTTCAACCTGTTCTTCGAGAACAGCACGCGGACGCGGACGACGTTCGAGATCGCCGCCAAGCGGCTTTCGGCCGACGTCATCAATCTCAACATCGGTGTGTCGTCGACCAGCAAGGGGGAAACGCTGCTCGACACGATCGACAACCTGGTGGCGATGAATGCCGACATGTTCGTCGTCCGCCATGCGCAGAGCGGCGCGCCGCACCTGATCGCCCAGCACCTGTCGGCGACCGACCGCAGACATATCCACGTGATCAACGCCGGCGACGGGCGGCATGCGCACCCGACGCAGGGGCTGCTCGACCTGTTCACGATCCGCCACTACAAGAAGGATTTCCACGGCCTGACCGTTGCGATCGTCGGCGACGTGCTGCATTCGCGCGTCGCGCGCTCGCTGATCCACGGACTGACCACGGTCGGCACGCCCGAGGTGCGCGCGATCGGGCCGCAGACCCTGCTACCGGCCGCGGTCGAGAGCCTGGGCGTGCGGGTGTTTCATCACATGGACGCGGGACTTGCCGGCGCCGACGTCGTCGTCATGCTGCGCCTGCAGAGCGAACGCATGAAGGGCGCGCTGCTCCCGTCGGCCGGTGAATACTTCAAGCATTACGGCCTGACCATGGAAAAGCTGGCGCTGGCCAAGCCGGACGCGATCGTCATGCACCCGGGCCCGATGAATCGCGGCGTCGAGATCGCGTCCGACGTCGCCGACGGCCCGTTTTCAGTGATTCTGGAGCAGGTCGCCAACGGCGTCGCCGTGCGGATGGCGGTGCTGTACCTGCTCGCGGGCCAGGAAAGTGGAGGAGACT
>JBOIGD010000016.1:0-31003 GCA_050742615.1 Casimicrobiaceae bacterium | reverse complement strand
CCAGGAGGATGCGAGCTTCCCCTGGTTGACGGTGGCGGACAACGCCGCCTTCGGCCTGCGCCGCAGCGGCGTCGCCGACGCCGAAGTGCGCCGGCGGGTGGATGATGCGCTGGCCTTCATGGGTCTCAAGGAGTTTGCCCGCGCCTACCCGTCGCAATTGTCGGGCGGCATGCGGCAGCGCGTCTGCATCGCGCGCACCCTGGTGATGCGACCCAGGTTGATCCTGCTCGACGAGCCGTTCGCAGCGCTCGATCAGCAGACACGCCTGCTGATGGGAGACGAGCTTCTGCGACTCTGGCGCGAAACCAGGGCCACCGTGCTGCTCATCACGCATTCGTTGGATGAGGCGGCACTGCTGTCCGACCGCATAGGAGTGATGTCGGCACGTCCGGGGCGGTTCATCGACATCATCGAGACCCATTGGCCGGCCGACCGCGACAACCGCCTTGCCAGCGATGCGCGGTTCGGGAAAGTCACCGGACGGCTGTGGGAGCTGCTGCGTGCGGAATCGATCAAGGCACTCAGCGGACAGGATCGCGCGTGATAGTGCTGTGCGGTGATGTTTGTCGATACAAGATACAATCATGGCGATCCCGGCAAAACCTCAACGTCGGCCTGCTTGAATCCCCGACCCGGTGAGCGCACGATGAACCTCGAAACGGAGCGCACTTGACCTCATCGAAACGCAGAGTAGGCATCGTCGGCGTCGGTTTCGGCGCGCAGGTCCATCTGCCGGCGTTTCGCTCGGAAGGCTGGGACGTGGTCGCGTTGTGCAGCCGGCATCGCGAGAAAGCTACAGCGGCCGCCCGTGCAGCGGGCGTCGACGCCGTTCACACCGACCCGCTGGAGCTCGTCCGGCGCGGTGACATCGATGCGGTTTCGATTTCGACGCCGCCCGGTTCGCACCACGACATCGTGATCGCGGCGCTCGAGGCGGGCAAGCACGTCCTGTGCGAGAAGCCGTTCGCGCTCGACGCCAATCAGGCGGCGGCGATGCGAAACGCAGCCGAAGTGGCGGGAAGAACCGCGATGGTGGCACACGAATTCCGGTACACGCCGCAACGCGCCTACATCAAGCAACTGCTCGACCAGGGCTATATCGGCAAGTTCCAGCTCTGCACGATCGAGCTCTACCTCGACCGGTACGTGACGGCCGAACCGCGTCCGTTGACCTGGCTGGCTCACAAAGCCGAAGGTGGCGGCGTGCTGGGCGCGCTCGGATCGCACTACATCGATGGCCTTCGCCACTGGTTCGGCGACGTCGCCTCGGTAACCGGCCGACTGGCGACCCTGCGGCCCGACCTGTCGGACCCGGCGACGAGGCGAATCGTCCAGGCGGAAACCGATGACGCGTTCGTCTTCATCCTGACGTTCCGGCACGGTGGCATCGCCACGATGACCTGCTCGCTGGCGGCCACGCCTGCGCGCGGCGCGAAGATCGCCGTCATGGGGGACAGCGGCACGCTGATCGCGGAGCAGCAGGGGCCCAATCCGGCCGAGGACGGCGTCGTCATCGCGAGCCGCGACGGAACACCGCTGCACGCACTGGAAACGCCTGCCGAACTCGCCCCGCTAACCGACGATCGCGATCCTCGGCTGATGGCTTTTCGTCTTCTTGTCCGCGATTTCACGAAGGGAATCGACGAGAAAACGTCGCCGGCCCCCAACTTCACCGATGGATGGCGCTGCCAGCAGGTGCTGGACGCCGTTCGGAGGTCGTCGGAAACGGACGCGACGATCCAGGTCGAGACAGGTGGCGCGCGCTGATCCGCGCAGGACCAGGTTCGAGGTACTGAAGAACGGCCGTTGGCTGCTTCAGCCCTGCGCCTGGTTCTTGTAGAAGTGGCCCCCTTTGATGATCACGGGCAGATGCGCGCCCTGCTGCTGGAACAGTTCGAGATCCTCGTAGGGGTTGCCGTCGACTACGAGCAGGTCGGCATAAGCCCCCGGTACGATTTCGCCGAGCTGGCCCGGCCGCTGCAGGATCTCGGCGTTGACGATCGTAGCGGAATGGATGATTTCCTGCGGTTTCATGACCTCGGAGCGGATCAGGAATTCGCGGCACTGATCATCCTGCAGTTGTCCCAGCAGGTCGCTGCCGAAGCCGATCTTTACGCCGGCCGTGCGGCACAACTCGAGCGAGCGCAAGCCCGCCTCCAGCACAATCTTGTTCTTGTCCAGGCTGTAGGCGGACAGACCGTAGCCGGGCCCGCGCCGCTGCAGGCAATCGTAGGCGACCAGCGTCGGCACGATGTAGGCGCCGCGTTCCGCCATCAGCATCGCACCCGCCTCGTCGATCAGGTTGCCGTGTTCGATTGAGCGCACCCCGCAGCTCACGGCGCGGCGAATCGCCTCGGCCGAATAGGCGTGAGCAAGAACGTATGAGCGCCAGTGCGCGGCTTCTTCCACCGCCGCCTCGATCTCGTCCAGACGGAATTGGATGCTCTCGAGGGGATCGCTCTGCGAAGCCACCCCGCCGGACACCATGATCTTGATATGATCCGCGCCTTTGCGCAGTTCGTCGCGGACGGCCTTTAGCATTTCCGGGACGCCGTCCGCGATGCGGCTCATATAGGAAAGACCGGAGCAGCAGGAGCACTCGGCCGCGGTCTGGTTGCGGCGGCGGAAATCGGCGTGCCCGCCGGTCTGGCTGATCGGCATGCCGGCAATGAAAAGGCGCGGCGCATCGATGATCCCGGCTTCGGCGGCGGCCTTGGTGCCGTGGTCGCAGCCACCGGTGTCACGCACGCTGGTGAAGCCGCGCATCAGCATGTTGCGCGCGTTGACCACCGCCTTGGTGGTCAGCAGCGTCAGCGGCATGCCTTCGAGCAGCGCAAGGTTGACTTCGGCAAGAAAGATATGGATGTGGGCATCGATCAGCCCGGGCATCAACGTACGTCCGCGGAGGTCGATGCGCGTCGCGCCGCTCGCCGTGATCGGCCGGTCGGCGACCTCGCTGATGCGATCGCCCTCGATCAGGACCTCGACGCCTTCTTGGAGCTCCGTCTTGCGCGGATCGAGGAACTTGCCACCGTGAAAGAGGTACGCTCCCATCGCCGATCTCTCTGCTGACGCCGCCCGGGCCGGATGTGGCGGCGGCAGCGGTTGAGCTATTCTATCCAATATGGGCACTTCCGGGCCGGGGGTGCAGGCAGACGTCCTCTCACGGGTGATCGCATGGGTACGAAGTACGCGCGAGTCGTCGACTCGCATACGGCGGGCGAGCCGACACGGGTCGTTACCGAAGGAGGTCCGGAGCTCGGCACCGGCAGCATGGCGCAACGTCTCGAGCGCTTTCGCGCCGACTTCGATCATTATCGCGCCGGCATCGTCAACGAGCCCAGGGGCTCCAATGTCATCGTCGGCGCATTGCTGTGCGAGCCCGAGGATCCTACCTGCGCCGCAGGGGTGGTGTTCTTCAACAACGTCGGCTTCATCGGGATGTGCGGACACGGGACGATAGGCCTCGTGGTCACGCTCGCGCACCTGGGCCGGATCCAGCCGGGCGTGCATCGCATCGAAACCCCCGTCGGCGTCGTCACGGCCGAACTGCACGACCGGACCCGCGTCACGGTGAGCAATGTGCCGAGCTATCGCTTTGCCCACCGCGTCGAGGTCGATGTCCCCGGCTACGGCGCCGTCACCGGGGATGTCGCCTGGGGGGGCAACTGGTTCTTCCTCGTCGAGACGCCCGGCCTCGCGGTCACCGCCGACCGCATCGACGTGCTCACCGAATTCTCGTGGCGGGCGCGGCAAGCGCTGGCGGCCAAGGGCATCGGCGGTGAGAACGGCGCCGAGATCGATCACGTGGAAGTGTTCGGACCGCCGTCGACGCCGCAGACGGACAGCCGGAGCTTCGTGCTCTGCCCCGGCGGGGCGTACGATCGCTCGCCCTGCGGCACCGGGACCAGCGCCAAGCTGGCTTGCCTCCATGCCGACGGGAAATTGGGCCCTGGCGATGTCTGGCGCCAGGAGAGCGTCATCGGGACGACGTTCGAAGCGTCGTTCAGCGTCGACGATCGGCATCCTGGCCGCGTGCTGCCGCGGATTACCGGGACGGCTCACGTCACCGCCGAGGCGACGCTCTTCTTCGACGATGCGGATCCGCTGCGCTGGGGAATCGACCCCCGCGGATGAGCAAGCATGTGCTCATCGTAGGGGCCGGCATCGTCGGTCTCAGCGTCGCGTACTACTGCGCGCGGAGCGGCCACCGTGTCTCGCTGATCGAGCGCGACCCGCCGGAGCGCGACGGCTGCTCGTTCGCCAACGCGGGCATGATCGTCCCGAGCCATTTCATTCCCCTGGCCAGTCCCGGCATGGTGCGACTGGGCTTGCGCTCGCTGTGGAATGCGGAAAATCCGGTCTACGTGAAGCCGCGCTGGAGTGCCGATCTTGTCGATTGGAGCTGGAAGTTCTCCAGGGCGGCGACGCGCGCTCACGCCGACGCTTCGGCGCCGCGCCTGCGCGACCTCCACCTCGCCAGCCGCGATTGCTACCAACAGTGGGCTGCGCTGTGGGGCGAGGATTTCGGTCTCGCCGAGCGCGGGCTGCTGGTGCTCTGCAATACCGAGCTTGGCCTGGAGGAGGAGGCCGAAATCGCCGAGCAGGCGCGGGCCCTCGACATGCCGGCGCGCATGCTGACCGCGGCGGCGACCTCGGCGCTCGAGCCGAATGTCCGCATGACGATTGCGGGGTCGGTCTACTATCCGCTGGACTGTCACCTGATACCGGATCGTCTGATGGCGGCGCTGTCGCGGCAGGCCGAGCACGCGGGAGTGCGGGCGCATTACCGCACCAACATAACCGGCTGGCAACTGCACGACAATCGCGTCACGGCCGTGCAGACCAGCAACGGAACGTTCACCGCCGACGAATTCGTGCTCTGCGCGGGAATCTGGTCGAGTGACGTCGCGCGCGATCTGGGCCTCAGGCTCCCGATGCAGGCGGGCAAAGGGTATAGCCTCACCGTGGAAACCGCGGCGCCTTTCCCCGGGGCCTGTGCTATCTTGAGCGAGGCGCGCGTGGCGATGACACCGATGGGCAACGCAGTCCGCTTCGGCGGAACGATGGAGCTGGCCGGCCTTGACGAGGGGCTAAACCCTGCCCGCGTGCGAGGGATCGTCAAGTCGGTCGCGCGTTACTATCCGGACTTCACGTCGACGCGATTCGCGGGCGCGCGCGTGCGATCGGGTCTTCGTCCCTGCGCACCGGACGGCATGCCCTATGTCGGGCGCTTCGCCCGCTTTGCCAATCTCTCGGCGGCGACGGGCCACGCGATGATGGGCGTCAGTCTCGGCCCGATCACCGGCAAGCTGATTGCGGAGCTCGTGTCGGGTCAACGCCCTTCGTGCAGCATGGACGGGCTCAGCCCCGACCGATATGCGTAAGGCCGGCCAGGCTGTGGCCCAAAAACAGGAGGATGTGAACGTGAGGGCTGACCTATGCGAGTGAACTGGAACGGCGTCATTCCCGCGATGACGACGCCCTTTAATGCCGACCTCGGCGTCGACGACGGATTGCTCGCGCAACACGCGCGCTGGCTGGTCGACCGCGGCTCGGTCGGCCTGGTCCCGCTCGGGTCGCTGGGCGAATCGGCGACGCTGAACAGCGCCGAAAAGCGCGCGATCCTTGAGACCTGCGTCAAGGCCGCCGGCAATCGCGTGCCCATCATCGCGGGGATTGCGGCGCTCAGCACCGCGGAGGCCGTCCGCCTCGCCACCGACGCGAAGTCCATCGGCTGCAGCGGCCTGATGGTGTTGCCGCCGTATGTCTACAGCACCGATTGGCGGGAGATGAAAGCCCACGTGCGAGCGGTGATCGCCGCGACCGATCTTCCCTGCATGCTCTACAACAATCCGGTCGCCTACAAGACGGACTTTCTGCCGACGCATATTGCCGAGCTCGCCGCTGAGCTGCCCAACCTGCACGCGGTCAAGGAGTCGAGCACCGACGTGCGACGGGTCACCGGCATTCGCGCGCTGGTCGGCGACCGCGTGCAAATCCTGTGCGGTGTCGACGATGCCATCGTCGAGGCGGTCTACGCCGGGGCGACCGGATGGATCGCCGGCCTCGTCAATGCCTTCCCCGCCGAATCGGTGGCGCTCTACCGCCTCGCCGCGGAGGGACGCAAGAACGAAGCCGCTGCGCTGTACGATTGGTTTCTTCCACTCCTTCGCATGGATACGGTGCCGAAGTTCGTGCAGCTGATCAAGCTTGCGCAGCAACGGGTGGGAATGGGCCGCGAGCTGGTGCGGCCTCCCCGGTTGCCGCTGGAAGGCGCCGAGCTGCGGGAGGCCACGGCCGCCCTCGACAAGGCCCTCGCTACGCGTCCTGCATTGGAGACCTGAGGCCCCGGACATGCCAAGCGATTCCATTTCCCGGCCTCTGGCGGCCGCCGGCATCGAAAGCTATCGCCCGGTCCTCATGGGGACCCGCCACATGGCCGTGGCCGGACACTATGGCGCGGCGCATGCCGCGTTCGCCATCCTCGAGGCCGGCGGCAACGCCGTCGATGCGGGCGTCGCCGCCGGCATCGCACTGGGCGTCCTGCAAAGCGACCTGGTGAACGTCGCCGGCGTAGCCCCGATCATGATCTATCGCGCCGACACGCGCGAGGTGCTGACGATCAGCGGACTGGGCACCTGGCCGGCGGCCGTGACGGCCGATCTGTTTCGGAAGCGCCATGGCGGTCGGATTCCAGAGGGTGTGTTGCGCACCGTGGTCCCGGCCGCCCCCGATGCGTGGATCACGGCGCTAGCCAAATTCGGCACGATGAGCTTCGGCGACTGCGCGAGCTCAGCCATCCGGTTCGCCAGCGACGGCTTCCCGATGTATGGGCTGATGGCCGAAATGGTGGCGATGCACGCCGCCGATTACCTGCGCTGGCCTTCGAGCGCGGCGATCTATCTGCCGAACGGCCGGCCACCGCGCCGCGGCGAAATCTTCGTCCAGGCCGACCTCGGCCGTACGCTGCAGTACATGGCGGATCAGGAACGCGCCGCCGCGAGCGGCGGCGGACGCGCGGCGGGGCTCGAGGCCGCGCGCGACGCCTTCTATCGCGGCGACATCGCGCGCGCCATCGTCTCGTACCATCAGGCCAACGGGGGCTTGCTTACCGACCAGGACATGGCCCGCTTCAGCGTGGCCATCGAGCCGCCGGTGTCGACGCGATTCGCCGGGATCGATGTCCATGCCTGCGGGCCATGGTGCCAGGGCCCGGTGCTGCCGCAGATGCTGAACGTGCTGGCAGGTTTCGACCTAGAGCGGATGGGACACAACTCCGTCGATTATGCGCACGTGGTCACCGAAGCGATCAAGCTCGTCTTCGCCGACCGCGAGCGCTACTACGGCGATCCGCGTTTCGTGAACGTTCCGATCGCGACGCTGCTTTCCGATTCGTATGCGCAGGCCCGGCGTGCGATGCTGCGTCTCGAGCGCGCGTGGCCGGAGATGCCGCCGCATGGCAGCGTTCCCGGGCTTGCGGTTCGCCGCAATCCCGAGCCGGGCCCGCAGCTCGCCGCTGCTGGAGCGCACGACACGTCCTACGTCGCCGTCATCGACCAGCACGGCAACGTGTTTTCCGCCACGCCGAGCGATCCGTCCTTCGACACCCCGGTGATCCCCGGCACCGGGCTGTGCCCCTCGTCGCGCGGCTCGCAGAATTGGGCCGATCCGCAGCACACCTCCTCGGTCGCTCCCGGCAAGAGGCCGCGGCTGACGCCGAGTCCGGCGCTGGCGATCCTGCCGGACGGCAGCCCGATGCCGATAGGCACTCCGGGCGGCGACGTACAGGCGCAGGCGATGCTGCAGGTGTTCCTGAACATGACGGTGTTCGGCATGAACCCGCAGCAGGCCGTGGAGGCGCCCCGTTTCGCGTCGTACAGCTTTCCGGATTCGTTCGAGCCGCACAGCTATGCGCCGGGGGTGCTGCAGGTGGAAAGCCGCGTGCCGCTGCCGGTGCGCGAGGGCTTGGCGGCGCGCGGCCACAAGGTCGCGGACTGGCCCGACTTCGTTTGGCGGGCCGGCGCCGTGTGCGTCCTGCGCCCGGAACGGGCGACCGGGGTCATCTCCGCCGGCGCCGACCCGAGGCGGCCGTGCTATGCGGTCGGCTGGTAGGGTGCGGGAGGCGGCGCGATCCGGCGCAGTCGCTCCGGCAGAAGTCCCTGCGGCCGGTAGCGCAGCATCACGATCAGCGCCGCCGCAATCAGAAACTCGCGCAGCGCCGCGCCCTGGACCGCACTCAAGCCCGGCACCCACGGAATGACAAAACGGGTGGATTCGAGCAGGAAGACGACGGCGAAAGCTCCCGCGATGGCGCCGCGGTTGTTACCCAGGCCGCCGGCGAGCAATGCCAGCTTGATGTAAAGGGTCAGCAAGGGCACGAAGATGTCGGGCGCAATGTACGACGTGTAATGCGCGTACAGCGCTCCCGCCAGCCCCAGTGCGCCCGCGGCGACGGCAAACGCCTTGACCTTGAACATCACCACATGCTTGCCCGCGACCGCGACCACCTGCTCGTCGTCGCGAATCGCTCGCAGCACCCGGCCGAACGGCGACGCACGCAAGCGCTCGGCGAATACGTAGGCCGCCGCCACGATCGTTGCGACGATACCCAGGTACAGCAGGTTGAACGCCTCGGGCGACAGGGTTCCGCGATACGGGCCGGGAATGCCGGAGATTCCGTCGGTGCCGTTGGTCAGCCAGATCGCGTTGCTGGCGACGATGCGGATGGTCTCGGCGAAGCCCAGGGTCACGATCGCAAGATAGTCGCCGCGCAGCCGGACGGTGATCAGGGCGACCAGCACGCCGACCAGCGCGGTGACCAGCGCGGCCGCGGCAAGTCCGGCCGCGATCGGAAGGCCCAGCTTCAGCGTCAGCAGCGCGGTCACGTAGGCGCCGACGGCGAAGAACCCGGCCAGACCCAGGTTGACCATCCCGGCCATTCCCCAGATGACATTGACGCCCAGCGCCATCAACGCGTAGATGCATGCCGAGACCGCCATCGCGATCAGGTAATTTTCCATCAGTACGGCCGCTGGCCCAGGATGCCGCGCGGCCGCAAGGTCAGCACGAGCAGGATCGCCACGAAGCCTACCGCGCTGCGGTAGTCCGGCGACAGGAACAGAAGGCAAAGCTCTTCGCCGACGCCGACGGTCAGGGCGCCGACGACCGCGCCCGGTATGCTGCCCAGCCCTCCGACCACCGCCGCCGCGAACACCGAAAGGATCGAGCGGAATCCGGTCAGCGGGTCGATCGTCGTGTCGAGGCCGATCAGCATGCCGCCGAGCCCTGCGAGCCCCATGCCGACGAAATTGACCATCCGGGCGACCATGTCGGCGTCGATGCCCTTGATGCTCGCCAGCATCGGGTTGTCGGCCACTGCGCGCATCGCCTTGCCGGTGCGCGTGAACGCGAGGAAGCAGAACAAGGCGCTCATGGCGGCGACCGCAATGGCAAGGTTTTGCAGTTGTTGCGGTCCGACGCGAATCGACCCGAAGCGCCAGTCGCGCTCTATCGGTAGTGCGTAGCCGCGCAGCTCGTTGCCGAAACCGAAGCGCACGACGTTCTCGAGCGCGATGGTCAGCGCGATCGAGGCGATCGCGGTCGTGATGAAGCCGGCGGGCCGGAACGGCTTCAGCACGACCTCGTCGGTCGCCACGCCGGTGGCGCCGGCGACGATGAACGCCACGATCACCGAGGGCAGGATCGGCAGGCCCAGGTTGACGTTCGCGACATAGCCCGCGAACGCGCCGATCGTCGCGTGCGAGGCGACGGCGAAGTTCGGGAAGCGAAGCACCGCATAGATTGCGGTCAGGCCGATCGCCGGCACCGCCAGGATGGTGCCGGCCATGACGCCGTTGACGACGAGCTGCGCGACGCCGGCAACGAACGGCGCCATCGGGGAGTCAGGCGACCTTCAGCAGCGTGAACTTGCGGGCCACGACCTTGTTGTAGCGGAACTTGCAGTCGAGGATGTCGCCGATGTCGGTGAAATCACAGGGGCCGCTCGCGCCCTCGTAGTTGATCTCCGTGCCCTGCGCGAGCAGCTTCAGACCCTCGACCGCACTGTAGACCCTGGTCCCGCCGCCCTGCGAGATCTTGCGCACGTTGTCGCGTATGCCCGTGCCGGTGGCGACCTTGGCCTTGGCGATCGAAAGCGCGACCAGGCTCGCCCAATCGGTCGCCTGCGTCTCGTACGAATCGGGCTCGGCGATGCCCAGCCGCGTCCTGGCCAGATCGTACGCGGGAGAGCCCACGTCGGCCGACGGCTGGACGGTGATGACGCCTTCGGTCACTTCGGCCGGCAGCGACTCCAGCACTTTGCTGGTCACCGCATAGGACTGGCTGAAGCGCATGCCGGCATAGCCGGCGCGATAGAGGTCGCGCAGCAGAACGGTGACGTCCGGCGCATAGCCGTTGAGGTAGATAAGATCCGGCTGGGTCTTCAGCGCCTGGTCGACCTCGGAGCGGTACGTGGTCTTGTCCTTGTCGTAGATCAGCGTGCCGACCATCGCGGATCCCTTGAGCTTCAGGACCTCGGTAGCGCGCTCCTGCGTCGGACGCGCAAATGGCGCCTGGATCGACATCATGAAGCAGCGCTTGACGCCGAGCGCGGCGATGAATTCCGCGTGTTTTCTCGCCTGCAGATAGTTGTTGGGCTGCGTACGGATCAGGTATCCCTGGTGCGGCAGCTTGGTGATCGAATCCGCACCCGAGACGGTGGTCAGGAACGTCCTGCTCTCCCAGCATAGCGGCGCGACCGCCGTGGTTACGGCCGACGCCCAGGTACCCATGATCGCCGGCACCTTGGTGACGTCGATCAGCTTGCGCGCGGCGCGGACCGCGGCCTCGGGATTGGTTTCGCCGTCCTCGACGACGAGCTCGACCTTGCGCCCGAGCAGCCCGCCGGCGGCGTTGACCTGGTCGATCACCGCCTTCATGGCCTTGAGCATGCGTGGTCCGTCGAATCCGCCGGCCCCCGTCAACGGCGTCAGAACGCCGAGTTGCATGATGGCGCCCTGGCCGCGCACGATCGCGGGAGCCAGGCCCGCGAGCGCGGCTGCCCCGGCGGCCTTGACGAATTTGCGGCGGGATGATGCCATCCGATGATCGATCGTCATGGGGTATTCCTTTCAGTCGTTGCGCGTGGCGGGAGCGGCAACGTCAGCCGCCCAAGAAGATGCGTCTTATGTCCGGGTCGCGTGCCAGCGAAGCCGCGGGCCCGTCGCGGTGGTTTTGTCCGTCGACAAGAATGTACGCCCGGTTGGCGATGGTCAAGACCTCGCGGGCATTCTGCTCGACCATGGCGATCGAAACGCCGGCGCGGTTGATCGCCACGATGCTTTCGAAAAGAAGCTCGGCGGCAAGCGGCGATAGTCCCGCCGAGGGCTCGTCCAGCAGCAGGACCTTCGGCTCGACCATCAGCGCCATCGCCATCGCCAGCATCTGGCGCTCGCCGCCGGACAGCGCCCGCGCCGCGACGCGACGGCGCCGGGCCAGGACGGGAAAGCGTTCGAGCACGCTGCCGATCTTGCGCCGGCTGCCCGCCGGGTCGATATAGCCGCCCATCTCCAGATTCTCGCGCACCGACAGCGTGGGGAAGATGTTTTGTTCCTGCGGCACGTAGGCGATGCCGAGCCGGCTGATCTCGCCCGGTGTGCGGCCCCCGATGGCGCCGCCGTTCAGGCAGATGCTGCCGCGGCCCGGCTCGAGCAGACCGGCGATCGACTTGAAGAGCGTCGACTTTCCGGCGCCGTTCGGCCCGATAACGCCGACGATCTCCCCGCTGTCCACGCGGAAGGTGACACCCTTCAGCACTTCATCGGTGGCGCCGTAGCCGACGACCAGATCGTCGACCGTCAGCAGGCTCATCGCCGGCGTCCCATGTAGGATTCCTGCACGGCTTCGTTGCGCGAGAGGGCGGCGAAGGTCCCTTCGGCGAGATTTGTTCCCTCGGCCAGGACCACGACGTGGTCGCACAGCTGCGCGATCGTGTCCATGTGATGCTCGATCAGCAGCACGGTGAGGCCGTCGTCCACCAGCGAACGCAGGTGCGTGGCAATCTCGCGCGCGAGCGACGGGTTGACGCCGGCCACCGGCTCGTCGAGCAGGATCAGCGTCGGACGCGCCATCAGCACGCGGCCGATCTCCAACAGCTTTTTCTGGCCGCCCGACAGGCTGGACGCCGGTTCGTTCAGCACATGCGCGAGGTTCAGGCGCTGCGCGACCTTGCCGGCAATCTCGATGAGCTCGGATTCACGCCGCCTTGCCCGCGCGGTGCGCAGCAGCGCGGCCGCTACGCGCTCGCCGGGCTGGACGTCACCATACAGCAGCAGATTCTCGTACACGCTGAGGCGCGGAAAGCCGCGCGCGATCTGGAAGGTGCGCACCAGCCCGGCCGATGCGATGCGGTCCGGGCGCCACCCGGTGATGTCGCGCCCGGCAAAGAGCACGCTCCCGGAGTCGGGCGGGACCACTCCCGAAATGCAGTTGAAGAGCGTGGTCTTGCCTGCGCCGTTGGGGCCGATCACGCCGGTGATCCGCCGCGGCTCGACGCGCAGGTCGACTCCGTTGAGCGCGTGGACGCCGTAGAAATTCCGGCTCAGTCCGCGTACCTCGAGCAGCGGCTGCGACACGGGAGTCCCGTCAGTGCGCCAGCAGCGCCGGTACCAGCAACGCGGCGATAAGGCTGCCGGCGGCGGCATCGCGGTCGCCGAACCAGCCTGCATCGTGCGAGACGTTCATCGTCCCCAAACGCCGGCCGCGATAGCCGATCGGGATATTCATGACCGATCCGATGCCGAGACTGAAAATCAGTGCGTGATCGGCGAAGGCTTCGCGCACTTCCTCGGGCGTGCGCGCGATGAACACCTCGCCTCGGTCGAGCACGACCCGGCTCCACGGCGTACCGCGCTTTGCCTTGCGCCCGCCCACCGGGTACGCCGCGGAGTTGCTGCTGTAGATGCGTTCCACTTCGGCGGCCGCCTCGTGCACGCGCATGATGGTGAACAGGCGGTGGCCGATCACCTTTTGCACCAGCCGGTCGACGGCGGCCCACAGCTCGGGCGGTTCGTGGCCGGACGCCGACAGCGTGGCAAGCGCGTTCATGTCCGCGAGCGTCAATCTTCGGGGTCGATCCGGCATCGCGGGCTCCTTTTTATCGCTGGCGCGGCAGCGGTGGCCGGCTGGATGTTCCGATCCAGGGCGTCGGGCTCTAGGCTGCTCCCGCCGGCCAGAATACAATAAGCGTCGCCGCGGTCAATCGACCGACGCGAAACGGAGGAGGAGATCATGCGCAGAAGGCAGGTGCTCAAGGCTACCGGTGCGGCATTGGCGGCGCCGCTTCTGGCGCAACTCGCGCGTCCGCTCGACGCACTGGCGAAGACCGAGCAGGTGGTCATCATGACCTGGGGCGGCCTGTGGGGCGACGCCATGCGCGACAATGTCGACGCGGCATTCCAGAAGGCCACCGGGACCAAGGTGCTGCAGGACCGAAGCTCGAGCCCCGTCGAGCGGATCACCAAGCTCAAGGTGAACCTGAACAATCAGACCGTGGATCTCGTCCAGCTGGCGGACGGCCTGGTTCCGCTCGCGATCAAGCAGGGCGTGCTCGAGAAGCTCGACCGCGCATCGCCGCGCATGCCGAATGTGCGCGACATGATCCCCGCGTTCTGGAACGACTACTGGGTCCCGGAGATATTCTCAGTTGCCGGCATCATCTACAACACCAAGGAGGTCAAGAACCCTCCCACGTCGTGGGCCGACCTGTGGCGACCGGAATTCAAGGGCCGCATCGTGCTCCCCGAAATTTCGCATTCGATCGGCTCGTACATCATCCCCATCGGCGCACTGGCGCAGGGCAAGGCCCCGATGGACGAGGAAGCCGGGTTCGCGATGCTGAAGAAGATGGCCGATCTGCGTCCGATCTGGGCCAAGGATACCGACACGATGATGAACTCGATGCGCACCGAGGATGCGGTGATCGGCATCCTCTACAAGTCGCAGACCTATACGGTGAAGGGCTGGAACGCGCCGGTCGAGTGGGTGTATCCGAAGGAGGGCGGAATCGCCTACACGTCGGGTACGGCGATCGCGAAGAACACGAAAAATCTGGAGGCTGCCGAGGAATACATCAATGTCACCATGGACCCCGACGTGCAGCCGTTCGCCGCCAAGATCTACAATTACGGCGGTACCAACAAGAATACCCTTTCGCGGCTGTCTCCGGAGTTGCAGCAACGCGTGAAGTTTCCGCAGGAGCAGATCGACCGGCTGGTCAAGCTCGACCTCGAGTACATGGGCGACCACCGTGCAGCCTGGGTCGAGCACTGGAACCGCGTGGTCTCCGGCTAGCGGATGCCGCGCGCGCAGCGCGAGGCGCGGCCGTATCATCTGGGCTGGCGCGCCAATGGCGATAATCTCGACGTTGCGCTGACGGCCAACCGCGCGCTCGCGGGCGGCGGTCGCGTATGGCGGCTGCGCGCCGACTTCGAGCAGCTCGACGCCGGCGACTACCTCGTCGAGCTGACCGCCGCGCAGCATGCCGTCGTTGCCGAACTTGGCCTCGATTGCGCGGCCTGGACGCATCCGGTTCCGGCCGAGGCGCGAGCGTTGCAGGCCGCCGCTGCGCTGCTCTTCGCAGGTACGGCCTCGCGCTTTCCCTATTACGCCTACTACGCGCTGTGTCTGCTGCGTCTCGGCATCGCCTATACGCCGTGCGACGGCGCGGCGCTGTCCGCCGGCGCGCTGGCCCACGCCAACCTGCTGATCCTTCCCGGCGGATTTTCGACCTGGGGAATCGACAAGGCCGAGGGTGTGCGCGGCGCCGATGCGAACGTGCGCCGTTTCCTGGCGGACGGCGGCGCCGCAATCGGTTCCTGCGGCGGCGCGTTCTACCTTTCGGCAGGGCGGCCCGGCTGGACCGGGACGGCCCAGGCCAAGCCGCTTTATACGCACGAGTATCTGCAGAGCGGCGTCGGTGTGATCGCGGTGGCGATGCGGGCGGGGCCGCTGGCGTCCGGCTGCCCGCCGACGATGGAAGTGCCGTACTACCATGGGCCGATATACGATGTCCTCGGACCTCGAATCGAGGTCGCCGCGACGTTCCACGAGCTCACGCTGCCCGGCGGCCTTGCCATCGACAACCCGCTCGACGATGACCGGTTCCGGCGCGACATGGCCGGCAAGCCGGCGATTCTGCTCGCATCCGGCAAGCGGGGCCGCGCCGTGCTTTTCTCCCCGCACCCCGAAATGGGCGACCTGATCCGCAAATACATGGCGCTGGACGGCTACGTGCGACATTACCTTCCGATCCGCGGTTTCGACACGATGCGCGATACGCTGCGGCACTACCGCGTTGCCGACTCGCCGAGCTTTCGCCTGGTGCAGAACGCCATCGACGAACTGATGACTCCTTTGCCGGACGAGAGTCGTTCGGCGCCCACGCCGGCGTCCGCGGCGGAAAGCGATGGCGGCGACCATGGCGACGTTATCGACTCGTGCCGCCGTCAAGCGGAGTCGCTGCCCGATTTCGGCGCGGGCGACGAAGGCGATCTGCTCCGCGACATCGCCGCCCTGGTCTGCGCCCGCATCGGGCCGGCGGCGGCGCGGGCCACGCAGGCGGCGCGGCAGGTCGATGTTCCCGCGAGCCTCATGGCGTCGTGGCGGCATATGGGGACGACGATGACCGAGCATTTTGCCGCCGCGCCAGCCGCAAAGCCTGGGCGCTCGCCGGCGCAGCAACTGATGGAATTGGAGCTTTCCGTCGCCTTGGCCGAGTCCTGGACGCGAATGGCCGAGCTCGACCTGGCGATGGCGGCACGGCCGTGACCATGCGGGAAGCCGACGTCCGGCTGGACAAGGTGCGCAAGACCTTCGGCTCGATGGTAGCCGTCAACGACGTCACGTTGGAGATCGAGCGCGGAACGATATTCTCGCTGCTCGGGCCCTCCGGATGCGGCAAGACGACAACGCTGCGGCTGATCGGCGGGTTCGAGCAGCCGAACGCGGGAGACGTCTACATCCGCGGTCGGCGCGTGACTTCGATCCCGCCATACCGGCGGGACTTCAGCATGGTATTCCAGAGCTACGCGCTCTTTCCGCATTTGAATGTGGCCGAGAACGTGGCGTTCGGGCTGCGCATGCGTCGCGTGCCGCGCGCGGAGCGAGACACCGCTGTCAGGCAGGCGCTGGACCTGGTCAAGCTCGGGGTGCTCGCGGACCGTTATCCGCGGCAGTTGTCGGGCGGACAGCAGCAGCGGGTCGCGCTCGCCCGAGCGATCGTCGTCAAGCCGGCGGTCCTGCTGCTCGACGAACCGCTCGGCGCGCTGGACAAGATGCTGCGCGAGGAAATGCAGGTCGAGTTGCGCGAATTGCAGCAGCGCCTGGGTATCACCGCGGTGTTCGTAACCCACGACCAGGAGGAGGCATTGACCTTGTCGGATCGCGTCGCCGTGATGCGCGGCGGCGTGATCGAGCAGGTCGGCGCGCCGCGCGAGATCTACGATCGGCCGCGGAGCGAGTTCGTGGCGGGTTTTCTCGGCGCCAGCAATTTCCTCGACGGCACCGTGACGGCGTGCAACGCAGGCGTTGCGCTGGTCGAAACGGCAGGGGGGCCCGTCAGTGTCGTCGCCGACGCGGTTGCGGCGGGCACCAGGGTACGACTGGCGGTGCGGCCCGAGTGCGTGCGCATGAATGGATCGGACGGCGAGGGTCTGCGAGCACGAGTGCGCGACATCGTCTATCGCGGATCGGTCACCCACTTTTACATGGACAGCGTCGCAGGGCCGCTGCTGTCGTACAGCCAGGACGCCGCGGTGGGCGCCTGGTCGATCGGTGACGACGTGCGCTGTAGCTGGGACGCTGGACGCGGGGTGCTGGTGAGTCCCGAGCCGGCATGAAGGGTGCATGGGCCTGGGCCTTGCTGTCGCCGCCGCTGGCGGTGTTGCTGATGTTCTTCGTCGGTCCGCTGGCTTACCTTTTCAGCGTCAGCTTCCACGCGCCTTCGGCGACCGAGCTGTACGGCGACGCACTGACGCTGCAGAACTACACGGCGATCCTCGGGGACTCGTTCTACCTGGGAATCATCCGGCGCACCCTCGGCGCGGCTGCGGTGATTCTCGCCTTGTGCCTGTTGATCGGGTATCCGGTCGCCTACTTCGTCGCCCGTCTGCCGGAGCGCCGGCGCATGCCGGCCCTGCTGCTATTGCTGTTTCCGTTGATGGTCAGCAACGTCGTGCGCGCCTATGGCTGGGTCGCGATCCTGGGCCGGCGCGGCGTGATCAACACGGCCCTGGGCGATCTGCGCCTGATCGACGCGCCGCTCGACCTGCTCTACAACACCGATGCGGTGGTGCTCGGATTGATGACCATCCTTCTGCCCTATATGGTGATCTCGATCGCCAATACGCTGTCCGGCCTCGACAAGCGCTACGAAGAAGCGGCGCAGGCGCTGGGCGCGGGGCCGGTGCGCACCTTCGTCCACGTCACCCTGCCGCTCTCCACGCCCGGCGTCGCGTCCGGCATGCTGCTCGTGTTCCTGCTGACCTTGAGCGCGTACATCACGATCACCTTGCTGGGCGGCCCGCGGTCGAAGCTCCTGGTCAGCATGATCTACGACAGCGTCGTCGCGTTTCAATGGCCGCGCGCAGCGGCCATCGCTTTCATCCTTCTGGCCATCGCCCTGGCGCTGACCGGGGTGATCCTGGCCGTGTTGCGGCCGGCCCGCGTGCAGGGAACGGGGCGATGAGCGCCCGGCCCTCGGCGGGACGTGTGCTGCGCGGCGGCGCCGCGGCCGTCGCTTTTCCGCTGATCGTCGCGCCGATTTTGATCGTCGTCGTCGCGGCGTTTTCGCCGAGCGACTATTTCCAGTTTCCGCCGTCGGGGCTGTCGTTGCGCTGGTTCGTCGAGTTCTTCCATCGCGACAATATGCGGAACGCCTTCGTGCTGAGCGTCGAGCTGGCGTTGTTCTCCGCCACGCTGGCGACGGTTCTCGGCACGATGGGAGCCCTCCATCTGTCGCGGCGCCGCGGCGTCATCGCCAGCCTGCTGCAGTCGCTGTTCGTCGCTCCGCTGGTATTCCCGACGATCATCCTCGGCTTGGCGCTGCTTCTGCTGTACAAGAGCATCGGGATGCCGGTGTTCTCCGGATTGCTGCTGGCGCACTGCGTGCTCGGCATGCCGTACTGCTTCCGCACGGTGCTGGCGAGCGTCCAGGCGCTCGATCCTTCGCTCGAAGAGGCGGGCCAGAGCCTCGGCGCGGGACCGGTCAGCGCGCTCCTCCGGATCACTTTGCCGCTGATCTGGCAGGGCCTCCTGTCGGGGTGGCTGTTCGCTTTCATCGTGTCGTTCGGCGAATTGAACACCGCGCTGTTTCTGAGCGGGCCGGGATTGACCACCCTGCCGATCGAGATCTTCAGTTACCTCCAGTTCCAGGGCAGCCAACTGGTGATCGCCGCCGCCTCGACCTTGCAGATTGCGCTGATCGTGCTGATGGTCGCGGTCATCGAGCGCATCATCGGCATGGGCCGCATTATCCGCGCGCGCTGACGCGCCTGCGCCCGGCGGGTCGGATCACTGCCGCTTCAACTTCAGGAGGACGCTCGATGGGTAGCCCGGTTGCAGGAAACGTCGCAGGCCATTCGGGGGGTGTCGTCTTGGTCGAGCAGCAGGATGGCGTAGCGATCCTGACGATCAACCGCCCCGACAAGCTCAATGCGCTGAATCCGGCCGTTTTCGCAGCGCTTCACTCCATTCTCGATGCGTTGGAGAAGGAGGCTTCGGTCAAGGTGCTGATCTTCACCGGCCAGGGGGAAAAGGCGTTTGTCGCCGGAGCCGACATCGAGCAGCTTGCGACGATGGATACGGTCGACGCGTTCGAGCAAATGACTTCCGGTCATCGATTGTTCCTGCGGATCAGCGAATTTCCCAAGCCGACGATCGCGATGGTCAACGGCTATGCGCTGGGGGGCGGCTTCGAGCTCGCGCTTTCCTGCGACATGCTGGTCGCCTCCGAAGGCGCCGTTTTCGGCTTTCCTGAAATCAATCTCGATACGCTGCCAGGCTGGGGAGGGACACAGCTCGCACCCAGAAAAATGGGTTCGAACCGCGCCCGGGAGATGGTGCTCACCGGCAACCACTATGCCGCAGCCGACTGCCGGAATTTCGGCTTCATCAACCGGCTGGTGCCGGCGCGCGAACTCCGTACGACAACGCTGGAACTGGCGGCCTCGCTGGCGACCAAGAATTCCTTCGCGCTCAAAATGGCCAAAAGCGCGCTGCAGCATGCCGACGGACTTGATCTTTCGGCAGGGATGCGATATGAAACATTGGCTTATGCGACGAACTTCAGCGCTCCTCATGCCAAGGCGGGCCTGAAAGCGTTTCTAAGTCGAAAAAAACCCGGCTCGTCCCGATGAGCGTCGGGACCCGGCTCGAGCTTTGGCTCGGGGACAGTAAAAGGATGAACGTCCTCAGCGACGGGACCTCGATCGCGGCGCTTATCGTTAGGGGACGGCGGCCCGAAGCGCGCGATGGGTGAACGCGATCGCAAAGCCGTGCCGCATCGGGAAAGCATGGAGCTGAATCGGCCATGACGCGGTTGAATGTCCGGGGCGCGTTCGGCGAGCGACAGCGGTTCATGCTGATGCTGATCGCGCCGGCGGTCACGCTGCTGATCCTGTTCCAGGCGGTGCCCATTTTCATCGGCGGCGGCGCGAGTTTTCGGGACTGGATGCTCTACAACCCGAAAAAGACCTGGGTCGGATTGACGCACTACAGCAGCGTGCTGACCGATCCGGAGTTTCTGAAGATCGTCCTGCCCAACACGTTCCTGTTCATGCTCGCCAGCGTGACGATCTCGCTCGCAGTGGGGCTCGCGCTGGCGATCGCGTTGAACCGGCCTTTCCGCGGCCAGAAACTGGTGCAGACCGTACTGCTGCTGCCGCTGATGATCGCGCCCGTGATCGCAGCCATCATGGTGCGCTGGATATTCAACGATCAGTTTGGCGTCGTGAACGCGGTGCTCGAGGCGCTGGGAGGGACGGGCCAGCCCTGGCTGGTGCAACGCTGGTCGGCCTTTTCGATCATCGTCCTGACCGACTGCTGGCTCTGGACCCCGTGGTTCACGCTGCTGCTGGTGGCCGGTCTGCAAAGCCTCCCGAAAGAACCGTTCGAGGCGGCGGCGATCGACGGCACCAGCCGCTGGCGCGTCTTCGTCCACCTGACGTTGCCGATGCTGCGCCCGGTGATCATCGTCTGCGTGGTGATTCGGTCCATCGATGCGTTTCGCACCTTCGACATCGTTTGGGCGCTGACCGGAGGAGGGCCCGCGCGCCAGACCGAATTGTTCAGTATCTACGCGTACGAGCAGGCCTTCGTGTTTCTCGACTTCGGCCGGGGCTCGGCGGCGGCAATTCTGGGTGCGTTGATCATTCTGGTCGTCGGCCTCGTTCTCTATCGGATCCTCGATCGGGTCAGGAAGGTGTCCCGGTGAACGCGCCGGAACACGGCTTTTTCGATTCGATGGCGCCCGGCGCGCGCCGGGCGTTTTTCGGACTGTCGCTCGCGGCGGTGTGCTTCCTATTCGCGTTTCCGGTCCTGTGGCTGCTGCTGACCTCGCTGCGGCCGCAGTCGGGCGTCTACTACGTCTACCGGGGACTCGATTTCACGCTCGACAGCTACCTGGAGGTGCTGCACACGCCGCGGCTGGTCCAGGCCTTCGTCAACAGCGGCGTCATCGCCACGCTGGCGACCGTGTGTTCGCTGCTGGTGACGGTGTCCAGCGGCTACATGCTGTCGCGCTTCCGCAGCCCGATTTCGACCACCTGGTTCGGCGTGATCTACGCGATGCGCTGCGTGCCCTACGTCACCTGGGTGCTGCCGCTGTATTTTGTCGAGCAGAGCTATGGCGTGTACGATACCTACATCGGGCTGCTGTTGCCACACATCGCCGTGCACATCTGTTTTTTTTCGTGGCTGATGAAGGGCTTCTTCGACGGCATCGACTCCTCGATGGAGTCGGCCGCGCTGATCGACGGGTGCACGCGCTGGGGCGCCTTTTACCGGGTGGCGCTGCCGTCCGCGGTTCCGGCAATAACGGCATTGGCCATATTGTGCTGGCTGTTCACCTGGAACGAGTTCCTGTTCGCCCTGATTCTCACGGGCCAGAACACGCCGGTCATCACGGTCGTCATGGCGCAGTTCGTGTCGGAACTGGGCATGCAGTGGAATCTGATGGCCGCCACCTCGATGCTCGCGCTGGTGCCGGCATTCCTGCTGACCTTGTTCGGGCAGAAGTACGTGGTCCGCGGGTTGAAGATTTAAATGCAGTCGCGGGTCCGGGCGCTGCCCGGCCGGCGCTGTCTTTAAACGTGGCAGTAGACGAAAGTTCATGTAACACGAGGAGGAGAGACATGAAGCAGACGACACAATGGACAGTGTCCTGGATGGCGGGTCTTGCACTGCTCGCGGGCGCCATGGGTGCAGCGATGGCGCAGCAGAAGGAATTGCGTATTGCCTATCAGCCGAACCCGCTGCAAGAGGCGTCGATCGACATGATGGTCAAATGGGGCAACGCCAACAACGTCAAGATCGTCAAGGTCCCGAATTCATACGGTGTCTATGTCGAGAAAATGACCGCGTCGCTGACTTCGGGCTCGGATCAGTACGACGTCATCTGGCACAACGACGACTGGGGACAGCTGTGGGCGTACCTGCTCGAGCCGCTCGACGACGTGGCGGGCCTCAAATATGCCGACAAGTGGAGCACCGATCCGATCATCTTCAACAACAAGGAAGGCAAGACCACGGTGGTGCCGATGGGCGAGACCCTGGGTGCCCTGTTCTACCGCACCGACCTGGTCAAGGAAAGCGAACTGCCGAAGACATGGGCCCAGCTGGTTGCGATCAGCAAGAAATTGCAGGGAGAGGGCAAGGTCAAGTTCGGCTTCGTCGGCGGAATGAGCAAGGATGCCGACTGGAACTCGACTCTCTGGACCGTGTGGAACAACAACTGCGATGTCATGAAGCCGTTCTTCACTCGCGACAACGCCGTGCTGGCCAAGAACGGGTGGGAGAGCGCCTTGAACGAGCCGTGCATGCGGCAGGTCGCCGAATTCTGGTCCGACGCACTCAACAAGGACAAGATCAGCCCGAGCGGCATGCCCGCGTACGGCCGCAACGAGGCGAACGCCGTATTCACGGTCGGCGACGCCGCCTTCACGGTCGCGGATACGACCTACTGGAACGATTTCAACGACCCCGCGAAGTCCAAGGTCGCCGGCAAGGTGGGGCTCGCCAAGTTTCCGCTCGGTCCGATGGGCAAGCAGGTGGAAAACTGGGATGAGATCTGGGGCTGGGCGATCCCGAAGGCGATTCCGGCAGACCGCAAGGCGCTGGCGAAAAAGATGCTGTCGGCCATCATGTCCGACGAGGAGGGCCAGATCGCTCTGTGGAAGAAAACCGGCGCGCCGCCGCCGAACGTGACGCTGTGGCCGAAGATCGCGAAGACCGACCCCTTCATGCAGAAGCTGCAGAAGTATTATCTCGACCCGCCGCACGTCACGCACTCCGCCTACTATTTTGCGAAGTGGACCGCGGTGCACAAGGCCTATAACGACGCGATGACTACCGCCGTGACCGGTGCGCGCGCCGACATCCCCAAGGCGCTGGCCGAAGGCGCGGTGAACATCCATAACGCGGCAAAATAAGAGCGTAGACGTCACATTCGCGCCGGGAGAGCTCCCGGCGCGTCGTTTCCCGGCGAGAGCGGCCAAGATGACTCAACTGGTACTCAGCAAGGTCAACAAGCACTACGGCGGCCTGCAGCATGCGGTCAAGGACATCGATCTGACGATCGGCGACAGGGAATTCATCGCGATGGTCGGGCCGTCCGGTTGCGGCAAGTCGACGACACTGCGCATGATCGCCGGCCTGGAGGAGATCAGCAGCGGCGAGATACGTATCGGCGACCGGGTGGTGAACACCCTGCCTCCGCGAGATCGCGACGTGGCGATGGTGTTTCAGAACTACGCGCTGTACCAGCACATGACGGTCTACGACAATCTGGCTTTCGGCTTGCGCAACAAGAAAGTGCCGAATGCCGAAATCAAGGCCGCGATCGATCGCGCTGCGGCCATTCTCGGGCTGGGCGAACTGATGGAGCGCAAGCCGCGGCAGCTCTCCGGCGGGCAGCAGCAGCGCGTCGCGCTCGGGCGCTGCATCGTCCGCAACCCCAAGGTGTTTCTGTTCGACGAGCCGCTGTCGAATCTGGACGCCAAGCTGCGCACCCAGATGCGGCTCGAGATCAAGCGCCTGCGGGCCCGCGTCCCGACCACCTCGGTGTTCGTCACGCACGACCAGATCGAAGCGATGACGCTGGGGGACCGGGTCGTCGTCATGAAGGACGGCTGCATCCAGCAGTGCGGCACGCCGCTGCAGGTTTACGGCGAGCCGGCGAACAAGTTCGTCGCCGGCTTTATCGGGGCGCCGTCGATGAACTTCCTGGAGGTGACGGTGCAGGGTCAGGGCGACGAGCTGTTTGCCGTCGGCTCCCGGTTGCGGGCACGGGTGGCGCCTAAGCACAAGGAGGCCCTGGCGCACCGGAAGGACCGCAGCGTCATCCTGGGATTGCGCCCCGAGCACTTGCGGGTCGACGGCGGCCCGGCCGAATCGCTCGGCGACGCCGTGGTCGAGGTGATCGACCAGCTCGGGTCGGAAATCGTGCTGGAAGCCCGTATGGCCGACGCCGTGCTGACCGTGGCCGGCGTCGATCCGCAGTCGACGCTGAAGCCCGGCGACACGATCGCCTTGTCGGTACCCGGCGAGCAACTGCATTACTTCGATCCGCAGACCGAGCGGGCCATCCGCTAGATATCCGCGGCCCTGACCGCGCCGGTCAGTACCTGCAGCGATCCGAACAGGAAATAGGATCCGAAGATGAGCTCCGCGTCGAGCGCTGCGTCGTGCGGGCGCGAGTCGGGCCGCTTGTTGAAGCATCCGCCGACCAGCATCCCGGGCGGCCTCGGATCCCCGGTGGACGTCGGAGTCAGGTAAGCGTCGATCAGGGCGTGCGCGGTCCGTTCCGCGGCATTGCGATAGCGCGAGCGTCGCGCGGCGTCCGGCACCGCATCCGCGAGCTTCAGCAGCGCGGCGCATACGATCGCGGTCGCGGCCGTGTCCCGCTCGGTGTCGGGAATGGCCGGATCGTCGAAATCCCAGTAGGCCACGCGATCATCCGGTACTCGCGAAAGCCACCAGTCGGCCGCCGCCATGCTCTGCTCCAGCCAGCGCGGCACGCCGGGCCAGCGCGCGAAGGCCGTCACCGCGTAGAGCATTCCCCAGGCCTGCGCCCGGCCCCAGACGCTGGTTTCGCTCACGCCCTTGTGCGTAAAGTGGCGCAGTACCTCGCCGCTCCGGCCGTCGAGCTCGCTCGACTGGATGATCGAGCCGTCCTGACGGCAATGAATGTCGAGCACGCGCGTGGTGTGGCGGACCGCGCAGTCCCGATAGGAGTCTTCGTCGGTTGCGCTCGCCGCCCAGAACAATAGAGGCGACGCCTGCAGCGAGTCGATGCTGCTGAACGCCTTGCCGATCGCTCCTGCCTCCTCGGCGTCTTTGCCCAGCGGGATCAGCTCGAGCCGCGGATCGAACTGGCGACGCAGCGACTCCGCGGCCTCCAGCGCGACCGTCCTTCCGGTAGCGTCGCCGCAGAGGATGTCGCCGAGTGCCGCGCCGCAGTAGAAACCAAAGCCCTTGAATGCGGTCTCCAGACGTGCGCGCGGGCGCAAGCGCAGACACCAGGTGCGGGCGAGCTCGCGGTATCGCTGCTCGCCGGTCGCCGCGTGCGCGAGCCACAGCATTCCAGGCCAAGCCCCGCCGGTCCAGTCGCCGTCGGACGTCGTCGTCCACGCGCCGGTGCGCCCGTTGGCCCAGTGCGGGAAGGCGTCGCCTACGGCGTGCGCCGTTTGATCCACCCGGCGCAGCATGTCCGCCGCGGCCGCGCGCCAGTCACGCCCTGACGTTGCGCTCATCGAACGATGCCGCCGGGAGGTGCGTCGCCAGGAGATACGCCGGGTTCCTCGCCACGGGGGAGCCACTTCAGCAGATGCTCGCCGACCGCCACCAGCGTCGAACGGTCGTTGGTCACCTCGATCGAGGCACGCGTTCTCTGCCGCGCCACGTCCGCCTCGACCAGCTCGTAGCTGACGAACACCGTATCACCGAAGAACACCGGCGCGAGGAACCTGATCCGGTCGTATCCGAGCGACACCGGCGTCCCGTCGTATCCCCTGGCCAGAGCCACGTCGATCATCCGCGTCGAGGCAGTGGACATGAAGCCGATCAGGAGCGCTCCGTGCGCGACCCGCTGGCCATAGCGCGACGTGCGCATGAAAGCCGCGCTGACGTGATTGCCCGAGAAGTCGCCGGTGATCCCGGCGAAAAGATAGACGTCGGTCTCGCCGACCGTCTTCTCGAAGGTGACGCGCTCGCCAACCTGGACGGGAAGGGACTCCATGGGCATTCCTCAATCGGACGCGACGAGCGCGACACCCGCCGCGCGCAATTCGTCTATCTCGACCGCGCTGAACTGCAGTTCCCTGAGCACGGCCATCGTCTGCGCCCCGAGGCGCTGCGGAGGCAGCCGTACACCGGGCGCCGCACCGTCGTAGAAGACCGGGTGATTCACCAGCGTGACCGGAGTGCCGCTCTCGCCGGTTACCGTCAGGAAGCTCTCGAGATGCCTGACTTGCGGGTCGGCGGCGACGGCAGCATAGTCGTTCACCGGTGAGTGCCAGACATCGTTCTTCTGGAACGCGGAAACCCAGTGGGCGGTGACGTTCCCGGCCAGATACCCGGCGAGCAGGTTCGAAACGCGCTCCTGCTCGGCGAACGCCCTGTCGGCGGCAATGCGCTCCGCCGCAGGCACGCCCAGGATGTCGTAAATCAAGTCGAGCGAGCCGAGCGAAATGGCGATATGGCCGTCCGCCGTCGGGTAGATGCCGTACGGCGGCGAGTAGTACCAGCCGGCCACATGGCCGGGCTGACTGACGTCCGGAGGCCGTCCGCCATTCAGATAGCAGGTCAGCGACTCCTGCTGCAGGCTCAGCGCCGCCGACAGCAGGTTCACGTCGACGCGGCAGCCGCCGCTTTCGCGCTCGCGCCGCAGCAGCGCGGCCAGGATGCCCATCGCGTAGAGCGCGGCGCCATGGTGGTCGACGATCGACACGCCGACCGCGCGCGGGCCCTCGCCGCGTTTGCCGGTAATGGCCGCGAGTCCCGACATGGCCTGGATGATCAGGTCCTGCCCCGGCCGGTTGACATAGGGCCCGTCGGCGCCGAATCCCGACCCCGCCGCGTAGATGATGTCCGGCTTGATCGCCTTGACCGCGTCGTAACCCAGCCCGAGCTTTTCCATCACGCCGGGGCGAAAATTCTCCGCCACCACATCCGCGGTGGCGATCAGCTTCCTGACGATCGCGACGCCGCGGGGATCCTTCAGATTCAGCGCGACGCTGCGCTTGTTCCGGTTGCCCAGCAGGTGAAGCATCGTATGGCCGTCGATCGTGAGGCTGTCGAGGCCGCCCCACTTGCGCTGAAACGCGCCTTCGATCGGTTCGACGGCGATGACGTCGGCGCCGAGGTCGCCCAGGTACTGGATCCCCAAGGGTCCCATCAGGAAATGATTGAAGCTGATGACCCGGATGCCTTTCAGGGCGTCCATGAACGTGTCTCCGCGTCAGGTCGAACGAGTGGATGGCGAGGTGACTGCATCGACGGTCCGCCGCGGCCGCGCCGGAGCATGCTTCTACGATGAAAAGACACCGGAAGGCGCAGGACGGAATCGTCCTTGATGCAGCAGCTTGCAGAGCACCTCGACGAAATAGAAATCCCCGAACATCGTCGCGCTGTCGACGCCTTCGTTGTGCGGGTTCGAATAGCAGCCGTGCCTGAGCAAGCCGCGCTGCTCGTCGTCGCGCGCCAGATAATCTGCGCACAGCGATCGTACCATCCACAGGCACTTGCGGCGATACTGCGCCGCGAGGTCCCGGTGCGGATGCAACTCGCTCAGGTCGAACAGCGCCGACGCCGCGATCGCGGCCGCGGCGGAGTCCTTGGCTCTCCGGGTCGATGCCGGCGCGTCGAAATCCCACGGCGGCACCGGATCGTTGCCAAGGCGCTTCAGGTAGTACGCCACCAGCCTGTCGGCCAGCTCGAGATATTCGATCTTCTTGGTCTCGCGCGCCGATTGTGCATAGCCGTACATCGCCCACGTCTGGCCCCGCGACCAGGCGGAATCGTCGGAGTAGCCCTGAAACGTATAGCCCCTGACGCGTTGCCCGGTAGGCTCGTCGTATTCGACGGCGTGAAAGGTCGAGTCGTCGTCCCGCACGAAGCCGCGCTTCGTGAACGCCGCGTGGGCATCGGCGGCGAGCCGGAAGCTCGCGTCGCCGCTGCGATTCGCTGCCCAGAAGAGGAGCGGCAGATTCGCCATCGTGTCGATCGCCGAGCTTCGCCGCCCGCGCGGATCCGAGATCGGCCCCCATGCCGAGATGTATGCGCCGAGCGGCGTCGTGACCAGCCTTTCGCGCAGCCGGGCGGCGGCGCGCAACGCGAGGTCCGCGCACCATGGTTCCCGGGTGATGAAGAATGCGGGGATGGCGCTGCTGTCGAAAATGAACCCGATGTCGTGCGTGTTCGGATCCTCCGCCCGCTGCGCCACCAGGCGCAGTCGCTCCCGTGCCCACAGCAGGAAGCGCGCATCGCCGGTATGGACGTAGGCAGCGAGATGCAGGCCGACCAGGAAGCCGCAATGCCAGTTGCCATGGCTCCACGCGCCGTCGCGGTAACCGGCGGATTCCGACGCCGGCGCGGTCAGCCAGTGTCCGTCGGGCGCGGTAACCACCGGGAATTCGATGCCGAGATGCCTTTCGTCTTCGGCGAGTTTTTTCGCGAGCAGGTCCAGGGCCGCGACGCCCAGCCTGCCGGTTTCGCCATCGAGGAAAGCGTCGCTGACCTTGGACAATGCGCACTCCGCGCGGCGATGAAAAGTGCCCGATCGGCGGCCGGACTACAAGCCGGGCATCGAAAAGCCGAGAGGCTGCAGCGAGGCGACCAGTTGTTGGCGTTGCGCCGCCGTCAGCTTGACCAACGGAGGCCGGACCGTGCCGAATCCCTCGTCGCCGGAGAAGTGCAGGACCGCCGCCTTGAGCGCGGGAATCATCGGGAATTTCTGGAAGGCGTTCCGCACCGCGTCGAGCGCCTTCTGCTGCGCTTCGGCGTCGGCGCTTTGCCAGCCGCGGTACAGCCGCGCGATCGGCCCCGGGTTGACGTTGCCGGTGGCGGTGATGCAGCCCGCGCCGCCGCCGCGCAGTGTCGCCAGCAGGAAGCTCTCGCTGCCAGCGAAGACGTCGAAGCCACGTGGCTGGAAGCGCTCCAGCATCGCCTGCGTGTTGCTCCAGTCGCCGGAGCTGTCCTTGATGCCGGCGATGACGTCTGGATAGGCGTCGAGCAGGCGCTCGATCAGCGCGAGGCTGATCGGCACCTGCGACACCTGGGGGATGTGGTAGAGGTAAATCCTCAGGCCGCTGCCGCCCACGCGCTGGATCACTTCCGCGTAGCTCGCGAACAGGCCGTCGTCGGACGCCCCTTTGTAGTAGAACGGCGGCAGCATCAGTACGCCGCCGGTGCGGTGGCGAGCCGCATGGCGCGTCAGCTCGACGGTGTCGGTCAGGGCGCAGCAGCCGGTGCCGGGCATCATGCGCGCGGCGGGCACGCCGGCGTCGACCAGGGCATCGAGCAACGCCATTTTCTCGGCGACCGACATCGAGTTGGCTTCGGAATTGGTGCCGAACACGGCGAGGCCCACGTCCTGGCCGAGCAGCCAGCGGCAATGCCTGACGAGCCTCGATGCGTCCGGACTCAAGTCGGTCGCGAAGGGCGTTATGACGGGCGAGAAGACCCCGCGCAGGCGATTCGAGTGCTCCAATCTTTTCTCCCGTTGCTCAAAGGTCCGTTATCGAGCCGCAAATGCTACCATTCGCCGCTCGACGGCGGAGCGCGAGCCGCGTTTTCGCCGGCCCGAAATCGCGCGGTCGCCGGAGCGGCCGCGCCGGTCCGCCGACCGGGCTTTCGAGCGCGCCGGGGCTTCGCCTGTCGTTCGTCGCACCCACGCTTCGGGCCGGGAAGGAATCGTATGGCCAAACGGCCGCACATGGACTGCTACCGGATCGGCGACACGGCCGATTTCGCGAAGACCGTTTCGGAATACGACGTGTACGGCTTCGCCGGCATCGTCGGCGACTTCTACGGCGTGCACGTCAACGAGGAATACGCCAAGACGACGCGCTTCGGCAAGCGCATTGCGCAGGGCGCGCTGTCGGTCGGCTTCCTCGCCACCGTCATGGGCTACATGGCCGCCAAGGCGCCGCAGCCCGGCGCCGTGTCGTACCGGTACGACATAAGCTTCTTCGCTCCGGTATACATCGGCGACACCGTGACGGCGCGGCTCACGCTGGCCGAGAAGGACGAGGACCGCAACACCTGTGTGTTCGATGCCGCGGTGACGACGCACGCGGGCATCGTCGTCGCGAGCGGCCGCACGTACCTGAAGGTGTTGTGATGCCGCGACGCGACCGCAGAAGCTGAAGGCGGCCTGCGGCTCGCACCCTTCGCAGGAGTTTGCCCCATGCCGTTCTGGACGACCGAACAGCACGAAATGATCCGCGCCTCGGTGCGCCGCTTCGCGCAGAATGAGATCGCGCCGGTGGCCGAAGCGCTGTGGGAAGAGCAAGCGTTTCCCTACGCGTTCTGGAAGAAGGCCGGCGAGCTCGGCTTCACCGGCCTGCCGTACCCCGAGACCTGGGGCGGCGGCGGCGACTGGGTGTCGTTCGCGATCGTGCTGGAAGAGCTCGCCCGGGTCGATTGTGCCGTGGCGAACGCGGTGATGGCAAACTCGTCGGTTGCGAGCCTCCTCAATGGTTTCGGCACCGATGCGCAGCGCGATCGCTACCTCCGTCCGATTCTCGACGGCCGGCAGGTCGGCTCCATCGCGCTGACCGAGCCGGACGCGGGCTCGGACGCGGCGAACATCGATACGCGCGCCGACCTGGTCGACGGGCAATGGGTGATCAACGGCGCGAAGACGTTCATCAGCAACTCGGGCACCGACGTCAGCGGCCCCGTCGTGCTGGCGGCGGTCACCGGGCGGCGGCCCGACGGGAGGAGCGAGATCTCGAATCTGGTCGTGCCGGCCGGCGCGCCGGGCTTCGGCTACGGGCGCAAGCTGAACAAGATCGGCTGGCGCGCTTCGACCACCCACGAGCTTTTTTTCCAGGATTGCCGGGTGAGCGCCGATCACCTGCTCGGACCGCGCGGCGCCGGGTTGCGGCAGACCCTCTCCACGATCAGCACCGGCCGCATCCTGATCGGCGCGATGGCGCTGGGCATACTGCAGGGGTCGCTCGACCGCTCGGTCGCCTACCTGAAGGAGCGGCGCGCGTTCGGCAAGCCGCTCGCCGATTTCCAGGCACTGCAATTCAAGGTTGCCGACATGGCGATGCACGCGCAAGCGGCGCGCCTGATGGTCTACGACGCAGCCGCACGCAAGGATGCCGGCAGGCCGTTCGATCAGCAATCATCGATGGCGAAGCTCTTCGCCACCGAGCAGGCGATGGCAGCGGCGCACCAGGCGATCCAGATCCACGGCGGCTACGGAGTCATCAGCGAGTTCGCCGTGTCGCGCGCGTTCGGCGACGCCAAGGTGCTGGAGATCGTCGAAGGCACCTCCGAAATCCAGCGCATCATCATTTCGCGCGCGCTGCTCGCATAGCGCCGGGCGCTTCTACCACGGCGGTTCCAGAAGCCACGGCGGGCCGCGCATCGATCCGGCCGATGCGTCGTCCGGTGTCGCGCTGCGACTTACGCGCCGCCGGCGTCGACGCCGAACGGCATGTCCATCGCGAACAGCCCGTGGCCGGCCGGCTGGCGTCGCGCCACCTCGACCGCA
>JBOIGD010000015.1:0-6607 GCA_050742615.1 Casimicrobiaceae bacterium | reverse complement strand
GATGTTGATCGACGCGTCGTGGCCGTCGAACAGGCTCGCCGCGGTGACGAAGCGGATCTTGTGCGCCGGCTTGTAGACCAGCGGCTTTTTGGCGATGGCGAGGTCGTTCATCGACTGCTCCGGCGGTCGGGCCCGCGCCCGGCGCAGGCGCGGCGGGCTCGCGGCTTCGGACCGCGTCCGTCCGGTCCGCTGGCTCGGGCGGCAGCGAAGAGCTTACTCCCGCCGCCCTGGCAGCCCTCATTATATGCCGTTTACGTAAACGTCAAGCTAGCGAGGCGCCGCGACCACGCGCGGAACAAGCCGCCGGCCCGGCGGTCTTAGCAGCGGCCACGGGCTCGGCCGGCCGCGGATGCCCGGCCCGGCCATCGGTATACTCGCCGCTGTTCCGTCTTCACCCACCGGGAATCACCCATGTCATTGCCGGCAAGATCGATCGCCCGCAGCCTGCTCGGCGCGGTCCTGGCGCTGTTCGTCGCCGTCGCATGCGCCGCCGCGCTCCCCGCCGGGGTCACGCAAGGCGCGTCGGTCGAGGGGATCACCGAGTTCGACCTGGCCAACGGCCTCAAGGTGCTGCTCTTTCCGGACGCCAGCCAGCCGAAAGTCACCGTCAACGTCACTTACCTCGTCGGCTCGCGGATGGAAAACTACGGCGAGACCGGGATGGCGCACCTGCTCGAGCACATGGTCTTCAAGGGCACGACCACGCGCGGCAACCTGATGACCGCGCTGGCGCAGCACGGCATGGCATTCAACGGCTCGACCTGGTACGACCGCACCAACTATTTCGAGACCTTCCCGGCGTCCGACGCCAATCTCGACTGGGCGCTCGGCATGGAGGCCGACCGCATGGTCAACTCGACCGTGTTGCGGAAGGACCTCGACAGCGAAATGACCGTCGTGCGCAACGAAATGGAACGCAACGAGAACAACCCGGTGCGCATGCTCATCCAGCGCACCACCGCGGCGGGGTACGACTGGCACAACTACGGCAAGGATACGATCGGCGCGCGCACCGACGTCGAGCGCGTCGACATCAGCCGCCTGCAGGCGTTCTACCACCTGTACTACCAGCCGGACAACGCGGTGCTGGTCATCGCCGGGGCGTTCGACGCCGACAAGGCGCTGGCGCTCGTCGCCAGGTACTTCGGGCCGATACCCAAGCCCACGCGGGTGCTGCCGCCGCTCTATACCGACGAACCGGTGCAGGACGGCGCGCGCGAGGTGACGCTGCGCCGCGTCGGCAACACGCAGTGGCTCTCGGCGATGTACCACACGGTTCCGGGCGCGCATCCGGACGCGGTCGCGATCGAGGCAGCGATCGACGCGATGACGGTCAGTCCGGGCGGCCGCCTGTACAAGGCGCTGGTCGAGACGCGGAAGGCCGCCGCGGTCGACGACTTCGTGTTCGACGGCCACGATCCCGGCTTCGCGATGGTCCTCGTCCAGGTGCCGGAGAGCGATTCGCTCGACGTCGCGCGGAGCGCCATGCTGCAGGTGGTCGAGGACGTCGCGCACCATCCGTTCACGAAGGAGGAAATCGATCGCGTACGCGCCAAGGCGCTCAGGGCGGTCGACGAGACGATCAACGATCCGCAGCGTCTCGGCGTCGCGCTGTCCAGCGCGATCGCGATGGGCGACTGGCGCCTGTTCTTCCTGCAGCGCGACCGCTGGCGCGCGGTGACCCCGGCCGACGCCGACCGGGTCGCCGCCGCCTACTTCAAGCCGGCCAACCGGACGCTCGGCGAATTCATTCCGACCGCCAAGCCCGACCGCGCGCCGGCGCCGCCGACCGTCGACGTCGCGGCGATGGTCGATCGCTACAAGGGCGACGCGGCGATCGCGGCGGGCGAAAGCTTCGACCCGACGCCGGCCAACCTGGACGCGCGCGCGCAGCGCTTCGCGCTCGCCGACGGCATGAAGGTCGCGCTGCTCCCGAAGAAGACGCGCGGCGAGACGGTACGCTTCTACCTGACGATGCATTACGGCGACGAGGCGTCGATCAAGGACCGCGAAGGCGATGCCGAGCTCGCCGGCGCGATGCTCCTGCGCGGCACGACGCAGCACACGCGGCAGCAGATCGACGACACGCTGGACCGCCTGCGCTCGACGCTGTCGATCTCGGGCGCGCAGACCGCGCTGACGGCGCGCGGGCAGACGGTGCGGGCGAGCCTCGCGCCGACGCTCAAGCTGCTCGCCGAGGCTCTGCAGCATCCGTCGTTTCCCGCGTCCGAGCTGGCGACGCTCAAGCGCGCGCGGATCGCCGACATCGAGCAGCAGCGCTCCGACCCGCGCGCGATCGCCACGCGCGCGCTGGACCGCTACGACAACCCGTACCCGAAGGGCGACGATCGCTACACGCCGACGTTCGACGAGGAGTTGGCCGAGTTCCAGGCACCGGGCGTCGACCGGCTGCAGGATTTTCAGCGCCGCTTCTACGGCGCCAGCGCCGCCGAGATCAGCATCGTCGGCGATTTCGACCCGGCGGCGGTCAAGGCCGAGCTCGCGCGCCTGTTGGGCGCGTGGCCGTCGCCCAGCCGCTACACGCGCGTACCCGATCCGCTGGTCGTCAAGCGGCCGGCGGCGATGCCGATCGAAACGCCGGACAAGGCCAACGCCTACCTGGTCGGCGAGGCCGAGTTCGGCCTGACCGACAAGGATCCCGATTACGCGGCGCTGACGCTGGCCAACTACATCCTCGGCGGGTCGACCGATTCGCGGTTGTGGAACCGCATCCGGCAGAAGGAGGGCTTGAGCTACGACATCCGCAGCAGCCTGGATGCAAGCAGCTTCGAGCCGAACACGACGATCTCGATCTCGGCGATCTTCGCGCCGGAGAACCTCGAGCGGCTGCGCCGCGGCCTGCAGGACGAGCTCGAGCGCGCGCTGCGCGAAGGCTTCACCGCCGAGGAAGTCGCCGCCGCCAAGCAGGCGCTGTTGCAGAAGCGGATGCTGGCCCGCAGCCAGGATGCGACGCTCGCGGCGGCGCTGACCCGGCAGTCGTACCTGGGCCGCACGTTCGCGTACTCGGCGGAAATCGACGCCGCGATCGAAAAGCTCGACGCCGCGACGGTCAGCGCGGCGCTGCGCAAGTACGTCAAGCCGGACTCGTTCGCCAGCGTGTTCGCGGGCGATTTCGCCAGGGCGAAGAAGCCCTAGTGTGCTGAGTCAGAAATTCGCTCGATAGTTCGCGGCGGCTTTGGCCGCCATGCTGCGTTGCACGACCTCACCGTAGCACGAGCTACGGTCTCGGTCTCGCGCCTTGCCTGACGGCCAAATCCACTCGCTCCTTTACCGTCGGAACTTCTGACTCAGCACACTAGCACCCGCTGGCGGCGCGGCGACTACCAGGCGCCGACGAGCTGCTGCAGCGGGGCGGCGATGCCGCGCGCGCAACCCAGCGCCGGCGCCGGCTTGCGCCAGCCCTCGGGACCGGGAAACGGCGCGACGTAGCCCCCGGCTTCCTCGACCAGCAGCAGCCCCGCCAGCGCGTCCCAGGCGTTCAGGGACAATTCGACGAAGCCGTCCAGGCGGCCGGCGGCGACGTGCGCGAGCTGCAACGCGCCGGCGCCGAGATTGCGCGTCGCCGCGCCGGCGTCCATCAGCGCATGCCGCAGCGCGAGATAGCGCGGCTCGGGAAAGCGATCGTGGTGGCCGAGCGCCAGGAAGGCGTCGGCCAGCGCCGTGCAGCCGCTGACCGCGATGCGGGCCTCTTCGCCGCCGTGTCGGCGCCAGGCGCCGTCGCCGTGCCGCGCATGGAACATTTCGTCGTGCTCGGGATCGTAGACGACGCCCAGCTCGGTCCGGCCCAGCTCCACGTAGGCGATCGACACGCAGTAGTAGTTGAGGCCGCGCAGGAAATTGTGCGTGCCGTCGATCGGATCGACGACCCAGATGCGATCGGGCGCGCCGTGCAACGGCGCCGCCGACTCTTCGCCCAGGAACGCGTCGCCCGGAAACGCCGCCGCGAGCTTGCCTGCGATCAGGTCCTCGATCGCCCGGTCGGCGCGGGTGACGAAATTCTGCGCGCCCTTGTTCTCGACGATCAGCGACGCGCGCTTGGCGAACAGATCGCGCGCAAGCTCGCCCGCCTTGAGCGCGATCTGCTGCGCGGCGGCATAGCGGGCAGTCAGCGGCATGTCCGAAGCCCTCCGATTCCCGGCCGGCGGCGACCCGCCGGCAGGCGGTGCTGGTTCCGTATGTCCTTCGACTACGGCAGGCGGCACTTCGTTCTGGAACCGCGAGCCGGCGTCCGATGCGAACAGTATTCCAGATTCGGGTCCGGCGGAAGTTGAATTGCGCAGACGGATACGCGACAATCGCGCTCCGCTTCCCCGCCTCTCGCGCCAGGGCATTCCCGATGCGAAATGCCACGTCTTTTGCCGCCGGCCGCCGCTTCGACGTCATCTGTCTCGGCCGCTTTGCCGTCGACTTCTACGCGCAGCAGATCGGCGCCCGGCTGGAGGACGTGACCAGCTTCGCCAAATACCTGGGCGGCTCGTCCGCGAACACCGCCTTCGGCTGCGCGCGGCTCGGACTCGCGGTAGCGCTGATCTCGCGCGTCGGCGACGACGGCCTGGGCCGTTTCCTGGTCGAGACGATTGCCCGCGAAGGCTGCGACGTGAGTCGCGTCGGCATCGATCCGTCGCGGCTGACCGGCGCGGTCGTCCTCGGCATCAAGGACAAGGACACCTTCCCGCTGATCTTCCTGCGCGAGAACTGCGCCGACATGGCGATCGCCGAGAGCGACGTCGACGAGTCGTTCCTCGCGCAAGGGAAGGCGCTCTTGATCACCGGCACGCATTTCTCGACCGCGCACGTCAACCACATCAGCAACCTCGCGCTCGACCGCGCGCGCAGGAACGGCGTGCGGACGATCCTCGACATCGACTACCGCCCGGTGCTGTGGGGGCTGACAGTGCGCGGCGACGGCGAGACGCGGTACGTGCGCTCCGACACGGTGACCGCGCACCTGCAGGCGATCCTGCCGAAGATCGACCTGGTCGTCGGGACGATCGAGGAGTTCAACATCGCCGGCGGCAGCACCGACATCATCGAATCGCTCCTGGCGGTGCGGCGGGTGACGCCCGCCGTGCTGCTGGTCAAGCGCGGGCCGCTGGGCTGCGCGGTCATCGACGGCGCGATACCGCGCTCGCTCGACGAGGCGTTCAACGGACGCGGTGTCGACGTCGCGGTGCTGAACGTGCTGGGCGCGGGCGATGCGTTCTCGGCGGGATTTCTCTCCGGCTGGGTGCGCGGCGAGGACTACGACGCGTGCTGCCGCTACGCCAACGCCTGCGGCGCGCTGGTCGTCTCGCGTCACGGCTGCGCGCCGGCGATGCCGACGCGGATCGAGCTCGACTATTTTCTCGCCAACGCCGCGCGCATCGTGCGGCCCGACCAGGATGCGACGCTGACGCGCCTGCATCGAGTCACCGCGCCGCGGCCGTCGCGCGACGCGGTCTTCGCCTTTGCGTTCGACCATCGCAGCCAATTCTTCGACCTCGCGCAGGAAGCGGGCGCCGGCGAAGCGCGGCTGCCCTGGCTGAAGCAGCTTTTCGTCGACGCGATCGGCGAGACCGAGGCGGCGCTCGGGCTGGCCGGGCGCATCGGCATGCTTTGCGACGATCGTTACGGGCAGGCCGCCCTCAATGCCGCGACCGGGCGCGGCTGGTGGATCGGCCGCCCGGCCGAGCTGCCCGGATCGAATCCGCTGGTGTTCGATCGCGGACGCTCCATCGGCACGCAACTCATCGCCTGGCCGCGGGAGCACGTCGTCAAATGCCTGGTCCGTTTTCATCCGGACGACGACGTCGACAATCGCCTGGAGCAGGAAGCCCAGGTCCGCGCGCTCTACGATGCCGTGCAGGCGAGCGGCCACGAGCTGCTGCTCGAGATCATTCCGCCGGGCAACCTGCCGCGCGCGCCCGACACCGTGTACCGCGCGCTCGAGCGCCTGTACAACCTGGAGATCTTTCCGGAGTGGTGGAAGCTCGAGCCGATGCCCGCCGGGGCGTGGACGGCGATCGATGCGCTGATCGCCGAGCGCGATCCGTATTGCCGCGGCGTGCTGCTGCTCGGCCAGGCCGCCGACCCCGCCGTGCTCGCCGCCGGTTTTGCCGACGCGCGCTTAAGCCGGACCTGCCGCGGCTTCGCCGTCGGCCGCACGATCTTCGAGGAGCCGAGCCGGCGGTGGCTGGCGGGCGAATTCGACGATGCGGCGCTGGTGCGCGCGGTGCGGGCGAACTTCGAGGCGCTGATCGGCGCCTGGCGCCGCGCGCGCGGCGAGCCCGCCCCGGCGGACAGGCGCGCGGCATGAGCGCAACAGTCCGGCTGACCACCGCGCAGGCGCTGGTGCGCTACCTCGCGGCGCTGTCGGCCGACACCGGCGACGGAGTCCAGCCGCTGTTCGCCGGGGTGTTCGCGATCTTCGGCCACGGCAACGTCACGGGCATCGGCGAAGCGCTTTACCGCCATCGCGACCGCCTGCCGACCTATCGCGCGCACAACGAGCAGGCGATGGCGCACGCGGCGATCGCGTTCGCCAAGGCCAGCATGCGCCGCAGGATGATGGCGTGCACGACCTCGATCGGCCCCGGCGCGACCAACA
>JBOIGD010000014.1:0-10478 GCA_050742615.1 Casimicrobiaceae bacterium | reverse complement strand
TGCGCTATTGCCCATTTGACCCCGTCTTCGAGATCGTCCTGCATTTCGTCGCCCCATTTGCGGAACCCGGCCGACTCGAACTTCCAGCCGAAGCCCTCGGTGCCGCGGAATTGCGGTTGCAGCACCGCGTAGCCGCGCGAAGCAAGGAACTGGACATCCGGATCGTATCCCCAGTGCGTCGCCGGAACGTTCGGACCGCCGTGAATGTCGACGACCAGCGGCACGCGCTTGCCTTCGCCGCCGAGCGGAATGGTCAGCAGCGCGGGTATCGTCAGACCGTCCCGGGCAGCGTAGCGGACCCACCGGGTCGGCGCCATGTCGGACGGCTTGATCCAGGGCTCGTATGAGAACAGCTTTTGCAATTTCATCGACTTGCCGTCGAGCAGATAGACGTCGCCGGGATCGCGGTCCGAATACGCGGTCACGATCCAGCGGTCGGCGCGCCGCTGCAGCAGGTTGACGGTGTCCGGCAGCGCGGCGTCGATGCTCTTTTGCATCCTCGCCCATTCCTCGTCGAACCATACGTTGCCCGGCCTGTCGTCGGTGTAGTGAAACCCGAAAAGCTTGCGCTGTCTGATATCGCGGAAAAAAGCAGCGGCGATGTCGCGCTCCGGGTGCTTGGCGATCGGGCCGTTCCAGTGGTGCGCGCTGATATCGTATTCGAAAAGGGCAACGCGATCGCCGTCACGGCGCGATTCCATGTATAGGAGCTTGCCGTCAGGGCTGAAGGCGAGCGGGATCGAATGGAGCCGCCCGAGTCCGGCTTCGTCGATCTTCTGCCAGGCCGCGGCAGCGCTGTCGCGAACGTAGATCGCGGATTTGTCGTGATCCAGGTCGTTGCTCACAGCGGCGCGCGGCACGCCGTCGAAGTCCACGACCCAGCGCCCCACATTCCCCGGTGAGTCGAACGACAACAGCTTCTTCTGCCCGGTGATCGTGTCGAACCGGTACAGATCGAGGCTGTCGCGCGAACGGTTGTTGCTCGCCACGAGGATGTCGTTGGTATCCGGGATTTCGCGAACGAAATGGACGTAGATCGGACGCAGGAACCCTATTTCCGTTCCGGGCGTTTGGATGAAGTGCTTGGAGATGGTCATCAAGCGCGACGTGTCGCGGTCGACGGCGACCTCGCCGAGGTACCGCGGCGGCTCGCCGGTGCCCCGCTGCAGGTCGCCAGCCCTGATGACCATCCGGTCGTCGGTCAGCCAGGTGATGTCGATGACATCGGCCGCGGTGAACGAGGTGATCGGCGTAACCTTCCGATCGTCCAAGTCCAGGACCCCGACGTTGAGCCGTCCGTTGAGCGGCGTCGTCACTGCCAGGAATCGGCCGCTTGGCGACAAAACGGGGTTTCCGTACAACGGCTTCTTGAAAAAAGTCTCGACCGAAAGTGGATCGGCGCCCAGGGCGCGCGACATCGCGAGCAGCAGCCAGATACAGGCGACGGCGCGGAAACCGCGACGTAGAGTGGCGTGGCGCATGGCGAAGGCTCCAGGGCATCCCGACCGGATCGCCCTTCCGGAGCTCGGCGTTGCGGGGAATACGGGCGAGGCCATGCTATTCGATCGGGCCATCGGGCGCAATCGAACCGATGAATCAGGGCTTGCCGTGCTGCTCGGCGTGGAGCTTGTTCACGCGCTTGGCCGCGATCATCGACTCGGTGGCCGCAAAGTAGGTCTTGAAATGCGGCATCTCGCGGTGACTCAAGAACGCGGCTTCGTCGTCGTACACCTCGTAGAAGCAGACGCGGTTCGGCACGGCCGGATCCTGCAGCACGTCGAAGCGGCGGCAACCGGGCTCCTTGCCCACCGAGCCTTCGGCGTCCAATCGCGCCGCCTCGAGAAACGCGGCGAAATGCCCCGCCCGGATGTCGAACTCTACCCAAAGCGCGAAGCGCTGCATCCGACTATCCTCCGTTGGAAGGCCCGACCCTCAAGCCGCGGCGGCGTGCGGCCAGTGCGGCGACACGATAAAAATGCGCACGATTTCCCGCCAGACGCCGTCGCCCACACGTTCGAGGCCGGCGACCAGCTGCGCCTGAGACGAGGCTGCGAAATGGGCGTCGATGCGGACGCGGCAGGTGGCGGCCGAAGCGACGGCGCCCGGATCGTCGATGGCCGCAGGCGCGATCCAGGCGCGCCGCGGGAGGACCATCCACGCCGTCGCAAGCTCGGTCCACGGCGCCCCGTCGCGGCGCCAGTCGTCGCTGTGGCACCACCAGCCGCGCCAATGCGCGGGCGACACGCCCGGGACCTGCGCCACGCTGCAGGCGGCCAGCGGGTAGAACAGCCACCCTTGCAGACAGGCGCGGGGAACGACCTGCTCGATCGGCGCCGGCAGCGCGGCGCGGCCCAGCGCGGTTTGCGACAACGGCAACTGCACGTCCAGCATATGGCGCCACTTCCGATCGAGACGGTCGCCGGCGCCAGGGCCGACAAAGCGCGAAAAGTCGGCACCGGGCGGGCGGTACAGGTAGAACTTGTAACCCATCTCCAGGTGCTGCACGCCCGGGAGCTCCGGCAGCGAGACGATGAAATCGAATTCTCCGCGCACGGCGGATGCGTCCTTGACCGGCAAGCCGGCGGCATGGAGTCGCGCCCCCGGCAGATCGGCGAACCAGAAAGCCCAGAGTGCTTCGGCGTAGCGCCCGAGCTGGCGGGCGTTGGACGCCGCGAGATGGTCGCGCAGCCGCTGCGGCGACCGGTCGAGATCCGCCAGCCAACTGTGGCGCCTGCGCAGCGAATCCATCCGCCAGGCATCGGTCAGCGTCGCGATCGGCGCCGCCGCATGCTCGGCGATCAGCAGCGGCGATGCGATCAGCGCCGCCAGCGCGCGCACGTCCGGGTCGATGAGATCGCGCCACGGCGTCTCCTCGCGCCGGCTGTCCGCCGCACCGTCGGCAAGCATGGCTTGGGCGTTTTGCATTGGAACCATGAATGGAACGGCGATTCTAACCTGCTGCCGCGCTGCGCCGACAATCGCAGTTAGCCGCAGGGCTGACAGGCGTTGCGCGCAAGCTTGCCTTAAGGGCGCGTCACCGCGAGACGGGTTCCGCGGGTAAGGCAAGGCCCGGTTTTCGTCGTCCGCCTTTCAGTCTTGAAGGAGCATAGACCATGGCTACCACATCAGCTAATAAGTCGTCACCGTCGGCGCGGCGGAGCACGGCCGGGAAACGCAAGTCTCGAACCCGGACCTCGGCCAAGCGGCCGCTGGCGTCTGCAGCCTCGCACAACGGGGCCTTCGGCGATCTGTCGAAAATGGCCAGGGTGATGACCCCGGAGCAGGCGTTCGAGCTTTACCGGGCCAACGCGAAAATCGCGCTCGACGTCATCAATGCCGCGCTGGAAAGCACGGCCAGGATGCGCAGGCTTCAGTTCGAGGGCGAGGAAGAGGCCCGCTCGATGCAGAAGAAGGCCGTGCGACACGCCGCCGAGGCGGGCGACGCGCAGGCGCTGGTTGCCGCCGGGCAGACCGTCACGCAGGAAGCGGTGGAAAAGGCGATGCACTACTGGCGGCAGATGTTCGAGATGATCGTCGAAATGCAAAAACGACTGTTCGCCCTGATGCAGGAGCAGATGAACGGCATGCCGGGCGCCCGTGAAGCGAGGACGATGCTGGCGATGATGCCGGATCCGAGGCAGGCCCAGAGCTTGGTCGACGCAATGGGGGGCGTGATGGCGTCGGGCGGTTCGGCGCTTTCGTCGATGCAGCGCGTGATCGGCGATTTGGCGCGGATGGGACAGCGGGCAGCGTCCGACGGCAGGCGTTAACCGGCGCGCGCCGCGACGCGGGTTCAGGTTCGCGGCGATTCGAGCGGACGGGCAGGGGAGCGGGCCCACGCCGCCTGGGTTCCCGGCGAGGTGGCGCCGGTGCGGCCGGGGCCCGCATCGACCACCGACGTGCCGCGCACGCCGATCGGTATGCACGCGCTCAACAGCGCGATCAGGACGAGACAGGTCAGCGTTCTCACAGGCGCTCCGGCTGGGTTGGATGTCCAGCATAGCCCACAATCCCGGCCCGCGGTGAGCGGGCGCCAGGCCGTCCGCGCGGCGCTTCGCCTGCAGGAACGCTAACGCCGCGACCGCGCCCTCAAGTATTCGAAACCCAGCGGCACAATCGAGAGCACGACGATCGCGACGACCACCAAGCCGAAGTTCTCCTGCACGACCGGAATCTTGCCGAACAGGTAGCCGCCCGATACCAGCAGTCCGACCCACAGCAGCGCGCCAGCGACGCTGAAGGCGAGAAACCGTCCATAGATCATATGCCCGATGCCTGCGACAAAAGGCGCGAACGTGCGCACGATCGGAACGAAGCGCGCGAGGACGAGCGTCTTGCCGCCGTGGCGGTCATAGAACTCGTGGGTGCGTGCCAGCGCCCGCCGATTCAGGATTCGCGAGCCGGTTTTCCTGGCGATGCGGCTCCCGAACAGTCTGCCGATCCAGTAGTTGCAGTTGTCGCCGCAGAACGCCGCCCCGATCAGCGTCAGAGCGAGGGCCTCGACCGGCATGCCGGTTGAGGCCCACAGCGCGCCGGACGCGAACAGCAGCGAATCCCCGGGAAGAAACGGCGCGACGACCAAACCGGTCTCGCAGAAGACGATGAGGAAAAGGATCAGGTAGATCCATGGCCCGTAGTTCTGCAGGAGCAGGCCGAGCTCGTCGTCGAGATGTCCGATGAACTGCCATGCGGTGAGCAGAGTCTCCATGCGTCCCCGATCATCGCATAGCGCGTCCGCGTCGGGGCGCTGTCGCGGCTAGCCCGCCGCGGGACCCGCGGCCGGTCGTCCGCTGCGCCGGAGCATTTCGGTTCTGATCTCGCCGAACTGCTTGCGCGTTTCGGCCTCGATCAGCGCCGGACCGATCAGCGGGGGAACCCAGAGGTTCGGCGTGTAGCGCCCGCTGTTGACGACATGGACGAGCCCGTCGCTGGCGACGTCGACGATGCGGGTCGTGAAGGCCGAAGCCTTGAGATTGCCGCTGACCAGGCGCGAGCGGATCTCGGTGAAAGGATGGAGTTCCACTTCGCGGACATTGTCGAAGGAAAAGCTCAATGGGCCCCGGGTCGCCCGGCCCGTCTGCCGGACCGTCAGCACGTTGCCGGCGCGGCTCTGCACGCTGCTTTGCTGAAGATTCGAAATGAAGCGGCTCATGTCGTCGTAGTCGGTCAGCACGGCCCAGACCACCGACAGCGGCGCGCGGACCGGGCAATCGACGTCGACCACGATCTCGGGCCCTTCTTTTTTCACGTGCACGATGATGTCGCCGTCGAGCGCCGCCGACCAGGCGGGGAAGACAATCGCCGCAAGCCACAACACGGCCAGGCCGCGCCACGCCAGGGCGATCGGCGGGCGTCCGCTCACAACAGCTCGTCGAGCGGCAGCATCGACAACATGTCGACTTTCATGCGCCGCCAGACCGATGTCGCAGGCTCCTGATGGTATTCGACCGGCTTGCCGCCTTCCAGCGTGCGCCACACCAGCGACGGCCGGCCGCCGCTGTCGTCGAGACCGAGGACATAGCTGTTGGACGGCCGCGCGATCGCGGCGAAGCGGGTGGCGATCTGTCGCGCCAACTCGGGACTGTCGATGATCACGCCGATCTCGGTGTTGACATGCAACGACCGGCGATCGAGATTCATCGATCCGACGAACACCCGCTGCCGATCGAACACGAACACCTTGGCGTGCAGCGCGAATTGCCCGGCGCTCGGCGACTTCAGGTTGTCGCCGCGCACGACAGGCTGCCCGAGAATCGGCCGCACCTCGTACAATTCGACGCCCATTTCGAGCAGCGGTATGCGATAGGCTTGATAGCCCGAGTGCACCACCGGCATGTCGGTCGACGCGAGCGAATTGGTGAGAAGCTGGACCTGCAAACCGCGCTGGCGCAGTTTCTGGAGGAATTGCAGGCCGGAATCCCCGGGCACGACATACGGCGATACGATGAGGAGTTCGGAGCGCGTGGCTTCGACGACCTTGCCGAGACGATGCCGAAGCAGCCGTCCCGGCTCGTCGCCGTCCTCGACCTTCGCCTTGTCCGGGCTGTCGTAGATGACTTCGGCGTGAGCCCAGACCCACGGGGAGTCGGCGGCGAGCATCGCGCGCAGCGGCGCGCTCGTCGACAGCCGCTGCACGTAGTCCTTGTCCGCGACTTGTGCGTGATGCGAGGCGAGGGCGTCGCGGTACTTAGCCAACGCCTCGGGCGACGATTTGCCACCGAACAAGGCCTGGATCGGAATCGCCAGCGGACTGTTCCAGTAAGCATCGAAGCTCGCCGACATCTTCTTGACGACCGGGCCGGCGGCGATGACGTCGTAGTCGCCGAACTCGAAGTCGCGGCCTTCCTGGAAGTAGGCGTCGCCGATATTGCGGCCACCGATGATGCCCACCTCGTTGTCGACGACAAAGAGCTTGTTGTGCATCCGGTAGTTGAGCCGCGTGGCGTCGCAGACGAGCTCGATGTCGTGCAGAATCCCGATCGGCCCCCGATAGATCGCGGGATTGAACACGCGAAGCTCGATGTTCGGGTGCGTCGCGAGCGGCTTCAGCTGCGCCTCGCGGCCGAGCGATCCCTCGTCGTCGATCAGTAGGCGCACCCGCACGCCGCGATCGGCCGCCTGCAACAGCCCCTCTTGCAGCAGCTTGCCGGTGTCGTCGTTCTCGATGACGAAGTACTGGACGTCCAGCGTGCGCTCGGCCCGCTGCGCCATTTCCATGCGGAGCTGAAAGCTGTCGATGCCGACCGGAAGCAGCCGGAACCCGGACAATCCGGCGTGTGCCGCCGACTGCGCCGCCAGCTGGCGGCCCAGGCGTGTTGCCTCGGGATGCGTCAGGGCGTTGGATGCTGGCCTGGGGAAGGCCGAGCCCGGAGGCAGGCTCGCGCATCCCGCCAGCAGGACCGCGCCCGTCGCCAGCAGGGCGAGCCGCGTCCGCCATGCGCTCCAAGCGCTGTTCATGCTTGTCGCTGCGTGCGGGGCGTGACTCGGGGGCATCGTGTCCTGCTCTCGGGAGGGCAGATCGACCGTTGCGATTGTCCCCCGGCACAAGCCCGATGCCCATCGGCGTATCGATGAAAGCGTTGTAGGACAGGCGGAGACAGTCCGTAGTCGGCACAAGGGCGGTGCGACGAGCTGGACACGGCATCGGCTGTTTCAGCCGCGGCGATGGTCAACGATGGGCGACCAGCTCGCGCAAGCGCTCCAGCAGGCCGCGTTCTTCCTCCGGCGGAAACCCGTAGTGGAACAGGGTCCGTCGGGTTCCGGGCGTCGGGGCTTTGCCGGCGTATCTGGCCAGTCTCTGCGCGATGGTCGGCGAACGACGCGCACACCAGGACCGCCGGAGCCTGGACGCGGCTGTTCATCCGCTCCGGACCGACGGCTCCGAACTTGAGAGCGCTGCCGTAGAAGGCGACGTGACGGGGATTGACCTCGATCACCGCGTGTGTGCCCGCGGATATCCAGCGAAGCGATGGAACCGATTCGGAGATATCGCTCATGATTGGGTCGGATCCTTGCCTTCGCGGCAGCGATGCTCGGGCTTCGTCGCGTCCGGATGGCGGCGGATGTCCTGGTGCCCAGGGCCGGACTCGAACCGGCACGACGCATTTCGGCGTCGGCGGATTTTAAGTCCGCTGTGTCTACCAGTTTCACCACCCGGGCAGAGAGCTATTCTAAACGCATCGCTCGCTCGGCGGTTCGCATCGGACGGACGCCGCTCAAGTCGCGTCGGCCCGGTCGAGGCGCGGCGGTACGCCGAGGATCCTGCGAAATGTTTCGCGCCGCACCGCTTTCACGGAAGCGTGCGCCTATTCGCCGCCTACCGCCTGGATCAACGACTCGAGCACCGCGATTTCATCCCGGTCGAGCTCGGTCAACGGCGTGCGCACCGGCCCCGCATCACGGCCGACCAGACGCACTCCGGCCTTGATCACGCTGACCGCATAGCCTGGCTTGCGATTGCGCAGCGCGACCAGCGGAAGGAAGAAGCGCTGCAGCAGCTCGTGCACGGTCGCCGCGTCGCCGTCGCGGACGGCGCGATGGAATTTCATCGCAGTGCGCGGTATGAAATTGAATGCGGCGGACGAGTAGGTGCCGACGCCCATCGCGAAGTATGCCGGCGCAAAGATTTCGGCGGTGGGCAGGCCGCCGAGATAGGCAAGCCGGTCGCCGACGCGGTGATAGATGCTCATCATCAGCTCGATGTCGCCGATCCCGTCCTTGAACCCGATCAGGTTGGAATGGCGGTCAGCCAGCGCCGAAAGCGACTCGACGTTCAGGCGGCAGACGCCGCGGTTGTAGACGATCACACCGATCGACACCGCCTGGCAGATCGCGCCCACGTGCGCGATCAGGCCATCCTGAGAGGCTTCGGTAAGGTAGTGCGGCAGGATCAAGAGGCCGCTTGCGCCGCGCCGCTCGGCCTCCTCCGCGCACTGGATCGCGGTGCGCGTCCCGCATCCCGTGCCGGCGATGATCGGCGTTTTGTCGCGGCAGACCTCGACCGCGGCGCCGACGACCTCGCCATACTCGTCGGGCGCGAGCGAAAAGAACTCTCCCGTGCCACCCGCTGCGAACAGGCCGGCGGCGCCGAATTGCTGCAGCCATTCCAGTCGTCGCCGATAGGATGCTTCGTCGAACGAAAAATCGCGGCGGAAGTCGGTGACCGGGAACGACAACAGACCCTGCCCGATGCGTTCCTTGAGCTCCTGCGGGCTCAGTTGCATCGGAAACGGGCCGTTGCGACGCGGGCGTTTCGGCTCCGCGGCCGTGTCGCGCTCGTCGCAGGCGCCAGGTCGGGCCGACCCTCTCGATGCGGCGAGCGCCGGCGTTGGCCAAAGCGGTTTATGGCAAGCTCCGCCAGGATAACCTCTTCCCGGGGTTGGACGGCGCCGCAGTCGACGCGGTCGGACACCCGGATCACCCGCGCCCAGTCGTGAAGGCGCGGGCGCAGGACGCGCCCCAGTCCTCCCGCGGCCCCGGTCAGCAGCAGGCGATCAAACGGTTTGGGCATGCGTCCAGGCGCGCGTCGAAGGGCATGGTCCGGCTTGTCACTTATCGTACAATTTTGGTATGATATCCTACTACTGGATCGGGAGCGGGCACAAATGCCCGGGCCCGGCCTTCTTCGGAGGACCGGCGGCCTTGCGCAAAAACGGCGACTCGGGAAGCTCGGCGATCGACAAGCGTCCGCGCGACAGCCTGACGGCACAGGTGCTGCGGGAGCTTGCCGCGCGCATCGAGCGCGGCGAACTCAAGACCGGGGACCGGCTGCCCACCGAGCGCGAATTGATGGCGGCGTATCGCGTGAGCCGTACCGTCGTGCGCGAAGCGATCTCCAGTCTGCGCGCCTCCGGACGAATCGACACACAGCAGGGGCGCGGCGCGTTCGTGCTGGCTCCCGCGTTCGCGCTGCCTTACATCGTCGATCCGGCCGAGCTGCGCAAGATCGGCGACGTGCTGCAGATTCTCGATTTGCGAATCGGGCTCGAATCGGAAGCCGCCTCGCTGGCCGCGCAACGTCATACGGCGCCGCAGCTCGCCGATATCCGTGCCGCGCTCGACACGCTGGAGGCCGGCGTCGCCGCCGCCGAGACCTCGGTCGCGCCCGACCTTCGGTTCCATCTGGCGATCATCCGCGCAACCGGCAACCCGTATTTCATCGATCTGTTCACCCAGCTGGGAACGATGCTGATTCCGCGGGCGAGCGTCGACCTGTTCAAGAACGATCGCAAGGCGAAGGTGCGCTACCTCGGGTTGCTGCAGCAGGAGCACGCGCAGATCTGTCAGGCGATTGCGCGCGGCGACGCCGAGGCGGCCCGGGCCGCCGTCCGCCTGCATCTCACCAACAGCAGGGAACGTTTGCGGGCGACACTGGAGAGAACTGCGAGCTCAGGTTCGGCTCGCGGCCGCAAGGTGATCCGATCGATGTCGCCCAGCGACGTGCGTGCCTAGTGCACGAATGCTGGCGCGCATTGCCGTTGTCGCCACAGGGCCTTTGATGGCAGCCCGGATCGCCATCCGTCAAACAAGCTCCCGCAGAGAGCGTCGAAGGAGGTCAGCATGATTGCAACACCCGCGGTATTGCGTTCTGCGTTGGTGTCGGCGCTACTCGTCGCCGCCGCCGCGCTGTCTCCGGCCGGGCCCGCGACGGCCCAGCAGAAGCTGGTGATGAAGGCATCCGACGTCCACCCGCAGGGCTATCCAACCGTCGAGGCGGTGGAGAACATGGGCAAGAAGCTCGAGAAGGCGACCAACGGCCGGCTCAGCATCCAGATGTATGCGTCGATGCAGTTGGGGGGAGAAAAGGAGGCCATCGAGCAGGCGCAGGTCGGCGCGATCCAGTTCGCCCGCGTCAGCGTCGGCGCGCTCGGCCCGGTCGTCGACGATCTCAACGTCTTCAACATGCCCTATCTGTTCCGCGACACGGCGCACATGCAGAAAGTGATAGACGGCCCGATCGGCCAGGAGCTGATGGACAA
>JBOIGD010000013.1:0-32691 GCA_050742615.1 Casimicrobiaceae bacterium | reverse complement strand
CGCCGCATGAGATCGAGGGCATCCGCTTCGCGGCGCTGGTTCACGACGTGGGAAGCTTCAAGATTCCGGTCGAGGTGCTGGTCAAGCCCGGCAAGCTCACTGCCGTGGAGCGCCTGCTCGTCCAATCGCATCCTGAAGTCGGCCATCGCATCCTGCACGGGATCGACTTCCCATGGCCGATCGCGGACATCGTGCTGCAGCATCATGAGCGCATCGACGGCTCGGGCTACCCGCGCGGCCTGGCTGGGAACGCGCTCCTCATCGAGGCCAGGGTCATCGCCGTCGCCGATGCGATGGAGGCGATGCTGTCCGATCGGCCGTATCGCCCGGGCCTCCCGGTCGACACGGCGCTGCACGAGCTCGTCGGGCAGCGCGGCACGTTCTACGACCCGGCCGTCGTGGACGCCTGCGGGCGGCTGTTCAGCGGGCAGGGGTTCGTGTTGCCCGAATAGCCACCCGGTTCGGGTCGTCGGCGCTTTAGCCGTGGCGGCACGCGGCAACCCGGCTCTTGCCGGCTCAGGAAGCGAATGCCGGCAGGCCGCCAGGCGTTTCGCAGCCCTTCCGACCGGGCACTGTCATATTCGTCACATTCGATCGCCGCGGCGCTACCGCCGGCGCGGCGTTGCCGCGCTTGTGCTGTACGAGTCGCCTCCTTGGGGCGCCGCCGCGATTAAAAAATAAATTATAAATCAAGTACATATAAACAGCCTTTGAAGTTTTTACCGAAAGTGGCACAGCGGTTGCTTAAGGGTGGGCGGAAACCTTAAGCGCACTTCCGGGGCGTAACAAGGCCTCGACAAATTTTCTTACTGGGAGAGCAACGATGAAAGCAAGCAAACTCGCCGCCGCGCTGGGCATGAGCGTCGGCCTGATCGCAACCGGATTCGCCTATGCCGCCGATACGTCGAACATGACGGTGCAGGCTACGGTCGTCGGAAGCTGCAAGTTCAACAGCACGCCGACGCTCGACTTCGGCAACCTCGATCCCGCCAGCGCCAGCAACGGCGCGGGCAGCTCGACGATCAGCTTCTGGTGCACCAAGGGCTCGAACTACACGGTGACCGCCGGCAACGGCAGCAACTACGACGCGGCGAATTCGACGCGTCGCATGAAGGGACCCGGCGCGACCGATCTGATGGCCTATTCGCTGACCCTGCCCGCCGGCGCGACCGGCACGGGCGCCGGCAAGTCGTCGGCGATCACTTTCGCGGTCACCGGCACGGTGCCGAACGCGAACTACATTAATGCCACGGTGGGTAGCTACACCGACACGGTGCAGATGGCCGTCAATCCGTGACAAGGCGCAGCGGCGTTGCGGGGCGAAGCCGCCGGAGAAGTCCGGCGGTTCGTCTTTTGTGGCTGCGCTCGCCGCCACTGTAAACTGGACGCATGATGCGCATCGCGCTGTTGTGCCTGCTTGCGGCATGGACGGTACCCGTGTTCGCCGGCCGCTTCAGCGTCGCTCCGATTCGCGTCGATTTCACCCCGGGCGTCCGCATCGGCGCGGTCACCGTGACCAGCGAGGACGATCATCCGCTGGTTTTCAAGAACACCCCGTCGGCCTGGACGCAGAACGCCGACGGCGGCGATGTCTACACGCCGACCAGCGACCTGGTGGTCACGCCGCCGCTGCTGCGCGTCGCGCCGACCGAGCCCAAGATCGTGCGCATCGGCACCTTGCGCGAACCCGGCGACGTCGAGCGCAGCTACCGCGTCTTCCTCGAAGAACAGGCGCCGGCGAATCCGGAAGGGGCGGGCGCGAGCATCGCCGTCGTCATCAAGTTCGGCGTGCCGGTGTTCGTCGCGCCCAGGCAGGAGCATGTCGCCGGGACCGCCGAAACCGTCGCGCACGCGGCGCGAAAGCTGACGCTGCTGGTCAGGAACACCGGCAATGTGCACTTCAATGTCGAGACGATCACGGCCAACAGCGTCGCGCTGAAGGACGTCTCCTCCTGGTATTTGCTGGCGGGCACGGCGCGGCGCTACGAGCTCGCGATCCCAGCGCAGGCCTGCACCGGTCCGGCGCTCGAGCTGCGCATTCAAACTACCCGTACCGTCCTCGCGGCAAGCGTTGCGGCGGGCGACGTGTGCCCGCCCTGATGCCGTGGCGCCGTTCCGTCGACACCGCTGGCGCGGCCTCCTTGCCGCCGCCCTCGTCGCGGTTGCGGCCGCCGCCTGCGCCGACCCGGTGCCGACGATCATGACCATCATCGTGAACGGCCAGTCGCGCGGCGACCATTTCGTACTGAAGGACGGCGAGCGCTGGCTGATCGCCGACACCGAGTTGCGCCAGCTCGGATTGCAGAATGTCCTCGGCGACACGGTCATGGTAGGAGGCGTGCCCTATCGGGTATTGCGTTCGCTCAAACAGGTACGAATCGCCATCGATGAAGGCGCCGGCCGCGTCGATCTTGTCGCCGATCCGGCCGTCTTCGGGCAGCAGCGCCTCGACCTGACGCCGGCGCCGCGCGTGATGCCCAGCTACGACGACAGCGCGTTTCTGAACTACGAGCTCGACTGGCTGGGCGCCGACCACCAGCGCAGCAGCTATGCCTTCAACACCGAGCTTGCCGTCCGCCACGACCGCTGGCTGTTCGACAATCAAATCAACTATCTGAACGACACCAACGGCAGCACCTTCACGCGGCTCGGCACGAACGCGACCTACGACTGGTACGAAAAACTGGCGCGTTTGGTTGCCGGCGACCAGGCTGCGTCGACCGGCGGGCTCGGACAGTCGATGCAGCTGGGCGGCGTTGGCCTCTACCGCACGTACGGGATGGATCCGACGCTGATCACGACGCCGACCGCGCGCTTCGCCGGCGCGACGCCGGTCGCGGGAGAGGTCGAGGTCTACGTCGACGGCATTCGCGTCTACAGTGCCCCGGTCAAGCCGGGAACCTTCGAGCTCGACAACATCACGCGCTATGCCGGGCTGCGGCACGTCGACGTGGTGATCAAGGATGCGCTCGGACAGGTGATCCAGCGGTCGAGCAGCACGACCTACCTCACCGATCGGCTGCTGCGCGCCGGATTTGACGAATTCACCTACGCCGTCGGCCTGGTGCGACCGGAGACCGGCGTCGGCAGCGACCGCTACCACGGCCTGGGCCTGGTCGCCGCGCACCGCGTCGGCCTGACCGATGCGCTGACGGTCGGCGCGCACATCGATCGCACGCCCGACTACGCGACGGCGGGCGCCGATGCAACTATCCGCCTCGGCGACTTCGGCGTCATCGGCGTCGAAGGAGCGGCGGGCCGGCCCGAAGAGACCGGTCATGTCGCGGGCGCCGCGAACCTGCTCTATTCGTATTCGGCCAACGGCTGGGGAATCGATCTCAACTACCGCCAGCTGCAACGGGGCTTCCTGCCGGCGTCGACTCTATTGCCGCAATTCATTCCGCTCAAGGACGCGGGCGTCCAGCTGAGCTACGGCTCGCCGCGCTACGGCACGTTCACCGCCACGGCGACGCACAGTGAATTCGACGACGGCAGCCGGCAACGCAGCTATACGCTCCGCTATAACTTTTCGCCGTCGACGCGCTGGAACGTCGACGCGACCTTCGGTCACATCAGCGGGCAGGGCGGCGCGCAGTCGGGCATCGCGGCGGCGCTCAGCGTCAATTACTTTTTTGGCGATGGAGCAACGGCGACGGCGCGCGTACAGCGCTCGCCGGGCAACGGCACCGAGTACGATGCCGAAGTCGCCCGCACGGCCCCGATCGGTCCCGGCTTCGGCTATCGCGTCGACGTGCAGCACAGCGCGGGGGTCAGCCTGGTGCAGCCGCAGGTCCAGCTCAATACCGACCATCAGGAGTACACGCTCGGCGTTGCGCGATCCTTCGGCGGCGGCGCCAGCACCACGACGGCGCAGGCGTCCGTCGCCGGCGCCTTCGCCTATGTCGGCGGCGTGGGAACCTTCACCCGCCCGATCTACGACAGCTTCGCCGTCATCAAGACGGGGAGCCTGCAAGGCGTACGCGTGCTGCAGAACAGCCAGGAAGCGGGCCGGAGCGGACGCGACGGCGTTCTGTTCGGATCGACGGTAGGCTCGTACGTCGAGAACAGGTTCACGCTCGACCCCAACACCGTACCCATCGATACGATCATCGGCCAGAACAGCGTCATAGTGGTGCCCGCGCTGCGCGGCGGCGTTCTGGTCGACTTTGCGCTGCATCCGCAACGCGCGCTGAGCGGCATCCTGATGTTTCGCCGCGGCGCCGAGGTGCGGCCGCTGGGTGGCGTCGATACGCTGCTGGTGTCGGGGACCGCGCAATTGCAGCTGTTCAGCGCAGCCGACGGCGCGTTCTATATCGAGGACGCCGCGCCGGGCAGCTACAATGCGGACATTCAGGTAGAGGGCACGACATGTCGCGCCGAGATCACCGTCGCGGTTGGCGCGCACATGCCGCTCGACCTCGGAAAGGTCTATTGTGAAGCGCTGCATTGAACCTCTCGCGGTCGCGATCCTGCTGGCCTTCGTCGGCCCCGCCTGGGGCGCGTCGTGCACCGTCAGCTCGTCGCCGAAGCTCGGCTTCCCGGACTACGATGTATTTGTGCCCTCGCCGACCACGACGTCGCAGATCGCCAAGTTCCGCTGTGACGTCAAGCAGACCACGATAACCATCGGGATCGGAAGGTCGGCGACTTCCGGCAGCATCAGCAACCGCCAGCTCGCGCAAACGGCGGGCACCGGCCGGCTCAACTACAACATCTACAAGGACGGCGGCTATTCGAGCCTGTGGGGCGATGGCACCGCGGGGACCAGCCCATTGATGGTCAATACGACCGCCAAGACGACATCGGTGCCGATCTACGGCAAGATTGATCCGGGCCAGGACGCGCCGGTCGGCATTTACAAGGATACGGTCATCGTGTCGGTCGACCCGTAGCAGGGTCGCGATGCCGGCGCCGCCCCGGGCGCCGTTGCTTGCGAATTCCGGCAGCGTCCCCGGCCGGATGCGCTAGTACATCACCGTCGACGAGATCTGCAGCGGCCACGGATAATTGCCGGGGCCGACTTCAGGGGCGAGGAAGAAGCGGTAGCTCAGCCGCATCAGCATCTGGTTGCCGGTGAACGGCTGGTGCGCCAGGCCGCCTTCCGGGCCGATCTCCAGTCCGCCGCCCAGCCCGCTAACCTGAGCCTTGCGAAAGATGTTCGACCGGGCGTCGAAGCTCAGCGAAAAGCCGTTGCGGTCGTTGGTCCGCGCCATCAGGTCGGTGCCCCCCTGCACGTCGATGTAGCCGCGCGCGACGTCCGCCGCGGTCACGCTAAGCGTCGCTGCCTGGTTCAGCACGTGGAGCCGAAGATACGGAAGAACATTGGCCGACACGCGCATCGTCGATGAGCCGGCCGCTGCCGGCGCCGCGCGCGCCTGCTTGGGGCTGCCTGACAAGGCAAAAGCCGCGGCCAGCGCGACGCCCACCAGGATGCGCTGCAGCCTCAGGCCGCGGGCGATTTCCTGCTCGGTGACGGCGCCCGCGGCGACCAGCGCCTCGCCGAGGCGCTGCTTCGATCGAGACTGACGCGCAATACCTTCCTGGAGCTGGGCCGACGTTATCCTGCCGGTGCTGACCAGCAGACTGCCGAGCTGCAACGGCCCCGGTCCCGCGGCGCGTTTCGCGTCGAGACGATCCTGAAAGGCGAGCAGGGCGGCAAGCTCGGATTGGCCGAGCCAGCCTTTGCGCACGAGCACCTGTCCCAGTCTCTCTTTCGTAGACTGCTGTTCGGCGAGCGCAACATCGAGCTGCGCCCGCGTCAGGCGGCCGGCCTCGAGCAGCAATTCGCCGATGGGCTCCCGCGGCCCGGCCGCGGCATCGAGTATATCGTCCAGGCTCGCCCATTGCGCGCAAATGCGCTCGACGGCCTCGCGCTCTTCCCGCGGCAGCTCGGTTGTATGCAACATGCTGCCGACCACGTGGGCGACCGGCTGCTTGTCCTCGCGAATTCGACGCCGGTTCTCGCCGGTCAATGCGCTTCCCATTGCGTTCGATCCTTTGCTCTTTCCAATGACACTGCGGACGTCGCTCCCATGGCGTGCGTGACCCGCTTGGTCGTTGAAGTGACGCGCGGCGCCAGGTGCAACACTGCTTGCGGGGCCGTTCGGCGCGGCCACCCAAGCGCCACGGAACCCGCGGGAAAAGCAGCAAGAAGCATGCCCCGTAGCGTGTTATGACGACGTCATTGCAGCGACGGAAAAAGGGTCCACGGTCACACGCGACAAAAAAGGCGCCCGCAGGCGCCTTTGTCGTGCCCGAGAATGCGGCTTAAACGCGACGACGATATTCCCCGTTGCGCGTGTCGATCTCGATCCTGTCACCGGTGGCGACGAACAGCGGCACCTGGACCTCCATGCCGCTGGCGAGCTTCGCCGGCTTCAACACCTTGCCCGACGTATCGCCGCGCACCGCCGGCTCGGTGTAGGTGATTTCGCGCACGACGCTGGTCGGCAGCTCGACCGAGATCGGCTTGCCTTCGTAGAGCGTGAGCTCGCACGGCAGCCCATCCTCGAGGTAATGCACGGCGTCGCCGATGTTGTCGCGGTCGACCTCGATCTGGTTGTATTCGTGGTCCATGAACACGTACGCCGGATCCTGGAAGTAAGAGTACGTCACCTCTTTGCGCTCGAGTTGCACGACGTCGAACTTCTCGTCGGCGCGGTAGACCGTTTCGGCTCCCGTTCCGGTCAGGAGATTCTTGAGCTTCATCTTGACGACCGACGCGTTGCGGCCGGACTTGTTGAATTCGGCCTTCTGCACGACCATCGGATCCTTGCCGATCATTATCACGTTGCCGGCGCGGACTTCCTGCGCGGTTTTCATGGCTGCACCTGACTGGTTTGGTTCTCGTTCCGGGAAGGCGGATTCGCGCCTCGCCCGCGGAAATTCGCGAAACCCGAAATCATACCATTTTTTCCACCATCTCGACCAGGTTGCCGGCGAGGTCGGGCCGGGCCGCGAGCTCGGCGCTCCAACGGTGGGCGTGCGCGTCGAGCGCGGACAATTCGCGCGCGAATCGATCCCACAGCGCGCCGGCTGACGTGTCGCTGCTCCGGGGGTCGACCCACGCCTGTTGCCAGGCGCGGAAGGTCGCCGCGGTCGCCGCGGGCATGCCGCGCGTGTAGCGTTCGACAAAAGCGTCGAGCTTTGCCAACTGCGCGTTCTCGGCCTGCGGGTAAGGTTGCCAGGTCAGAGGCCGGGCCGCCCACAGCGCCCTCACGAACGAGTCCTCGCCGCGCACCAGGTTCAGGTCACAGGCCCAGAGCAGCCGATCGTAGACATCCTGGGCAACGAAGGGCGCGCCGGCCAGACGGAGACGACCGCGCTCGACTGCCTGACCGGGATGCGGCATCCCGCCGCCGGTCCATCGATCGAGCTCGCCGGCGGCGGTCCCCGCCGGCACGATGCAGCAGACCGGGACCTCGCCGTCGGCCCAGGCATCGAGCAACGGCGGCAGACGGCGGTTTTCGTAGCAGAACAGCGTGACCGCGAGCGTGCCGTGCTCCGGCGGCGCGATGCCGAGCGAGCGCCAGAGCGCGCCGCGCGCGCCGGCGTCGCCCCGGAACGCGTCGCGTTGCGCGAGCAAGCCCGCTTCGCGCAACAGGCCGCCGCTCTGTTCGCTCAATCCCGGAAAATAGAAGCGGCGCTGCAAGGGCAGGTGCGGGTGGCGCGAGACCAGTCCGTGGCAACCATCGACCCAGCGTTCGGCGGACAGGTACTCGAGATTGATCCATACCGGCGGCACCGGGCGCGCGCTCATCGCATCGAGGTACCAGGGCGGCAGCCCGCAGCCGAACGCTTCGATGACGACGTTCGCCGTCTCGCCCGGCGGCATCGGGCCGGCGGCACCGGGCCAGCGCGCGATGCAAACCCCGTGCGCCTGCTGCAGGTCGCGCCCCGGATCGACCTCCGGCGCGAGGCGCGAGAGCACCGGCAGCGCGTCGACGAAGAGGCGCACCTCGCGCCGATGCTCGGCGACGAGCTGCCGCGCGAGCCGCCACGCCACGCCCGCGTCGCCGTAGTTGTCGACGACGGCGCAAAAGATGTCCCAGCGCTGCGGCTTGGTCATGGTGCGCAGGAGAACTGCCAGTTTTGCCCGGAAGACGTTGGAACGGCCGCGGTGGTTCGACGGACTCGCGGCATGGGGTAGTTGAACCGATTGCCGCCGTCGTGTCGAGCGCGCCGCGCGCGCCTGCGGCCGTAATACAATGGGTCGCTGCGCTTATTCCCGGTCCGGTTCCCATCTTGATCCGCAATACCGCCGCCGACCCATCCCCGGACACGCTGGCCGTCGATGTGGTGTCCGACATCGTCTGCCCATGGTGCTACATCGGCAAGCGCAAGCTCGAGGCCGCGTTCGCGCAACTGGAGGCACGCGAGCCGCCCTTCGACATCGCGGTGCGCTGGCATCCGTTCCAGCTCAATCCTGACATGCCGGCCGGCGGCATGCCGCGCGCGAGTTACCTCTCCGCCAAGTTCGGTGGCGCCGCGAGCGCCGCGGACATCTACGCCCGTGTGCGCGCCGTCGGCGTCGAAGTCGGTATTCCGTTCGCCTTCGAGCGCATCGCGCTGCAGCCGAACACGCTGCAGGCGCACCGGCTGGTCGCCTGGGCGCAGGGTCGCGGCGACCTCGCTGCGACCGGCTTGCTCGTCGAGCGCCTGTTCCATGCCTTCTTTGTCGAGGGGCGTCCGGTCGGCGATCGCGATGAGCTCGCGCGCGTGGCGGCCTCCGCCGCCTACGACCCGGCCGAGGTTCGCGCGATGCTCGAGTCGGAGGAGGGCGCCGCGGCGGTCGCGGCGGAGGATCGCGAGGCGCGGGACGTGGGCATCCAGGGCGTTCCCTTTTTCATTTTCAACGGCCGCATCGCGGTGTCCGGCGCGCACGATCCGCCGACGCTGCTGGATGCGATCGCGGCGGCGCGGCGGGTGTGATCGCCCGCGCACTCCGCCGCGGCGGCAACGCCGACCTCGGTTTGCCGCTCATGGATTCTGCTGCGCGGTAACGCGTCCGGGACGCGCGCGCCGGCCGGACCGGGGCAACGCGTCAGTGTCTCTCGCGGCCCGCGAGCACCCGGTCGACCATCGCGCCGGCGAGGCCCAAGTAGTTCGCCGGGTCGCACAATTCGGCCAGGCGCTGGCGATCGATATGGGCAGTGACTTCCGGGGCTTGCGCCAGCAGCTCGAGCAGCGGGCGCTTCTGCGCGACCGCCCGGCCGCAGAGCTCGTAGACCAGATCGTGCGCCCGTTCGCGGCCGAGCTGAGGCGCCAGCGCCATCATCACCGCCTCCGACACGACGAGCCCGTGCGTCAGATCGAGATTTTCACGCATGCGCGCGGCGTCGACCTCCAGGCCCTCGACGATCGCGCGGGCATGCGCCAGCGCACCGGCGGCGAGCACGAACGCTTCCGGCAGCACGATCCACTCGATGTGCCAGGGGCCGGTGGCGCGCTCGTGATCGGCCGCCATCGCCTCGAGCAGCAGGGCAGCATGCTGGCGCACGACGGCGGCGCAGGCGTGGATGTAGACGCTCGACACGGGGTTGCGCTTCTGCGGCATCGTGCTGCTCGCGCCGCGGCCGGGCGCGAACGGTTCGGCGACTTCGCCGACTTCGGTCTGCATCATCAGTTTGACGTCGGTGGCGAGCTTGGCGAGCGTCCCGGTGACGAGGCCGAGAAAGCATCCGACTTCGGCGATGCGGTCGCGCTGCGTGTGCCAGGCGATGTCCGGCTCGGCAAGGTCCAGCTCGCGCATCAGCGCCTTGCGTGTGTCGAGCCCGGCCGACCCGAGCGAAGCGAGCGTGCCGACCGCGCCGCCGAACTCGCCGACCAGAATGCGCGGGCGAAGCTCGGCAAGGCGCGTGCGGTGGCGCTCGACCGCCGACAGCAGGCACGCCGCCTTGTAGCCGAAGGTGATCGGCGCCGCCTGCTGCAGGTGGCTGCGTCCGGCCATCGGGGTATCTCGGTAGCGCCGGGCCAGCCCGGCCAGCGCATCGGCGATGGCGGCAAGATCGGCATCGACCAGCGCGAGCGCCTCACGCATCTGCAGCGCCGTCGCGGTGTCGGTGACGTCCTGCGTGGTGGCGCCCCAATGGCAATATTGGCCGTGCGGCTCCGCGCAAAGCGCGGCCAGCTGCTGCACGACGCCGACGACCGGCGATCCGGCGCGTTCGGTTTGCGCGCGCAGCTTCGCCAGATCGACGCGATCGACGCGGCAGTTGCGCACGATTTCGGACGCCGCCTCCTCGGGGATGATGCCCAGCCGCGCCTGCACGCGGGCCAGCGCGGCTTCGACATCCAGATAGCGCTGGGTTCGATTCTGGTCGGAAAACACCGCTCGCATCGCTGCGGTGCCAACCAGGTTGCCGAAGATCGTCGAGTCGATCAAGGTCGAGGCCATCTGCAGGACTTTCGAAGGTCGGGTCGCTACCGCAGCGTCGCTGCCGGCGAAGCGGCCGGAACTTGCCGGCGGACGTCGCGTCGCGCGACGCGGCTCACACTGCTCCCGCGGCGCGGAGCTCGGCGATACGCTCGCGCGAATAACCGAGACCCGCGAGGATCGCGTCGGTGTGCTGACCCAGCGCGGGCACCGCGCTCCATTGCGTCTCCGCTGCGGCGCTCGTTCCGGGTGGCAGCAGCGCCGGGATCGGCCCCGCGGGCGAATCGACGTCATGCCAGCGCCGGCGCGCCGACAGCTGCGGATGCTGCCAGACGTCGTGCATGCCGTTGACCTGGGCGTTGGCGATGCGCGCATTGTCCATCCGGCGCAGCACCTCCGCGGAGCCAAGGCCGGCGAATACCTCGACGATCACCCGGCGAAGCTCGTCGCGTGCCGCGCTGCGCCGGGAATTGCTGGCATACCGCGGATCGGAGGCGAGGTCGGGGCGCAGCAGCACGTCCTTGCAGAAGATCGACCACTCGCGCTCGTTCTGCAATCCCAGCATGATCGTCTTGCCGTCGCCAGCGGAAAAGGGGCCGTACGGGTAGATCGTCGCGTGACTCGCGCCGGTGCGCGGCGGCGGGGCGGCGCCATCGATCGCATAGTACAGCGGATAGCTCATCCATTCGACCAGCGACTCCAGCATCGAGACGTCGATCCGCTGCCCGCGGCCGGTCCGGCCGCGCTCGAGCAGCGCCGCGAGGATGTTGCTGTACGCGTACATGCCGGCCGCGATGTCGGCGATCGAGCATCCAGCCTTGACCGGATCGCCTTCGGTGCCGGTTACCGACAAGAACCCGGCTTCGCTCTGGATCAGTAGGTCGTACGCCTTTTTGTCGCGATACGGCCCGTCCTCGCCGTAGCCGGAAATGTCACAGACGATGATCGAAGGCTTCGCCGCGGACAGGGCGGCGTACGACAGCCCAAGCCGCGCCGCCGCGCCGGGCGCCAGGTTCTGCACGACCACGTCCGCGTGGTCGACGACGAGCCGTTGCAGGATGGCCTGCGCCTCCGGGTGCTTGACGTCGAGCGTCAGGCTTTCCTTAGAGCGATTGGTCCAGACGAAGTGCGATGCGAGCCCGCGCACTCTTTCGTCGTAGGCGCGTGCGAAATCGCCGGTGCCGGGACGCTCGACCTTGATAACGCGCGCGCCGAGATCGGCGAGCTGGCGGGTCGCGAACGGCCCGGCAATCGCGTGCTCGAGCGTGACGACGGTAGTGCCGGTCAGCGGCTGCACGACGGGGCGTCAGGCCAGCGTCGCAGCGGCGTCCATCGCCAGACCGCCGCGATGATCTTTCGCCCACAGGCGCACGTCGGCACCGTCGCTGGCCGGCTCGCCGCAAATGGAAAACGGATGCGTGTCGAACAGCGGGCTCATCGCCCGAAACCGGAACCGGGCGACGCGGGCGTCGGGCCGGTGCTCGCGCAACAGGTCGAGCAGCAGCGTCGCGAGCAGCGGCCCGTGCACGACCAGGCCAGGATAGCCTTCGGTCGCGGTGACGTAGCGGCGATCGTAGTGGATGCGGTGCCCGTTGAAGGTCAGGGCCGAATAGCGGAACAGCAACACGGCGTCGGGGACGACTGCGCGCTCCCAGACGGCACCGGCGGGGGCGGCGGCCGGCGGCGGCGCGGCATCGCCTGGCCGCGGCGCCTCCCGGTAGACGATGTCGTGCGTCTCGGCGATCGCGACCTCCTCCGCGCCGCTCCGCCGCAGCTCGTGGCGCACCCTGACGAAGACCAGCGCTCCGGAACGGCCGGTTTTTTCGCTGATTTCCGCGATCGTCGAGACGCGAGTCGCCGCATCACCGACGCGCAGCGGCTGGCGGAATTCGATTTCGCTGCCGGCCCACATCCGGCGCGGCAGCGGTACGGGCGGCAGGAACTCGCCGCGCTGCGCATGACCGTCGGGGCCGGTGTCGGACTCGCGGTGCAGCGGCAGGAAATACAGCCAGTGCCACAGCGGCGGCAGCGGCGTTCCATCCGCCGGCCGCGTCACGGGTCGGTCCAGCAGCGCCGACAGCGCGGCGTACGGCGTGGCCGTGATGACGTCGGTCGCCGTTTCGCGGCGGCCGATCCATGGCTGCAGGTTCATCGTCGCGGACCCGGCTTCGAAAGCCAACGCTGCGTGCGGGCGGCTACTTCGCCGCCGGCAGCTTGCCCTGCACGCCTTCGACGTAATAATCCATCTTCAGTAGGGCCTCGTCGCCGATCACCTTGCCGGCGGCGAGGCGCTCGTTGCCCTCGTTGTCGCGCATCGGCCCGGTGAACGGATGAAACCGGCCGCTGCCGATGTCCGCGGCGGTCCGGTTGACGAGGTCCTGCACGTCCTTCGGCACGACCGTATTGAACGGCCCCATCTTGATCATGCCCTCCCGGATGCCGCCCCAGATGCTGCCGGGCTTCCATCTGCCATCGATCGCGGCCCGCACCTCCTTCGTGTAATAGGCGCCCCACTGGTGCGTGACGGCGGTGAGCTGCGCGTGCGGGCCGTACTTGCTCATGTCCGAGTGGTAGGCGATCGCGTACACTTTCTTCGCCTCGGCGTCCTGTACCACCGCGGTGGAGTCGGTGTGGTTGGTCAGTACGTCGGCGCCCTGCGAGATCAGCGTGTCGGCGGCTTCTCGCTCGCGCCCCGGGTCGTACCACGCGTTGACCCAGACGACCTTGGTCACCGCCTTCGGGTTGACGCTGCGCATGCCGAGGGTGAAGGCGTTGATGCCCATGACGACTTCGGGAATCGGAAAGGCGGCGACGTAGCCGGCGATGTTGGACTTGGTCATGCGGCCCGCGACGATGCCGGCCAGATAGCGGCCCTCGTAGAAGCGCGCGTTGTAGATGCCGACGTTCTTGTCCATCTTGTAGCCGGTCGCGTGCTCGAAGTAGGTCTTCGGAAACTGCTTCGCCACCTTGATCGTCGGGTTCATGTAGCCGAACGAGGTGGTGAAAATGAGCTGGTACCCGGCTTGCGCGAGCTCCCGGATAACGCGCTCGGCATCCGCGCCCTCCGGCACGTTCTCGACGTACTTGGTGACGACCTTGCCGTCGAGCGCCTTTTCCATTTCCTTGCGAGCCATGTCGTGCTGCGCGGTCCAGCCGGCGTCGCTCACCGGGCTCACGTAGACGAAGCCGACCTTGAACGGTGCGTCCGCAGCCGCCGCCGCGGCCGGCGCGATGCCCGCGATCGCTGCCAGCGCGGTGAACAGCAGATGCCTTGCCGACAGCACGAGCATTTGCCTCTCCCGGGATGATTGCCGACGCGCCGGCGCCAAGCGGCGGCGAATCCGGCATTTTACTCGAAGCCGGGTCGCGAGCCGCACTCAGCCGTCGGCGTGGAACGGGCGGCCCAGCGACGCCGGCGCGTTCAGCCGTATGGCGGTCGCGTCGCGCGAGATCAGCGCGAGCACGACGATGGTCGCTGCATACGGCAGCATCGCCAGGAACTGGGAAGGCACGGCCACTCCCATCGCCTGCGCCTGGAACTGCACCAGCGTTACCGCGCCGAAAAGGTAGGCACCGGCCAGCACCCGCCACGGCCTCCAGCTTGCGAAGACCACCAGCGCAAGCGCGATCCAGCCGCGTCCCGCGGTCATGCCCTCGCTCCACATCGGCGCATAGGCGAGCACCATGTAAGCGCCGGCCAGTCCGGCGCAGGCGCCGCCGAACAGGACCGCCGCGTAGCGCACGGCGATGACGCGATGGCCGATCGCATGCGCGGACTGCGGCGACTCGCCGATGGCGCGGAGGATGAGCCCCGCCCGCGTGCCGAACAGAAACCATTGCACCAGCGCGAACAGGACGAGCGACAGGTAGACGAACGGGCTGTGCGCGAACAGCAGCTTGCCGAAGAGCGGCAGGTCCGAAAGCCCCGGGATCGCCAGCGGCGGGATCGCGTCGACGACGTGGCCGACGTAGTCGAGGCCGACGAACGCCGACAGGCCGATGCCGAACAGCGACAGCGCGAGCCCGGACGCGACCTGGTTCGCCATCAGCGACAGCGTCAGCACCGCGAACACCAGCGACAGCGCGGCGCCCGCCGCCGTGCCGGCCAGCACGCCGACCCACGCCTGATGCGTCGTATCGGCGACGATGAACGCGGCCACCGCGCCGACCAGCATCATGCCTTCGACGCCCAGATTCAGCACGCCGGATCTCTCGGCCACCAGCTCGCCCAGCGCGGCGAAAACCAGCACGGTTCCCGCCGCGAGGGTCAGCGCCACCAGCGTGACGGCGTGATCGATCATGGCGCGGGAGCTGCCGCGTGTGCGGCGCCGGCAGGGCTTCCTCGGCGCAGACGCAGCCGGTAGCCGATGGACACGTCGGCCGCGAGCACGAAAAAAAGCAGCATCCCCTGAAACAGCCGCGTGATCGCCGACGGCAGCGCGAGCCCGATCTGCGCCGCCTCGCCGCCCAGATACAACAGCGACATCAGCAGGCTCGCGAACACGATGCCCAGCGGATGCAGCCGTCCGACGAAGGCGACGATGATCGCGGCGAAGCCGTAACCCGGCGATATCGAGGGCAGTAGCTGTCCGATCGGCCCCGCGACTTCGCCGACGCCCGCGATGCCTGCGGTCGCGCCGCCGACGAGCATGCCGATCCACACGGTGCGGCCGGCCGAGATCCCCGCGTACGCTGCCGCGCCGGGCGCGAGGCCGGCGACGCGCATGCGGAACCCGGCGAGCGTTCTGGCGGTGAACGCCCAGCAGGCGGCGACGATGGCGAGCGTGAGCAAGACGCCGGCGTTCAAGCGCGTGCCGGACACCAGCGGCGGCAACAGCGCGGCATCGGCGAACATCCGCGACTGCGGGAAATTGAAGCCCTCCGGATCGCGCCACGGCCCCTGCACGAGCCAGGACAAGACCAGCGTGGCGATGTATACCAGCATCAGGCTGGTCAGGATTTCGTTGGCGTTGCATCGCGTGCGCAGCCACGCCGGGATCGCAGCCCAGGCGGCGCCGCCGGCAGCACCGGCGGCGATCATCAGCGGAAGCAGCAAGGGGCTGCCGGCTGGCGGCAGCCACAGCGCGACGCCGCCGCCGAAAATCGCGCCCATCGTCAGCTGCCCTTCGGCACCGATGTTCCAGACATTGGCGCGATAGCCGATCGCGAGACCGAGCGCGCACAGCGAGAGCGGCGAAGCCTTGAGCAGGAGCTCGCCCACGCCGTAGCGCGTGGCCACGGGCTCGATGAAAAAGACGAAGAAGGCATGGAGCGGGTCCTTGCCCAGCATGGAGAACAGGACGAAGCCGGCGACTAGCGTCGCGCCGGCCGCCAACACCGGCGAGAGCCACGCCATCAGGCGCGACGGCTCGGGCCGCGCTTCCAGCGCGATCCTCATCGCCGTGCCTCGGGCGCGCGCAGCGGCCCAGTCCCCGGCCGGGGATGCGGCCGGCGCCGCGACCGTCCCGCCATGCCGCGCGGCGATTCGCGCTCCCGCTCCGCTGACCTCACCGGGCGCACGCGTCATTCGCGCTCGAGCGCGAGTCCCGATGTCCCGAGCGACGGCGGGCCGCCCGGCGCAATGAACGATCCGCCCATCAGCAGCCCGAGCTCCTCGGCGTCGGTTTGCCGCGCAGCCTTCGCCGGCGAGAGGCGGCCGCGCGCCATCACGGCAATGCGGTCGCAAATCTCGAACAGCTCGTCGAGCTCGTCGGACACGAGCAGCACAGCGACGCCCGCATCGCGCAGGTAGACCAGCGCCTGCCGGATCTGCGCCGAGGCACCGACGTCGACGCCCCGGGTCGGCCGCGCCGCGATGATCACGCGCGGCCCCTGCAGCATCTCGCGTCCGACGATGAATTTCTGCAGATTGCCGCCTGAGAGGCTGCGCGCCGTCGCTCGCGGGCTGGGCGGCGTGACGTTGAACTTCGCGATCGTTGCCTGCGTGAACGCGCGGAGTGCGCCGCGCCGGATCAGTCCCTGACGCGTGACCAGCTGCTGCCCGTACGCCGTCAACAACGCGTTTTCCGCGAGCGACATGTCCGGCACCGCGCCCTGGCCGTCGCGCTCTTCGGGGACGAAGCCCAGGCCCAGCGCGCGGCGCGCCGCCGCGCCGAGTCGACCGGCGGGCGTGCCGTTCAGGACGATCGCATCCGCGGAGTCCGCCAAGCGCTCGCCCGCTAGCGCGGCGACCAGCTCCTTCTGCCCGTTGCCCGACACACCGGCGATGCCGACTATCTCTCCGCCGCCGACGCGAAGATCGATGGCGACGAGATCCGTGCCGAACGAATCGTCCGCGGCGAGCGAAAGGCCGCGCACTTCCAGGAGTCCGTCGCCGCGCGTGGTTGCCGCGCGGTGTTGCGGATGCGGCAGATCGCCGCCGATCATCAGGCGCGCCAGCGCGGCCGTGCTTCGCAGGCGCGGATCGCAGGTACCGGTGACCCTTCCCGCGCGCAATACGGTCGCGCGATCGCACAGCGCGCGAATTTCGTCGAGCTTGTGGCTGATGTAGAGGATCGAGCAGCCTTCGGCGGCGAGGCGCTTGAGCGTGACGAACAGCCGGTCGACGGACGCCGGAGGCAGCACCGACGTCGGCTCGTCCATGATCAGCAATGCAGGGGCCTGCAGCAGGCAGCGCACGATCTCGACCCGCTGCCGTTCGCCGACCGACAGCGTGTGCACGGGGCGGCGCGGGTCGAGCGGCAACCCGTAGCGGGCCGACGTTTCGCGGATTCGCGCGTCGAGTCCTCGTCCCGCGCCGTCGCCATCGAGCGCCAGCGCGATGTTCTCGGCGACGGTCAGCGTCTCGAACAGCGAGAACTGCTGGAACACCATGCCGATGCCCAGCGCCCGCGCTTTCGCCGGACTGGCAATCGCGACCTCGGCGCCGTTCCACCGGATCGTGCCGGCGTCGGGCCGGACGACGCCGTAGACGATTTTAACCAGCGTCGATTTGCCCGCGCCGTTCTCGCCCAGCACCGCATGGATCTCGCCCGGCATGACGCAAAGATCGATGCCGTCGTTGGCGACGACCGCAGGGTAACGCTTGCTGATGTCGGAAAGCTGGAGGCGAGGTACGGGCGCCGCGTCCATCATCGATCAGCGGCGCCGGCAAGCCATCGGCGCGAGCGCGGATGATCCGTGCTCGCGCAGGCGCGGCGCCGAAGCCCGGTGGGCGGGCGCCGCTTGCGCTTCACCGCCTGGCGGAACGCGCGATGTCGGCGAGCAGCCGATCCGCGCCCTTGCTGTGCGCGCTGCCGCGAATCAGGATGTCGGGCGCGTGCAGCGTCTTCCGGCCGTAGTACGCCGCGTTCCAGTCGTCGGACGTCGCCACGACCGTCCCGTCGAGGTTGATGCCGCCGTACAGCCCCTTCGACCGGCTGTAGGTGACGAGATCGGTGATCACGTCGGCCTTGGCGCCCGCGCCGACAGGACCTGCGGCGACGCTCGCGTCGGGGCCCATCTTGAACGAGTCCGACAGCAGTGAATTGAGGCCTTTGTCGGTCATCACCAGAGTCAGCATTTCCGACACCGATACCCCGGCCTGGAAGCCCACGCTCGCGGTCGCCAGCGTGTAGAACGCGGGCCCCACCCATCTGCCGGTCTTGGCGTTGCGCACGACCAGCACCGCGCGCCCGCCGGAGCCGCCGAAAATGAATCCGGCCTTGGCGACTTCCGGTGCGATCAGCACTGCCTTCGCCCGACCGATGTTCTGGTGCAGCCAGTTCATTTCCGGGTCGCGCATGAAATTCGAAAACGTTCGGTCGGCGGCATCGACCAGCGATTGCGGCGTCGGCTTGGCGCGCGTCGCGGCACCCGTTCCCTTGCTGGTCTGGTCGGATTGCGCCACCGCCACCGTGCTTCCGGCGGCGGTCAGGAACAGGACTATGGCGCAGCGTTTGACGAGCTGTAATTTGTCGTTCGGCACGGCTTCCTCCGTTCGTATGCGATGAAGTTCATGGGGCCTGCCCGCGCATTATATTCCGGGGCGCCCGGTATGGCGCGGGGGCCGATGCTATAGTGACGGCTCGCAATCCGTCCCGGCGGAGAGGGGATGTCGCTCGACGCGGTTCTGCTCTCGCGGCTGCAATTCTTCTGGGTTATCGCACTGCACATCCTGCTGCCCGCGTTCACCGTCGGGCTCGCCGCGTACATCGCGGTGCTCGAAGGCCTGCACCTCGCGACCCGCCGCCCCGTCTATCTGCGTCTTTCCCGGTTCTGGCTCAAGGTCTTCGCCGTGTCGTTCGGCATGGGTGTGGTCTCGGGTATCGTCATGCCGTTCCAGTTCGGCACCAACTGGAGCCGCTTTTCCGACGCGACGGCCGACATCTCGGGGCCGCTGATGGCCTACGAGGGCCTGACCGCGTTCTTTCTCGAAGCGGGATTTCTCGGCGTGCTGCTGTTCGGACGCTCGCGCGTGCCGGAATGGGTCCATTTCTTCGCCGCCCTGATGGTGGCGCTGGGAACCCTGTTTTCGACCTTCTGGATCCTGTCGCTGAACAGCTGGATGCAGACGCCTGCCGGATTCACGATCGCCGAGGGCCGCTTCCTGCCGCAGGACTGGTTCGCGGTGATCTTCAACCCGTCGTTCCCCTATCGTCTGACCCATACCACGGTCGCCTTTTTCATCACCACGGCGCTGGTCGTCGCCGGGGTCGCCGCCTACCACCTGCGCGCCGGCCGCTTCCGCGAGGACGGCACGACGATGCTCAAGATGGCGTTCGGACTGCTGACCCTGCTGGTGCCGCTGCAGATGCTGCTTGGCGATCTGCACGGGCTGAACACCCGCGAGCATCAGCCGGCGAAGCTCGCGGCGATGGAAGCCAACTGGGACACGCGAAGCCGCATGCCGCTGCTGCTGTTCGCATGGCCGGATGAGCGCGCCGAGGCCAATCGCTTCGAGATCGCGATCCCCGTGCTCGGCTCGGTCATCCTGACGCACGAGGCCGACGGGGTCGTCAGGGGATTGAAGGAATGGAAGGCGGAAGACAGGCCGCCGGTTGCGATCCCATTCTTTGCCTTCCGGCTGATGGTCGGCATCGGCCTGGCGATGCTGGCGCTGGTGCTGTGCGGCTGGTGGGCATGGGCGCACGGCGCACTGGGCAGCGCGCGCTGGTTCCACCGGCTTTGCGAACTGGCCTCGCCGCTGGGATTCGTCGCCGTGATTGCCGGGTGGGTCACGACCGAAGTCGGCCGCCAGCCGTGGACGGTGTACGGTCTGATGCGGACCAGGGACTCGGTGACTCCGTCCCTCGTTGCCGGCGACGTATGGGTGTCGCTCGTCGTCTATGTGCTCGCCTACATCGTCATCTTCGGCTTCGGTGGTTATTTCATGGTGCGCTTCCTGCGCGCCGGGCCGGTCGACCAGGCGCCGGCCGCCGGGCATAGGATCAAGGGAACGCCGGCGCGGCCGATGTCGGCGGCGGAAGTCGACTAGGGCCTGTTGACGCTATATGCCGGCACGCGTGACCTTCAGAAAGCCCGCAGGCAAGGCGCGGCGAGGCAGTGAGGCTTACCGCCTCGCAACGAGCGGCAACGCAGCCTGCGGGCTTTCTGAAGGATCAACCTTCGGGGCGGGGGAGCGCCGGGCGCATGGCTGCGTTGCAGGCTCCTGGTTGGGCGCTGCCAAACGGCGTCACCGACGCCTTGCCCTGCACCCGGCGCTCCGCCGCCGCGTGCAGGCACATAGCGTTAACAGGCCCTAGGCGATGGCACTCGACCTCGTTCCGCTGTGGGCCGGGATACTCGCGCTGGCCGTCTTCATGTATGTGCTGCTCGACGGCTTCGATCTGGGGATCGGCATCCTGTCGCCGCTGGCTGCCGACGATGCGAGCCGCGACCTGATGATCGATTCGGTGGCGCCGATCTGGGACGGCAACGAGACCTGGCTGGTCATGGGGGGCATCGCGCTGCTCTCGGCTTTTCCGATGGCGTTCGCGATCATCATTCCGGCGGTGTACTTCCCGATCCTGTTCATGCTGATCGGATTGATCTTCCGCGGCGTCGCGTTCGAGTTCCGCCACATGTCGGCGCGCCGCCGATTCTGGGACTGGTCGTTCCACCTGGGCTCGGTGGTCGCGACGTTCGCGCAGGGCATCGTCCTCGGCACCTACGTGCAGGGCATCCCGGTCGAGGGCAGGCATTTCAGCGGCGGCAGCTTCGACTGGGCGACGCCGTTCGCGCTCCTCACGGGCCTGGGACTGATCGTCGGCTACGGGTTGATCGGCGCCTGCTGGCTGGTCATGAAGACCGAGGGCGAGCTGCAGCGCTGGGCGCGTCGCAAGGCGACCTTCCTCACGTTCGGCGTGGCTGCGTTCGTCGCGATGGTCAGCCTGTGGACGCCCTTCATCCAGCCGCGGGTCATGGAGCGCTGGTTCGCCTGGCCGAACCTGCTGCTGCTTTCGCCCGTCCCGGTGCTAACGCTGGCTCTGTTCGTGTGGCTGCTGCGGGCGTTGCAATCCGGGCGCGAGGCGGCGCCCTTCCTGCTCGCGCTGGGACTGTTCGCGATGTGCTATCTCGGGCTCGGCATCAGCATCCTGCCGATGATCGTTCCCTACACCGTTTCGCTGTGGGCGGCCGCCTCGTCCCCGAAGTCGCAGGCATTCCTGATGATCGGCACGCTGTTCCTGCTGCCGATCATCATCATGTACACCGGCTGGTCATACTGGGTGTTTCGCGGCAAGGTGAAAGCCGGCGAGGGCTATCACTGATGCGGCGGCGACGCGGTTCCAGACGCGCCGCCGGCGTGCCCTCGGGTCCGCCACGGTGAATCTCGCGGTGATGGCGCGACGGCACGCCGATGCCGCGGCAGCGACGCTGGCGGTCGTCGATACCGAGGCGGGTCGCGAGCTGAGCCTCGCCGGCCGGCTCGACGCCTATTCGATCGCCGGCGTCTGGCCCGATGCGCGCGCCGCTCTGGCCGCGGCGCCGGCCCGCGCCGTCGTCATCGATGCGTCGCGCGTCGATTACTGCGACGGCGGCGGCATCGCGATGCTCGTCGATCTGCTGCGGCAGCAGCGCGCGGCGAACGCGCCGGTGTCGCTGCGGGGATTGCGGCCCGAATTCCAGGCGCTGCTCGATCAGTTCGACCCGGCGACGATGCGCGCGGCAGTCGCGCCGCACGTCCAGCGGCTCGACGTCGTCGCCGAAATCGGACGAGCTTCGGTGATCGTCGGGCAGGACATCCGCGCGCAGGTCGCGTTCATCGGGGAAACCGCCACGGCGCTGTGGTACGCGGTGACGCACCCGGCGCGCGTGCGCTGGAAGGACGTCTGGTACACCTGCGAGCAGGTCGGCGTCAACGCGCTGCCGATCGTCGCGCTGATCTCGTTTCTGCTCGGCATCATCCTTGCCTTCCAGGCCGCGGTGCCGATGCGCCAGTTCGGCGCGGAGCTCTTCGTCGCCGACCTGGTCGGGCTGTCGATCCTGCGCGAGCTCGGCCCGCTGATGACGGCGATACTGCTGGCCGGCCGGTCGGGTGCCGCGTTCGCGGCCGAGATCGGTACGATGAAGGTGAATGAGGAGTTGAACGCGCTGACGACGATGGGCCTCGATCCTGTCCGCTTCCTGGTCGTGACGCGGATCATCGCCGCGGTGCTGATGATGCCGCTGCTGACGCTCTTCGCCGACCTGATCGGCATCCTCGGCGGTGCGCTGACGATGATCAGCTTCAACATTCCGATCCTCTCCTTTCTGCACGAGGTGGACAGTCTTGTCGACGTCAAGGACCTCCTGGCCGGCATGGCCAAGACGCCGGTCTTCGCGATCCTGATCGCCGGCATCGGCTGCCTACGCGGACTGCAGACGCAGACCGGCGCCAGCGCGGTCGGCATATCCGCAACACGCGCCGTCGTCTCGGGGATCATCCTGCTGGTGGTCGTCGACGGGATTTATGCGTTCGTCTACTATCTGCTCGACATCTGAACCTCCGACCGCATGCCCGCCGACCCGATCATCGCCGTCCAGGACCTCACCGCCGGGTACGAGGGCAACGTCCTGATGCGCGAGCTCAATTTCACCGTGAACCGCGGCGAAGTCTTCGTCATCCTCGGCGGATCGGGCAGCGGCAAGAGCACCCTGCTCAAGCAGATGATCGGCCTCTATCAGCCGATCGCGGGGCGCGTGCTGATCGAGGGCCAGGACATCGTGATCGCGGAAGGGGCGGCGCGGCGCGCGATCCTGAACAAGATCGGCGTGATGTACCAGAGCGGCGCGCTGTTCGGATCGATGACGCTGCTGGAAAACGTCCGACTGCCGCTCGAGGAATACACGGCGCTCGACGACGCGGCGATGGACCTGATCGCCCGGATGAAGTTGCAGCTCGTCGGGCTCGACGCGTTCGGCGGACACATGCCCGCGGAGATCAGCGGCGGCATGCAGAAGCGCGCCGCGATCGCGCGGGCGATGGCACTCGACCCGATGATCCTGTTTCTCGACGAGCCCTCGGCCGGCCTCGATCCGATCACCTCGGCCGAACTCGACCAGCTGATCCTGCGCCTCGCCGGGAGCCTGCGCATCACCTTCGTCATCGTCTCGCACGAGCTCGCCAGCATCTTCGCGATCGCCGACCGCGTGATCATGCTCGACAAGCGCACCAAGGGCATCGTCGCCGAGGGCGATCCGAAGGTTCTCCGCGACGAGAGCGCCGATCCGTGGGTGCGGCAATTCTTCCGCCGCGAAGCCGTCGCCGAGCCGGCTTAAGCCATGAGCGCACAGGCGAACTTCTTCAAGGTCGGCCTGTTCGTCATCGGCGGGACGCTCGCGCTGGTCGTGCTGCTGCTGATCCTGGGATCGGGACAGTGGTTCCAGTCCAAGGTCACGATGGAAACCTACCTGAACGAATCGGTCCAGGGACTGGAAGTCGGATCGAAGGTGCGGTACCGGGGCGTCGTCGTCGGCGAGGTCCGCCGCATCGGCTTCACCTACAACGTGTACGAGCAGGATCAGCCGATGCCGGTCCGGCTGCGCTACGTGATGGTCGAGGCGACGATCCTGCCGCGGCTGATCGGCGGCCGTGCCGGCGGCGACATCACGCGTCCCGACACGGCCAAGGTCGAGATCGATCGCGGTCTGCGCGTGCGTCTCGCGCCGCAGGGCATTACCGGCACCAACTATCTCGAGATCGACTATGTCGACCCGCGAACCAATCCCGAGCTGCCGATCACCTGGAAGCCCAACAACCTCTACATACCGAGCGCGCAGTCGACGGTCACCGCCTTCGTCTCGGCAGCGTCCGACATCATGGGGCGGCTGCAGAAGCTCGACATCGAGGGGACGCTGATCAACCTCAACAAGCTCCTCGTGACGACCAATTCCCGCATCGACGCCATCGACACCGCGAAGCTGTCGCAGAGCGCGACCCATGTGCTGGCCAAGATCGACGCCAAGCTCGACCAGCTGCCGCTGGACAAGATCGGCGGCGAAAGCGTGGCGCTGCTGGCGGAACTGCGGGCGACCAATCAGAAGCTGGCGGCGGTGCTCGACGACCCGGCGCTGAAACGCCTGCCGGCCGATGCCGACGCGGCCGTGGTCCAGCTCCGAAAAACCCTCGACGATCCGAACCTCGCCAAGGCGGTGGCGCATCTGCAGAGCACGCTTTCGCGCCTCGATCGCCTGACCGGCAGCGGCGAGCCCGACTTGAGGAAGACGCTGGACAACCTGCGGCAGATCACCGAAAACCTGCGCGACCTCTCCGAGAACGCGAAGCGCTACCCGTCGCAGATCTTGCTCGGAGCGCCGCCGCCGCCAGCAAAGGGCATCCAACCATGACCGCCGCCGTTTCCCTGCCGCGCCGGCAGGCGCTCGCCGCCACGCTGGCACTGCTCGTCGCCGGCTGCTCGTTTTCCCGCCCCTCTCCGGTCAAGTCGACCTACGTGCTCGAGCCGCCGCCGCCGGCATCGAAGAATCCGACACCGGGCCCGGCGACGCTGAAAATCGATGCGATCGGCGTGGCGGCGCCGTATCGGGCGAGAGTCCTGGTCTATCGCGAGAGCGACCTCAAGTTCGAGACCGACTTCTACGAGGAATTCCTGGTCTCGCCGGCGACGATGATCGGCGAGGCGACGGCGGCATGGCTCGCCGCGACCGGGATCTTCCGCGCTGTATTGCCGCCGTCGAGCTCGCTCGACGGCGATTTTGCGCTGGAGGGATTCGTCACCGAGCTCTACACCGACCTGCGCGACACCGCGCATCCCGCCGCCGTGTTCACGGCTAAATTCTTCGTGACCCGCAGCAGTGCGCCGGCCGGAACGTTCGCCTGGAACGGCGAGCTCGGTTCGCGCGTCGCGGTGGCTTCCCGCTCGGCCGACGCGCTCGTGCGCGGCCTCAACCAGGCATTCGGCGAGGTGCTCGAGCAGCTCGCGGGCGTGTTGCGCAAGCTGCCGCAGACGTAGGGTTTGCCCTCGCGCGGCCGTCGCGCCGGTGTCTCAGGCGGGCACGCCGACAAGGTCGTGGGCGCTCGCGCCGGTGATGCGCACGCGGGCGAACTCGCCGACCGCCAGGACAGTTCCGCCGGCGATTTGCACGACGCCGTCGATCTCCGGCGCGTCGGCCGCGCTGCGGCCCAGCGCGTGCCCGTCTTCGTGCGCATCGATCAGCACCGTCTGCGTCGTGCCGATCTTCCGCTGCAGGCGACGGGCGCTGATCGCTTCCTGCACCGCCATGAACCGAGCCCGCCGTTCCTCGCGAAGCGCGGCGGGAACCGGATCGGGCAACGCATTGGCGACGGCGCCATCGACCGGCGAATAGGCAAAGCAACCAACCCGATCGAGCTCGGCGTCTCCGAGAAAAGCCAGCAGCGAGTCGAATTCGGCGTCGCTCTCGCCGGGAAATCCAACGATGAACGTCGAGCGTATCGTCAGCTGCGGACACGCGGCGCGCCAGGCGCGGATCCGCTTGAGATTGTCCTCGATGTTCGCCGGCCGCTTCATCAGCCGGAGGATGCGCGGGCTCGCATGCTGGAACGGGACGTCGAGATAGGGCAGCAAGCCCGGGCCACCCTCGGCCATCACGGCGATGGTCTCGTCGACGTGCGGGTACGGATAGACGTAGTGCAGGCGCACCCAGGCGCCGTGCTCGACCGCGAGCGCCGAGAGCGCCGTCACCAGCTCGATCATCCGGGTCTTCAGCGGACGGCCGCGCCAGAACCCGGTGCGATAGCGGACGTCGACGCCGTAGGCGCTGGTGTCCTGCGAGACGACCAGCAGTTCGCGCACGCCGGCCTTGAGCAGGTGCTCGGCCTCGATCATCACCTCGCCGATCGGCCGGCTGACCAGGTCGCCGCGCAGCGAGGGGATGATACAGAACGTGCAGCGATGGTTGCAGCCTTCGCTGATCTTCAGGTACGCATAGTGCCTCGGCGTCAGCTTGAGTCCCTGCGGCGGCAAGAGATCGACGAACGGGTCGTGCCGCTTGGGCAGATGCCGGTGCACGGCAGCCATCACCTCGGTGGCGGCGTGCGGCCCGGTGACCGCAAGCACTTGGGGATGGGCCGTGCGGACGAATGCGCCGGCGTCCCTTGCCCCCAGGCAACCGGTGACGATGACCTTGCCGTTCTCGGCCAGGGCCTCGCCGATCGCGGACAGGGACTCGTCCACCGCGGCATCGATAAACCCGCAGGTGTTGACGACGACCAGGTCGGCGCCCTCGTAGGTCGGCGCGATCGCGTAGCCTTCGGCGGACAGCCGCGTCAGAATCTGCTCGGAGTCGACCAGCGCCTTCGGACAGCCGAGCGAGACGAAGCCGACGCGCGGAACGGACGCCTTCGCCGCGGGGGGCCGCCGCGGACCGGGCGCAGTCACGTCCGGCCGATCATGCGCTGCGACAATTCGGCGCGCTGCAATGCGGATATTGCGCCGCTCCGGCGCATCAGCGTTTTTTGTCGTCGTCGGAGGACGGTTGCTGCGGCGCGCCGAAATTCGGGAACGGGAACGCGGTGAACAGCCCGCGCGTCTGGTCCTGCATGCGCTGCTGCATGTCCATGAACAGCTTGGCGCTCTGCTCGAGGTAGTTGCCGAGCATGCCCTGCATCGCCGGCGCCTGCATCTGCAGGAACTGCTTCCAGAGATCCGGCGTGAGCATCATCTTGTCACCATAGATCTGCTTCGCCTGGTCCTGCAACTTGCCCTGTATGGCCATGAACGCCTTGACGTTCTGCTCCATGTAGTTGCCCATGATGCCCTGCAGGGCGTTGCCGTAGAAGCGGATCATCTGAGACAGCATTTCGCTGGAGAACATCGGCACGCCCACCGATTCCTCCTCGAGGATGATCTGCAGCAGGATGCTTCGCGTCAGGTCGTCACCCGACTTCGCGTCGATGACCTGGAAATCGATGAACTCGAGCACCATCTGCTTGACGTCGGCCAGCGTGATGTAGCCGCTGTTGGCGGTGTCGTAGAGGCGGCGGTTCGGATACTTCTTGATAATGCGGATCGGCTTCGGCATGCGGCGCTCCCGGGCTTCGAGCCGGTATTATAACCCACTGATTTATTGGAGCGTTTGATTCGTCGTGCCGCGAAGCAGGCAGGATTGGTGCGATGCACCAAAAAATGCTTGACTTCGGGCTTTGGCATCCCTAGAATGGCTATTGTGCGGTGCAGCAAACGGGATGGGATACCCGGGTCGTCCGGCGAAGGGCCAGCGAACGGAAATCCCCCTGCAGCCGCCGATTCGGACCCGCCTCAGGGTCCTGCCACCCAACGGGAAAAGGATCGATCATGTACAACGCAACGGAACAATTCGCCGAAATCAACAAGGCGGGCTACGACAATGCCGTCAAGCTGGCGACGATGTCGCTCGACAAGGCCGAGCGGCTGGCCAAGCTCAACCTGCAAGCGGCCAAGGTCGCCCTGGAAAACGGCGTCTACACGGCCAATGCCGTCGCCGGGATCAAGGATGTGCAGGAATTCGTCGCCGTCCGCGCCAAGCTGACCGAAGCCGGCGTGCAGAACGTGCTGGGCTATTCGCGCGGTGTCTACCAGATCGCCTCGGAAGCGCAGGCCGACTTCTCGGCGCTGGCCGAAGAGGCGTGGGCCGCGTACACCAAGGGTTTCGCGGTCTGGGTCGACAAGGCGACCAAGAACGCCCCGGCGGGCTCCGACGTCGCCGTGACGGCGCTCAAGTCGACGGTGGCGGCAACGACCGCTGCGTTCGACCAGTTCTCGAAGGCGACCAAGCAGGTCGTGAGCTTTGCCGACGCGTCGGTTCGGGCCGCAGCCGCCAACGCGGTCAACGCCACCAAGCCGGCGGGCAAGGGCCGCAAGGCCGCGTAAGGGGCACAAGGTCCGCGGAACTTGAAAGGGCGGACGCGATCCCAACCTAGCAGCAAGGAGTTGATGACTCCATCTGTATCATTTTCCTCCTCCTAAATGATACAGCCTCAGCCCCGGCAGCGATGCCGGGGCTTTTTTTCGCCGCGTCCTCCCGTCAGAACATGTGCTGGCCGCCGTTGATCGCGATGTTGGCGCCGGTGACGAACGCCGCCTCCTCCGAGGACAGGTACGCGACCAGGCCCGCCACTTCGTCGGGCTTGCCCAGCCTTCCCATCGGTATCTGCGGGACGATCTTCGAGTCCAGCACCTCCTGTGGAATCGCCATGACCATCTTGGTCCCGATGTAGCCGGGGGAGATGGTATTGACGGTCACGCCCTTGCGCGAGACTTCCAGCGCCAGCGCCTTGGTGAAGCCGTGCATGCCGGCCTTCGCGGCCGAGTAGTTGGTCTGGCCGAACGCGCCCTTCTGGCCGTTGACCGAAGCGATGTTGACGATGCGGCCCCAGCCGCGCTCGACCATGCCGTCGCAGACCTGCTTGGTCATGTTGAAGCACGAGTCGAGATTGGTCCGGATCACTGCGTCCCAGTTGGCCTTGTCCATTTTCTTGAACGTCATGTCGCGCGTGATGCCGGCGTTGTTCACCAGTACATCGACCGGACCCACGTCCGCCACGACGCGTCCCACGCACGCGACGCACGAGTCCCAGTCGACGACATCGCAGGGATAGGCGTGGAAGCCGTGGCCCGCTTTCTTCATGGTCTCCAGCCATTCCTGTGCCTTGAGGTTGCCGGGCGAGTGGGTGGTCACGACTCTGTGGCCGAGCGCCGCGAGCTTGACGCAGATCGCCTCGCCTAGCCCTCCCATGCCCCCGGTCACCAGTGCGACGCGCTGCATGTCCTGTGCCATCGATCGCTCCTTTATCCTTTGCTATGGAGTCCGGCGTTCCCGTGTCGCGCAAGCCGCTTGTCAGCGCTCGACCGCCATGGCGACGCCCATGCCGCCGCCGATGCAGAGCGACGCCAGGCCCTTCTTGGCGTCGCGCCGGGCCATCTCGTAGAGCAATGTCACCAGGATGCGGCAGCCGGACGCTCCGATCGGATGGCCCAACGCGATCGCGCCGCCGTTGACGTTGATCCTGCTCGTATCCCAGCCCATTTCCTTGTTCACCGCGCAGGCCTGCGCGGCGAACGCCTCGTTGATCTCCATCAGATCGAGATCGGCGGCCTTCCAGCCCGCTTTTTCGAGCGCTCGCCGCGAAGCCGGCACCGGTCCCATCCCCATGATCGACGGATCGACGCCGGACGATGCGAATGCCTTGATCTTCGCCAGCGGTTTCAGCCCGAGCTCCGCCGCGCGCTCGGCGCTCATCACCAGCACCGCCGCGGCCCCGTCGTTGATCCCCGAAGCGTTGCCGGCGGTGACGCTGCCTTCCTTGTTGAACGCCGGCCGCAACGCCGACAGCGCATCCAGCGTGGCTCCCGCCTTGATGAATTCATCGCTGTCGAACGCCACCGGATCGCCTTTGCGCTGCGGGATCATCACCGGCGTGATCTCGTCCTTGAACTTGCCCGCCCTCTGCGCGGCTTCGGCCTTGTTCTGGCTGGCGACAGCGAATTCGTCCTGCTGCGTACGCGAAATCGCGTGCTGCTTGGCGACGTTCTCCGCCGTGACTCCCATGTGATACTGGTTGTAGACGTCCCACAGGCCGTCGACGATCATGCTGTCGACGAGCTTGGCGTCACCCATGCGAAAGCCCTCGCGCGAGCCGGGCAGCACATGCGGGGCCGCGCTCATGTTCTCCTGGCCGCCGGCGATGACGATATCGGCGTCGCCGCAGCGCACCGCCTGCGCAGCCAGCATCACCGCCTTCAATCCCGACCCGCAGACCTTGTTGATCGTCATGCCCGGAATCTCCGCCGGCAGGCCGGCCTTGATCAGCGACTGCCGCGCCGGATTCTGGCCGCTGCCCGCGGTCAGCACCTGGCCCAGAATCACTTCCGAGATTTGCTCCGGCCGGATCTTGTAGCGGTTGAGCAGAGCACGGATCACCGTGGCGCCGAGCTCGGGGGCCGGCGTCTTGGCCAGTGCGCCGCCGAATTTGCCTATCGCCGTGCGCAGGGCGCCGGCGATCACGATGTCGCTCATGATTGCTCCGCAAAAAGGTTGAATCGGACCACCGGCTCACCGGTGTCCGGGATCGGGACAAGCTTGCGCTATGGTATCGCAACCGCCGCTTGCCCGGCAGCGGTCCGCACGGCGCGCAACGCTCGCGGCGTCCGGTTATGGCACGCGTTCGGTGACGTAGGTGCCCGGCGCCGGCGCCAGCGCGGGATTCTGCGCGCTGCCGGGCTCTCGCGGCGCAGCCCGCTGTCCGCCGGCATGCCGGCGCAGCCACCCGGCCCAGTCGAGCCACCAGCTACCCGGCTGTTTGGCGGCGCGAGCGAGCCAGTCGCCGGCGTCCGCTGCCGGGACATCGTTGGCCCAGTAGTTGCGGCGGTTCTGCGCCGCGGGATTGATCACGCCGGCGATATGCCCCGACGCTCCGAGGACGAAGGTGGTCTCGCCGCCGAGCAGGCCGACCGTCTTGTACGCCGAGCGCCAGGGCACGATGTGGTCCTCCTGCGCCGCCAGGACGTAGGCGGGCATCGCGATGCGGCCGAGATCGACCGGCTGTCCGCACATCGAGAGCGCGCCGGGCTCGCGTAGGCGATTGTCGAGGTACATGTTGCGCAGATACTCGACGTACATCGGCCCGGGAAGGTTCGCGGAATCGCCGTTCCAGTACAGCAGGTCGAATGCAGGCGGGGTCTGCCCCTTCAGATAGTTGCCGACGACGTAGTTCCAGACGAGCTCGTTCGGCCGCAGGCTCGCGAATGCGCCCGCGAGCTCGCCGCCCTGGACGCGGCCGCCGGTGCACAGCATCGGCGTACGCGCCGCAAGCGACTCGCGCGAGACGTACACGCCGATGTCGCCGGGATCGGCGAAGTCCAGCATCGTGGCGAGGAAAGTGACGCTGGCGACCGGGGCCTGGCGCCGGGCGGCGAGCACGGCCAGCGCGCACGCCAGAAGCGTGCCGCCGACGCAAAAGCCCAACGCGTTGACCGTCTTGCTGTCGGAAATCTCGCGCACCGCGTCGAGCGCGGCGAACACGCCTTGCTCGAGATAGTCGTCCCAGCCGAGGCCGGCCAACTCCGCGCCGACGTTGCGCCAGGAGACCATGAACACCGTGTGCCCCTGGCCGACTGCGTAACGCACGAAAGAGTTCTCCGGCCGCAGGTCGAGGATGTAGTACTTGTTGATGCACGGCGGAACCATCAGCAGCGGCCGCTTGGCGACCTCGCGGGTCGTGGGCGCGTACTGGATCAGCTCGATCAGCGCATTGCGGTATACGACGCTGCCGGGAGTCGTCGCCAGGTTCCCGCCGACCGCGAACGCGCTTTCGTCTGTCATCGCGATCCGGCCGCGCTGCGCGTCGGCGATCAGGTTCGACAGGCCCTGCACGATCGACGCGCCTCCCGACGCCAGCGCGAGCCGCAGCGCCTCGGGATTGGTGGCCAGAAAGTTCGACGGCGAGATCGCGTCGGCATATTGCCGAGCGATGAATGCCACGCGCTTCCTCGCGGCGGGGTCGCCTTGCGCCAGCGCGGCGAGATCGCGCACGTACCCGGCGTAGAGCAGGTAGGCATCGCGAAGCCACGCATAATAGGGCTGCTCGTGCCAGGCTTTGTCGGCGAAGCGCCGGTCACCGCCGCCGCGCGCCGAGGCCGCAGGCTTCCCTCCCTGCAGCGCGCGCGTCCACAACGCCTCGAATTCCTTGGCGTAGCGCTCGGTGAGCTCCGCCGCGGCGGCCGGGTCGATCGTCACCGCGGGCATGAGGGTCGAGGCTTTCTGCGCTATCGTCGCAGGCTGCGCCGCGGCCTGCGTCCACCATTGCATCCACCGGGCGCCAGCATGCTCCCAGCTGCGGCCGAGCTCCGCCCAGTCCGCGCTCACCGCGGCTGCGGCATCGCTGCTAGCGCGTCGGGTCGCGGCCATCGCAAGGCGGCGAGCGCCGCGGCGAAAACGCATCGGCAGGCCGGCGCCGGCCGCGCATCGAAGCATGTCGGGCAGATCGGGTCATACCGAGTTTGGACAGCACGCTAGTGCTCGAGTGCGAAATGCACGATCGCGATCAGGGCGATGCCGATGCCGATCAGCAGCAACTGCTGCGCGGTCGCGGCCGGCTCCGGGTGGCGGTGCAGGCTCGGAATCAGGTCGGCGACGGCAACGTAGAGCAGGCTTGCGGAAGCGATGGCGAGAACGGTGGGCAGCACATGCTGCATCGACGCCAGCGCCGCGTAACCGGCGAGACCGCCGACCAGCGTCGCCGCGCCGGTGACGAGGTTGTAGGCGAACGCGCGGCGGCGGGCGTATCCCGAATGCATCAGCACCGCGAAATCGCCGACCTGCTGCGGAATCGCGTGCGCGACGATCGCCAGCGCAGTGGCCGTGCCCAGCGCAACATCGGTCAGGAACGCGGCTGCGATCACGATGCCGTCGCAGAAATTGTGCACGCTGTTGCCGATCAGGATCATCAGCCCGGAACGGCCGCCGTCGCCGACGTGTTCGTGCGGCTCGCCGGACCCGGCCTCCAGCGTCTCGGCTTCGAGATGGCTGTGCCGCCACAGGACCAGTTTTTCGAGCAGGAAGAACAGCAGCAAGCCGGCGAGAACCGTCAGCATCACGCGCTCGGTCGAGCCTTGCTCGAGCGCGTGCGGCAGCAACTCCAGGAACACCGCCCCCAGCAGCGCGCCGACGGCGAAGCTGACCAGCTTGGAGATCCAGCGCGCATGCAGCGCCAGCGTTCCCGCGGCGGCGACGATCGCCAGCACGCCCCCGGCCAGGCAAGCGATGACGATCGCGTACAGAGGGGAGAGCGCTGTCATCGCCCACGCATTATACGCAGCGCGCGGCTGGCTTCAGCCCGACGCCAGCCAGATCAGCGTCGCCATCCGTGCCTCGCGACCGGCGCCGCCTCGTCGATACGAATAGAACGCCGCCGGTTCGTG
>JBOIGD010000012.1:0-2980 GCA_050742615.1 Casimicrobiaceae bacterium | reverse complement strand
GTGCTCCTCGGCGCCTGCGCCGAGGAGCCGACGCGCCCCGACCTGGGCCGGCTTTACCGGGTCGGCAGCCAGGGCGTCGACACCACGCCGGTGATCGTCATCCCCGGCGCCTTCGGCTCGCGCCTGCGTGACCGGACGAGCGGCGTCGAAGTCTGGCCGGGAACGTCGAACGACATCCTGTTCGGCGAATATCGCGGCATCGCGCTCGACTTCGATCGCGCCACGCTGCAGGTGCGGCCCGACAATCTCGAAGCCTACGGCATCGCCGAGGCGGCGCTGGGACACGACTTTTACGGCCAGATCATCGACACGCTGCGCCGCTACGGCGGCTACGTCGCGGCGACGCCGGGCACCCCGGCGCCGCGCGGCGAGCGCCGCTACTACATCTACCCGTACGACTGGCGGCAGGACAACGTCCAGGCGGCGCGCGGGCTCGACCGCCTGATCGAGGCGATCCGTCGCGATTACGCCGATCCCGCCCTTCGCGTCGACATCGTCGCGCACAGCATGGGCGGCCTGATCGCACGCTACTACCTTCGCTACGGCGCCGTCGATGTGCTCGACGGCAGCGAGCAGCAGGTCACGCTGTACGGGACGACGCGCGTGCGCAAGCTGATCCTCCTCGGCACCCCCAACATGGGGTCGGCGTCGTCGCTGCACGCCTTCCTGACCGGCGAACCGATCGGACTCAAGCGCATTCCGCAGGAAGTGCTCGCGACGCTGCCTTCCGGTTACCAGCTTTTCCCGCATCCGCTGGTCACCTGGCTGATCGACATCACGGGTGCGGCGCTCGACGACGATCTGTTCGACGGCGCCACCTGGCGGCGCTACCGCTGGTCGATTTTCGATCGTGCCGTCGAGGCGCGAATTCGCGCCGCGCGCGGTTCCGACGCCGAGGCCTACCTCGCGGCGCTGCATCGCTACTTCGATTACCGGCTCGAGCGCGCGCGCCGTTTTCTCTGGGCGCTGTCGACGCCCGAGCCGGCGACGCCGATCCGCTATGTTCTGTTCGGCGGCGATTGCACGCTGACGCCGGCGCGGCTCGCGCTCGAGTACGACATCGAGACGCCGGTCGCGCGTCTTTACCCGGCCGACATCCGCCATCCGGTTGCCGGCGTGCGCTATGACGAATTGATGCTGGAGCCCGGCGACGGCCGCGTCACCAAGCCTTCGCTGCTCGCGCGCGAGACGCTCGATCCCAGCGCGCCGCAGAACGAGGACAGCTTCATTCCGATCGCCTACTGGTTCTTCCTGTGCGAGCAGCACAACCGGCTCACCGGCAACATCAACTTCCAGGACAACCTGCTCAACGTGCTGCTGACGCGAAGCCTGCCCTGGGAGATGAGCGCGCCGGCCGTCCAGCGTTGACGTCCGGCCAGCCCGATGCGCCGCGAGCTAGCGGGACCGCTGCCTGTAGGACGCGCTGGAAGACCATACCAGCGTCGGTTTGCCAGTCGTGGCGTCCGGCATATCCGCAGCAAGTCGCTGCGCGCGCTCCGCCATCGCGCGCAGGCTACTGCCGAATACCGGATCGGTCGCGTGCGCCTCGCCGACCCGCCGCACCGCGGCTGCCTCGGCAAGCGCGTCATCGGACGGGAGCGCTTCACGCGCCAGCCAGAAGGCCGCGAACAGGGGATCCAGCGGAACGCGCGGTGCGGCATCCCCGAGCCGCGCGTCGACATCGCTGGCATTCAGTACGCCTGTGCCGTAACGGTCGGACAGGTAGGTCTTGTGGCGCGAAAAGAGCATGCTTGCCTGATCGCGATAGCCGTGCGTCCACAACCCCTCGCATATCGTCGGTACGGTCAGTTCCAGCAATTCCCGTGTCGCCACCGCAAACCCGTTTCGCGCATCGCACTCGCCGCCTTCGCCGGCCAATCGAGCGAATAGCGCGACGCCGGCGGCGATGTCACCACTCGCCAGGAGCAGCTCTGCCTGTCGTGCGCGTGCGGGCCAGAGAAGGGACAGCGCCTCGAGAAAATAAATCGAGCCGAATTTTCCGCACGCAAGCGTGCATTCCACGGCGCCAGCGTAGCAGTTCAGCGCGCGGGCCGCGTCACGTTCTCCGTGCTGCGCCAACGCCCCGAGGAAATAGAACAGACACGGTAGAAAATAGGGGGCGCCCTGGCCGAACTCCGCCACGTTCGTGCACCTCATGATTCTTGCAAGCGCCGCAATCGGGTCGACAGTCTCGGCGCCGAAACGTGCTTTCAGTGCGGCCAGCAGCCTGGAGAGAACAGCGTCGGCCTCGGCCAGTCTTCCGCAATGGACGAGCTCCTTGCCGTAGCGATAGGCGAAGCCCTGCCAGACGGGCGACGAGGTAGCAAATGATTCATCGACACGTGCGGCCAAATACTTCAGATACGCCGCGTGGGCCGCCGGACTTTGCGTATCGATCCGCAGCGGTCGGCGCGATGCCCAGGCGACCTGGCGCTCGTTGAAAGTACGCACCTCGACATGGAAAAATCCGGCCCGCCGAATAGCGTCGGAGAACGCGTCACTCGACAGCAGGAATCCGTGAAAGCCCGGTGCCAGCGCCGCGAGCAGCGTCGTCGATTGGTTGGCCGTGCTGATGAACGATGCCGCGGGCGTCGTCAATATCAGAACGCCATCGTCGGCAACCCACCTGCAAAGCAAGGCGGCAAAGGCGCCTGGGTCCGGAACATGCTCGATCACCTCCGACGCGTAGACGATGTCGAAGCGGCGCCCGGCAAGCGCATCGCATTGTTCGAGCAGCTCGCCGTGGATCGTCACGCCGAGCCTTTTCGCACCTTCGCGGCCGTAGTCGGCGCGCTCGAGGCCGACGGCCTCGCCGCGCGCTGTCCGTTGCCAGAAATCCAGTGCAAAACCGAAGCCGCAGCCTACATCGAGCAACGACCCGCGATTGGCGGCGGCCAGGATCGGCCATATCGTTTCCCATACGCCGCCCCCAACCTCGACGTAAAAACGCCAGAATGCGTCGGTGTCGTGCGCGAGATCG
>JBOIGD010000011.1:0-4856 GCA_050742615.1 Casimicrobiaceae bacterium | reverse complement strand
TCAGCCGCGACAAGCCCGAGCATTTTTTCCTCGAGCGCTACCGGGTCGCGTACGCCAACGAGATGGCGCATTTCATCGACGCGGTCGCCGGCGGCAAGCCGGTGAACACGACGATCGCCGACGGCGTGAAGGCGCTGGAGCTCGCCGACGCGGCGACCCGGTCGTGGCGCGAGCGGCGCATCGTCGAGCTCGAGCATGAGCGATGATCGGGCCATGACCGGCGCGCGCGTCTTATGCATCGGCATCGCCGGGCTCGGCCGTCTCGGCCGGCGCCACGCCGAAAACCTGGCCCGGCGCGTGCCGCGCGCGCAACTGGTCGCCGCATGCAGCCCCGTCGCCGACGAGCTCGCCTGGGCGAAGGATCTGGGCGTCGAGCGCGGCTACGCCGACTACGGGGCGATGCTGGCCGACCCGGCCGTCGACGCGGTGTTCCTGGTGACGCCGACCACCTTGCACGCGGCGCAGATCATCGAGGGCCTGCAGGCCGGCAAGCACGTGTTCTGCGAAAAGCCCTTGTCGCTGGAAATGGCCGATTGCGAGCGCGTGCGGCGCGAAGCCGAAAAGCATCCTGCGCTCAAGGTGATGATCGGCTACGGCCGCCGCTTCGACCCGAGCTACCAGGACGCCTACGACAAGGTCCAGGCGGGAGCGATCGGCGCGCCGTTCCTGGTGCGCTCGCAGAACCTGGACCTGAACGACGCGTCGGGATTCTTCGTCCGCTTCGCCCCCTCCAGCGGCGGGATCTTCCTCGACTGCACGGTGCACGACATCGATCTCGCGCGCTGGTTTCTCGGCAATCCGCGGCCGCGGCGCGTCTTTGCCGCCGGCACGGTGGCGATCCACGAAGGCCTGCGCGAATTCGGCGACGTCGACAACGGCGTGGCGACCTGCGAATTCGAAGGCGGCAAGCTCGCCTGCTTCTACGCCTCGCGCACGATGGCGCACGGCCACGAGACCGCCACCGAGATCTTCGGCACGAAGGGGCGGCTCGCCGTCGGCGCGAACCCGCGCCTGAACCGCGTCGATATTTCCGACGCCCACGGCGTCCGCAACGAGTGCACGCCGACTTTCTACGAGCGCTTCGAGGCCGCCTTCCTGCACGAGCTCGCGCATTTCGTCGACGCGGTGCTCGACGACCGCGCGCCGGCGCTGACCCTGCACGACGCGGCCGAGGCGACCCGCATCGCGCTCGCGCTGCGCGAGTCGCTGGAGACCGGGCGGGTGGTAGAATTGGTGTGACTTTCCCCGCGTTACCGCATCCGGATTCTCGCTGAACAATCGCCTCGCCCCACGCGACCTGCTGCTGACGCTCGCGGTCGTGACCCTGTGGGGATTCTCGTTCGTTCCGATCAAGGTCGGCCTGCGCGAGGTCCCGCCGTTCGCTCTCGCCGCGCTGCGCTTTTTCTTCGCCGCCGTGCCGCTGGTGTTCTTCGTCCGGCGGCCGCGCATGCCCTGGGGCGACATCGCTGGCTACGGCGTGGCCATCGGCGTGGTGCAATTCGGCCTGCTTTTTCTCGCCATCAAGCTCGGGATGCCGGTGGGCTTGTCGTCGCTGGTCATCCAGCTCCAGGTCTTTTTCACCGTCGGTCTGGCTGGCGCATTCCTCGGCGACAAGCTGCAGCGGCACAACCTGATCGGCGCCGGCATCGCCGCGTCCGGCATCGTGCTCCTCGCCGCGTTCAAGCTGGCGAGCGGCCTCGGATCCACGTTCGCGGGCTTCGTGCTGGTGATCGTCGCCGCCTTCGCGTGGGCTGTCGGCAACGTCATCGCCAAGCACGCGGCGGGCGCGCACGAGCCGGACATGTTCGGCTTGATCGTCTGGTCCAGCCTGATACCGCCGCTGCCGCTCGCCGCGCTGTCGTACGCGTTCGAAGGAGGTTCCGCGGCATGGCACGCGGTCGCGTCCGCCGGGGCGCTGACCTGGGGCTGCGTTTTCGTTCTCGCCTGGGGCGCCACGCTGTTCGGCTTCGCCTCGTGGGCGAGGCTCTTACATCGTTACCCGACCGCCCTGATCTCGCCGTTCGCACTGCTGATACCGGTGTCGGGGCTGGCGAGCGGCGCGCTGTTCGTCGGCGAATCGCTGGCGCCGGTGCAGGCGCTGGGCGCCGTGCTGGTTTTCGCCGGCCTGGCCGAAAACATGTTCGACGCGGAACTGCGGGCCCTGCTCGCCCGCAGGAGCTGACGCGGCGGATCGGCGGAGAACGACGGCGTTCCGGCGGTTTCAGGAACGCGCGACGCTGGTCGGGCCGCGATCTTGCGCGGCCGCCGGCACGTCGATCACACGCGGCACGTGCCCGGTAGCGTGCAGGAATCGCTCGACGTCGGCATGCGAGAGCACCAGCGTCGCCGTATTGGTCAGCGGATGCGCCTGCACCGCCGGGGCTTCCCACAGCGAACGGTCGATCACGAATTCGACGGCCCGGGCCGCGTCGTTGACCAGCGCCAGCAGGCTGACCGCCCCGGGGGTTATCGCCAGGTGTCTTTGCAGCCGCTCGGACGAGGCGAAGCCGAGCCGGCCGGCACCGAGCAGCACCCCAAGCGCACCGAGAGCGACGGCGCGGGCCGCCGGCACGGTCACCAGGAAATGCCGCGCCCCTTTTTTGTCGCGCAGGAACAGGTTCTTGGTCTTGGCGCCGGGCAGCGGCGGCACCAGCCGCTCCGATTCCTCCACGGTCATCACGGCGGCGTGCTCATGCCGCGCGGCGCGGATGCCGTGTCGGTCCAGGAAGGCGTCGATATCCATGGTCGGCTGCGAAAGGGTGGGTCGGCCCCGCATTGTGCAGCACACGCCGGCTCGCGGGCCCGCTGCGGCGAGCACGTCGTGGCGAGCGGTAATGCCCGGAGCATAACGGCGTGTCATTCGTTTCGCCCGCGGGCCGGCCGGCTTGCCCGGAACGGGCCCGGTGCTAAACTGTCCGACCTCGACAAAGTACGGTGGCAGCTGCATGGAAGGTGCGACGTGAACCGCTTGAGCAGGCGACCTCCCGATCCGGTTTCGGCCCCCGAGCGCGAAGCCGAAACGCCGGCCGCGCTGCACCGGGCGGTACGCGAGAATCTGATCCGCTACGGCGCCGAGTTCCACCCCGAATTCATCGTCCGGGCGCGCGGCTCGTATCTCTACGACGAGAACGGGCGCGCGATCCTCGATTTCACGTCCGGCCAGATGTGCGCGACGCTCGGCCACAACCACCCGGCGATCGTGGCCGCGATCGAGAAGAGCTGCCGCGAGGTGCTGCATCTTTTCAGCGGCATGCTCTCGCCGGCTGTCGCGGCGCTGGCCAAACGCATGGCCGCCATGCTGCCGAGGAGCCTGTCGAAGCTGATCTTCCTCAACACCGGCGGCGAGAGCAACGAGACCGCGCTGCGGCTGGCCAAGAAGTTCACCGGCGGCTTCGAGGTCGTCGGCCTCGACGGCTCGTGGCATGGCACGACCGCGGGCGCGAGCTCGACCACTTACGCCAGCGGGCGGCGCGGCTACGGGCCCACGATTCCGGGCACGTTCGCCATTCCGGAGCCGAACAGCTATCGCTGCCCGATCCGGCATTGCCGCGACCGCTGCGACATGAGTTGCCTCGACGTGGGCTTCGGCCTGTTCGACGCGCAGTCGGTGGGTGCGCCGGCCGCGGCCATCGTCGAGCCTATCCTGAGCGCGGGCGGAATCATCGTCCCGCCGGACGGCTATTTCGCCCGGCTGCGGAAACTGTGCGACGAGCGCGGCATGCTGCTGATCTTCGACGAGGCGCAGACCGCGTTCGGCCGCACCGGACGCAATTTCGCCTTCGAGGGTCTGGGAGTGACACCCGACATCCTGACGATGTCCAAGACGCTGGGCGGCGGGCTGCCGCTGGCGGCGACGGCGACCAGTCCCGATATCGAGGAGGATTGCTACAGCAAGGGCTTCGCCAACTACACCTCGCACGTGTCGGATCCGCTGCCCGCGACGGTCGGCCTGGCGGTGCTCGAGGTGCTCGAGCGCGAGCAGCTGGCGGCCAATGCGCGCGCGATGGGCGAAAGGCTGAAGAACGGTCTGCTGGAGCTCCAGGCGCGTCACGAGGCGATCGGCGACGTGCGCGGCCAGGGATTGCTGCTCGGCGTCGAGCTGGTCAAGGATCGCGAAACGCGCGAACCGGCGCACCAGCTCGGCCTGCGGGTGACGCGGCGCTGCATGGAGCTCGGGCTGTCGATGAACATCCGCCAGGTCCCGACGCGCGGCGCCGTGTGGCGCATCGCGCCGCCGCTGACGGTCAAGGCCGACGAGATCGATCGCGCGCTGGCGATCATCGACCAGGCGCTGACGGACTGCGTCGCCAAGGCGGTGCCGCATCCGTCGCCGGTCGCATGAAGCGACCGGCTTGAGGCGACGCTTGCCGTCGAAGCCTGTGCGGCGGCAGAACTGATGGGTGGCAGCGCGCAGGCGCCGGCGAGAAGGCCGGCGGCGGCGCGAGTGGAAATGGAAGCGCGTGTCGCTTCCTGACATCAATGATTCATTTGGACGAGGATAAAAAATGTTGAAGAGACTGTTGTCGCTACTTACTTCCGGCCTGTTGCTGGCGATCGTGTTCGCGCCGGGCGCGCGCGCGGACGTGCTGCAGACCATCAAGCAGAAGGGCGTGCTGACGGTGGGCACCAAGGCCGACTACCGGCCGTTCGGCTTCCTGGACCCGTCCGGCAAGATCATCGGCTTCGAGCCCGACCTGGCCGCCGACGTCGCCAAACGGCTCGGCGTCAAGCTCGAGCTCGTGCCGGTGGTCGCCTCCAACCGCATCCAGTTCCTGCAGCAGGGCAAGATCGACATGATGATCGCCACGATGAGCGACACGCCGGAGCGGCGCAAGATCGTCGACATCGTCGAACCC
>JBOIGD010000010.1:0-18806 GCA_050742615.1 Casimicrobiaceae bacterium | reverse complement strand
GTCGAGCGCGCGATCGATGCGGTCGTGAAGGCTGCGCGGACCGGCAAGATCGGCGATGGCAAGATATTCATCACCGCAGTCGAGCAGGTCGTGCGGATCCGCACCGGCGAGTCGGGATAAGCGGCGGTGTGATCCAATCTCCTCCAACGCTCCGGATGCGATTGTCAGCCACGAAGAGGAAACAGTATGTCGATGCTACGGGATTTTCGCGATTTCGCGGTCAAGGGCAATGTGATCGATCTGGCGGTCGCGGTCATCATCGGCGCCGCGTTCGGCAAGATCGTCGATTCTCTGGTCAAGGACGTCATCATGCCGGTGGTCGGCAGGATCTTCGGCGGGCTCGATTTCTCCAACTACTTCATCATGCTCGGAGCGCCGCCGGCCGGATACAACGGACCGATGACCTACGAGGCGCTGACCAAGGCCGGCGTGCCGCTGCTGGGCTACGGCAACTTCATCACCGTCGTCATCAATTTCCTCATTCTGGCCTTCATCATCTTCTGGATGGTCAAGCAGATGACTTCGGTCAAGAAGAGGATCGACCCGGCCGCAGTGGCCGCGCCGGTGCCGGAAGACGTGCTGTTGCTGCGCGAGATTCGCGACGCGCTGAAGAAGTAGGCCGCCCTCCCGCGGACCGGCGTTCGCGCCGGGCGACGTTGACCCTCGCCGCGCTTGGTGCCAGAATCCGCGCAACCGCCCGACAAGTCGGCGGCGCGCACCGGTGACGCCGACCGCCCCGGGGCCTGCCCTGAAAGCCCACCGCGCCTCGGCCGCAAGAGCCGCGCGCCCGATACGGAGGAACACGATGAAGAATGCGGGACTTGCCTTCGGATTGGCGGCGCTCGCTGCCGCGAGCGTGGCGTTCGCCGACATCAACGTCGGCGTCACGCTGTCGGCGACCGGGCCCGCGGCATCGCTGGGCATCCCGGAAAAGAACACGATCGACATGCTCGGCTCCCCGACGATCGCCGGGCAGCGCGTGCACTTCATCGTGCTGGACGACAAGTCCGATACGACCGAGGCCGTGAAGAACACCCGCAAGCTGATCAGCGAGGACAGGGTCGACGTGATCATCGGCTCGACTGTGACGCCCAATTCGCTGGCGATGCGCGACGCGGTCAACGAAGCCGAAGTGCCGATGATATCGATGGCGGCCTCGGCTCAGATCGTCAATCCGGCCGATCCGAGAACCAAATGGGTGTTTAAGACGCCGCAGAACGATTCGCTGATGGCGGATGCGATAGCCGTGCACATGCGCGCGAACGGCGTGCGCACGATGGGCTTCATCGGCTTCGCCGACGCGTACGGCGACAGTTGGCTTGCCGAGATGCGGCGCTCGACCCAGACCGCAGGCATCAAGATCGTCGCGGACGAGAAATACAATCGCAACGACCCGAGCGTGACCGGCCAGGTCCTGAAGCTGCTGACGGCGCATCCGGATGCGATCCTGATCGCCGGCTCGGGGACGCCGGCCGCGACACCGCACAAGGAACTGATCGCACGCGGCTACAAAGGTCGCATTTATCAGACCCATGGCGTGGCGAACGCCGACTTTCTGCGCGTCGTCGGTGCCGACGGCAACGGCGCGGTGCTGCCGGCCGGGCCGATGCTGGTCTACGAGCAGCTGCCGGACAGCAATCAGGTCAAGCAATCGGCGGCCGAGTACGTCAAGACCTACGAGGCCAAGTACGGACCCGGCAGCCGCACGACGTTCGGCGGCCATGCCTGGGACGCGTACACCCTGCTGAAACGGGCAATCCCCGAAGCGCTGAAGACGACGCAGCCCGGGACCCGGGCGTTCCGCGCGGCGCTTCGCGATGCGCTGGAGAACGCCAAGGACGTTGCCGGCGCCAACGGCATTTTCAACATGAGTGCCGGCGATCATAACGGCATGGACAATCGCGCGCGCGTCATCGTCAGGATCGAAAACGGGAAATGGGTCCTCAGCAAATGAGCTGACGCTCACCGGGCCGGCTGCGGTATCCCCGCAGCCGGTTTTTTGTTTGCTGCGTGGCGCCCGGGGCTTTCGACACCGCCGATGGATTTCTCGATCGCAGCACTGCTGGCGCAGGACGGCATCACCAACGGCGCGATCTATGCGTTGCTCTCGCTGGCGCTGGTGCTGGTGTTCGCGGTCACGCGCGTCATCTTCGTGCCGGCGGGCGAATTCGTCACCTACGGGACGCTGACGCTGGCATCGCTGCAGTTGGGCAAGCCGCCGGGTACCGTCGAGCTCCTGATCGGAATGGCCCTGCTCGCGGGCGCGATGGAGACGGTTGCGGCGGGGCGCGACCGGGAATGGCGCCGGCTGCCGCGGCAGCTCGGAATGTACGTGGCGGCGCCGCTGGCGATTGCCGCGCTGGTCCATGTCCTCGCGCCGCTGCAGCTCGCGCTGCCGCTGCAGATCGTGCTCGCCGTCGCGATGGTCACCGCGCTCGGCCCGCTGGTCTACCGTGTCGCCTACCAGCCGCTGGCCGAAGCGTCGGTGCTGGTGCTGCTGATCGCGTCGGTCGCGGTCCACTTCGCGATGGTCGGGCTGGGCCTCTGGTTCTTCGGCGCCGAAGGCTCGCGCACGCCCGCGTTCACGGCAATGTCGTTCCAGGTCGGCGAAGTGCACATCAGCGGGCAGAGCGTCCTGGTGCTGCTCTTCTCCCTGCTGGCGATCGTTGCGCTGTACGCATTCTTCGACCGGACGCTGTACGGCAAGGCGCTGCGCGCCACCGCGCTCAACCGCGTCGGCGCGCGCTTGGTCGGGATCAGCCCCAGTCTCGCCGGCAGCGTGACGTTCACGCTCGCTGCGCTGCTGTGCGCGTTTTCCGGCGTGCTGATCGGCCCGATCACGACGGTCTACTACGATTCCGGATTCCTGGTCGCCCTCAAAGGCTTCGTCGGCGCGATCATCGGAGGCATGTCGAGCTACCCGCTGGCCGCGGGCGGCGCGTTCCTGGTCGGCTTGCTCGAGTCGTACTCGTCGTTCTGGGCGAGCGCGTTCAAGGAAGTGATCGTATTCACGCTGATCATACCGGTTCTGCTATGGCGCTCGCTGACCACGCATCACCACGAGGAAGAGGAATAGCGTCGTGAGCCGCCCGGCCCTGGCTATTCTCGTCGTCGCGCTGGCGGTCGCGCCGTTCGCCGCGCCGTCGTTCTGGATTACGCTGCTCAACTACATCGGGCTGTACAGCATCGTCGCGCTCGGGCTCGTCCTGCTGACCGGCGTCGCCGGCCAGACCTCGTTCGGCCAGGCCGCATTCGTCGGACTGGGCGCCTACACGACGGCGGTGCTGTCGCTTCATTTTCCGCCGCTGTCGCCCTGGATCAACGTCGTCGTCGGCGTGGCGCTCACCGCGGTTGTGGCTCTCGCGCTCGGCTTCATCACGCTGCGGATGAAGGGGCACTATCTGCCGCTGGCGACGATCGCGTGGGGCATCAGCATTTTCTACGTGTTCGGCAATCTCGACTTCCTCGGCGGCCACACCGGCATGAGCGGCATACCGGCGCTGTCATTCTTCGGTTGGGAGCTGCGCAGCGAGCGACACATCTATGGCCTGATCTGGGTCATTGCGCTGGCGAGCCTCTGGATGGCCGACAACCTGCTGGATTCGCGGCCGGGACGCGCGGTCCGCGCGCTCAAGGGCGGGCTGGAGATGGCCGAGGCGTTCGGCGTCGATGCCGGACGCCTGAAGATCGTCGTCTTCGTCTATGCGGCGTTGCTGGCCAGTGTTTCCGGTTGGCTGTACGCGCACCTGCAGCGCTTCGTCAATCCGACGCCGTTCGGCATCAACCAGGGCATCGAATACCTGTTCATGGCGGTCGTCGGCGGCGCGGGCAGCGTCTGGGGCGCGGTGGTGGGGGCGACGCTGATCACGCTGCTGAAGCAGCTGCTACAGAGCTGGTTGCCGCATCTGCTCGGGCGTGAGGGCAATTTCGAGATCGTCGTGTTCGGCATGTTGATGGTCCTGCTGCTGCAGCGGACACGCGATGGCGTCTGGCCATGGCTGGCGCGCCTCGTCCCGGGCAACGCGCCGCGCCCGGTCGCCCCGGCGCGCGCGCTGCCGCTGCGCAGCCGGCCGCGGGGAACGGCGCCGCTGCTCGTCGTCGACCGCGCCCGCAGGGAATTCGGCGGGCTGGTCGCGGTCAACGACCTGTCGTTCGAAATTCGTCCCGGCGAGATCCTCGGCCTGATCGGACCGAACGGGGCGGGCAAGACCACGATGTTCAATCTGATCAGCGGCGCTTTGCCTTTGACCCGCGGCACGATCTCATTCAACGGCCGGCAGATCGGCGGGCGGCAGCCGTTCCAGATCGCGCAGCTCGGCATCGGGCGCACGTTCCAGCACGTCAAGCTGATCGCCGGCATGTCGGTGCTCGACAATGTCGCGCTCGGCGCGTACCTGCGGGGCAGGGCGGGCGTCGCCCGCGCCGCGCTGCGGCTCGATCGACGCGAGGAGGCACGCGTGCGAGCCGAGGCGGCGGCACAGATCGCCCGCGTCGGCCTGTCCGATTCGCTCCATGCGCCGGCCGGCTCGCTGGCGCTGGGACGGCAGCGCATCGTCGAGATCGCGCGGGCGCTCGCGGCCGATCCGCTGCTGCTGCTGCTCGACGAGCCCGCAGCCGGGTTGCGCCTGCTCGAAAAACAGGCGCTCGCCGTGCTGCTGCGCCAGCTGCGCGACGCCGGGATGACCATTCTGCTGGTCGAACACGACATGGAATTCGTCATGGGGTTGACGGATCGCCTGGTGGTGATGGATTTCGGCGAGAAGCTGGCCGAAGGGCTCCCCGCCGAGATACAGGCAAACCCCGTCGTTCTCGAAGCCTATCTGGGCGTGGTTTGACGCCGGGCTTGCGATGAGCGCGCTCCTCGAAATTCGCGACCTGCACGTCGCCTACGGCAAGGTCGAGGCCGTGCACGGCGTCTCGCTGACCGTAACCGAGGGCAGCATCGTGACGGTGATCGGGCCGAACGGCGCCGGCAAGACCACGCTGCTCGCGGCCATCATGGGCCTGCTGCCGTCGCGGGGCGACATCGTGTACGCCGGCGCGCGCGTGAACCGCGCCAAGGTGGAGCAACGGGTCGCGCAGCGGCTGTGCTTGGTTCCCGAGCGGCGCGAGCTCTTTGCCGCGATGACCGTTGCCGACAATCTGGAGCTGGGAGCGTTCCAGCGCCATCGGGCGCGGGATCGGATGCTGGCCAGGACGCGCGACGAGGTCTACCAGCGCTTTCCCCTGCTTGCCGAACGCCGCGCGCAGCTCGCCGGCACGCTGTCGGGCGGCGAACGGCAGATGCTGGCCCTGGGCCGCGCGCTGATGGCCGGGCCGCGGCTGTTGCTGCTCGACGAGCCGAGCCTCGGCCTGGCGCCGCTGATCGTCAAGGAAATCTTCAGCATCATTGCCGCGCTGCAGGCGGGCGGCGTTTCGATTCTGCTGGTCGAGCAGAATGCACGCGCGGCGCTTCGGATCGCCAGCCATGGCTACGTGCTCGAGACAGGGACGGTTGCCATCGAGGGACCGAGCGGCGCGCTGGCCCGCGATGCGCGCGTTGCGGCGACCTACCTTGGGGCCGCCGGCGCGGCGTCTTCCTAGCGCTGCCCGCACGCAGGCCTTGTGCCGCGGAGCGCGCGCCCCGACAATGTCGTCATCGCCGCTCGGAATCGTTCCCTCGTGACCAACCTCGCCATCCCCCCGGTCCAGCCCGCGCTGCTCGAACAGGCAACCCGACTGCTGCTTGCGCCGGCCGCGCTCGAATTTCGGCAATTGTCGAGCGTGCTCGCCGGCATTCACGTCCACCATATCGACCACGCCGACCTGTATTTCCAGTATTCGCGCGTCGAAAGCTGGAGCCTCGAGGAAGGCATCGTCAAGTCGGGATCGTTCTCGATCGACCGTGGCGTGGGCGTTCGCGCGACCGCCGGCGAGAAGACCGCGTTTGCCTACTCCGACGACATCAGTCTCGAGGCGCTCACGCAGGCCGCGACCGCGACGCGAGCGATCGGCCGCCAGGGCCAGTCCGCGGTCGCCGCGCTCGACCGTATCGGCGGCGCGCGATCGCTCTATTCATCGAGCGATCCGGTGCTGGCCTTGCCCGACGAAGCCAAGGTCGCATTGCTCGAACGCCTGGAACGCATCGCACGCGCGCGCGATCCGCGGGTGATCCAGGTGATGGCATCGCTGGCGGGCGAGTACGAAGCGATCCTGGTGGCGCGCAGCGACGGCTCGATCGGCGCCGACGTCCGGCCGCTGGTCCGGCTGTCGCTGAACGTGATCACCGAGCAGAACGGCCGGCGCGAGCAGGGGATGGCGGGCGGCGGAGGGCGCGTCGATTACCGTTTTTTCACCGACGCGCTGCTTGAAACCTACGCGGCGCAGGCGGTCGACCAGGCACTGCTCAATCTCGACGCGCGCGACGCGCCTGCGGGCACGATGACCGTCGTGCTGGGCCACGGCTGGCCGGGGATCCTGCTGCACGAGGCGATCGGGCATGGCCTCGAAGGCGATTTCAACCGCAAGGGCACGTCGGCGTTTTCCGGCCGGATCGGTCAGCGCGTCGGTGCGCGGGGCGTGACCGTCGTCGACGACGGAACGCTTGCCGATCGCCGCGGCTCGCTCAACATCGACGACGAAGGCAACCCGACGCAGCGCACGGTGCTGATCGAGGATGGCATTCTCAAGGGCTACATGCAGGATACGCTGAACGCGCGGCTGATGGGCGTCGCGCCGACCGGCAACGGGCGCCGTGAGTCGTTCGCGCATATCCCGATGCCGCGGATGACCAACACCATCATGCTAAATGGCGACCGTGATCCGGCGGAGATCATCGCCTCGGTGCAGAACGGCCTGTACGCGATCAACTTCGGTGGCGGCCAGGTGGACATCACCAACGGCAAGTTCGTATTCTCCGCAGCCGAGGCGTGGAAAATCGAGAACGGAAAGCTCGCCTATCCGGTCAAGGGCGCGACGCTGATCGGCAACGGCCCCGACGCGCTGACGCGCGTTTCGATGATCGGCAACGACCTGGCGCTCGATCCGGGCATCGGCACCTGCGGCAAGGAAGGCCAGAGCGTGCCGGTAGGTGTCGGCCAGCCGACTTTGCGCATCGATGGATTGACCGTCGGCGGAACCGCCTGAGGAACCGCGCGCTTGCGCAGCCGCGCTATTTGACCGCGTGCACTCTGATCTGCCGGTCGAAGCCCTTGAGTGAAACTTCTCCCAGGTCCTGGAAGGTCAGGCCCTTTCCGATGCACAGCTCGGCGACCACGTTCGACACCAGACTCTGTTCCGGCTGGGCGTGCGAACAGAGCCGCGCAGCAAGCTGAACCGTCAGTCCGAAAAGATCCAGGTGGTTCTCGACTGGCTCGCCCGCCGCGGCACCGATTCGCACCTTGACCGAAGCCTCCGTGTTGTCTTTCTCGCGCTGAGCCAGCGCACTCTGGATCCGAACAGCGCAGCGAACCGCCGCCACGGCCGACACGAAACACACCATGATGCCGTCTCCGGTATGCTTGACCTCGCGCCCGCCCAGCGCGCCCACGGCATCCCGGACGATCGCGTCATGCACCTGAAGCAAGGCCATCGCCCCCTCGTCCCCGAGGCGTTGCGTGAGCGCCGTCGAGCCCACGATATCGGTGAACAGGACGGTCCGGATTCCCGGGTCGCGCTCGTTTGCCGCACCGCCCGGTACGAGGGCCGCGCCGGCCGGGTTAACCTCGCATCCGCCCAGGAACCCTTCCGCAATCTCGGGCGCGACTTCGATGATCTTCGCTGCGACGAGGCCGTGCGCCTCACGGTGCACGGTGGCCGCCGCCTCCGGACTCGGGGCGCTGCAAAGGCAGAAAATCTTGCCGCAGCTCTCGTTGAACCAGTATTTGTGGTACTCGACGCCATACTTCTGCTGCGTCTCGACATCGGCGCCGTGAGCTTTCGCAACGGCTTCCGCGGTAGCCCCTTGGACCTCGTGGATGTCCATATACATCGGCACGGCGACCTCCCGACAGTGTGACGTCTCGGCGTCTATATTAACCGGATCGCCGGGTCCGGTTGAACGCGGCTTCAGGCCGCGGCTGCGTGATGGGAAACGGTCATTTCCGGAGGCTGGCGCAGCGTCTGATAGACGACGCAATAGCGCTCGGTCAGGCGAATAAGCGCGCTCAGCTGATCCGCCGATGCGTCGGTCTCCAGGTCGAAGTGGAGCCGGATGCGCTGAAATCCCACCGGCGCATCCTTGGCGACAGCCAAAGTGCCGCGAAAATCGAGATCGCCCGCGACCCGAACCGTGCCGCCTCGAATGATGACCCCTATCGCCGCCGCGACGGCGTTGATCGTCACACCCGCGCAGGCAACGAGTGCCTCGAGCAGCATATCGCCCGAGCAGGCGCTCAGTCCGTCGCCTCCCGTTGCCGGATGCAAGCCCGCGGTGACCAGTGCCTTGCCGGTTTGAACGCTGCAGGTGACGCCCTCGCCCAGACGGCCCTCGGCCTTCAGCGTGATCAGCGCGGCATCCGGGTTCGCCAGGTAGCGCGCTTTCAGGGGCGCCTGGGTGGCTCGAAGGTCGTCTGTCTTCATCGCGCTCACCTCGCTCTATCCCAAAGGCGTTTCGTTGCAGTGTAAAGCGTAAGGCTCGTTCTCACCCTAATGCAAGGGCCCCGCCGGCTGAAGCGCGGCGATCGCCGGCGCCGGCGAGGAATGGTGCATGACCATGCGCCATCCCGACGGCGTGCGCAGGAAAATATTGGTGACGATGGCCGCGCCCCGGGGCTTCGGGTCGCTGCCGACCGTAACCTGCTCGATAGCGCTCTGCATCGCCAGACCGACGGTCTCGACGACCGTGATCTCGTCAAGGCGAAACGAAAGCCGGGTGTCGTTGGCGAACAACTGCTCCCAGCCGGCCCGCACCGCCTCGTACCCGACTAGGCGAGGGCCGCCGGGATGAATGCAGACGATGTCCTCGTCCTCGGCCCACGTCGCCATCATCGCATCGATGTCCTTGGCCTCGAATGCCTGATAGAACGCGCTCGCCGCATCCTGTGGCGAGGTAAAGATCGTCGGCGTGCGTGGCTTGGCCATCGTTCAGTGCTGCGCGCGCGCCAGATCATACACAAGGTTGGGTGACAATTCGCGCATGCACTTGAAGTGTCCCAGCGGGCATTCGCGTTCGAAGCAAGGGCTGCAGACGATGTCGATCTTCGCCACGCGTGCGAGCGGCGACAGCGGCGGGGTGTATTCGGGACTCGACGAGCCGAACAGCGCGACCAGCGGCCTGCCCACGGCCGCGGCGGCGTGCATCAGACCGGAATCGTTGCTGATCACCACGCTGGCCGTGGCCAGCAGGTCGATCGCCGTGCCGAGATCGGTCCTCCCGCAGATGTTGCGCACGTCGGGGACTGCGGCGGCGATCGGGTCGGCGGCGCCTCGGTCGTTGGGCGAGCCGAGCAGCCAGACGCCATAGCCCGAATCGATGAACCGGCGCGCCAGCGTGACGAAATGCTCGGTCGGCCAGCGCTTGGCCGGGCCGTACTCGGCGCCCGGGCAAAAAATCGCCACCGGCCGATGGGTCGCCAGGCCGAGCGCGCGCATGGCCTCGGCCCCATTCGCCGCGTTGGGCCGGAGCACCGGAGACGAGGGCGTCGGCGCGAGCTCGTCCGGCCGCGCCGCGAGGGCGACGAACCGCTCGACCAGCCGCGGCGGCGCCTTGCCATCGAGACGCCGCGCGTCGGTGAGCAAGAGCCCGCGCGCCTCGCCGACGTAACCGATGCGGCGCGGAATGCGCGCCAGCCAGGGAATGAGCGCCGACTTGAACGAATTGGGCAGCACCAGCGCCCGCGTGTAGCCTTGGCCGCGCAGCGTGCGCGCCAGCGCACGGCGGTCGCGGAGACGCAGTTCGCGGTGCCCGACCGGATTTTCGATGATGTTGCGCACGCCACGCATGCGCGCATAGACCGGTGCGCACCAGGGAGGCGCCAGCACGTCGACGATCGGCTCCTCGAGCGGCTCGCGCAGCATGGCAACGAGCGGCTCGGACAGGATTGCGTCGCCGATCCACGATGGCGCGACGATCAGGATCCGTTCTGCCATGGCGCCCGTTTTCGTTTCGATCCGGTGCCGACGCGCTGCCGCGCCGGATCGAATTTCAGTGGCCGCCAGACGGCGGCGGACCCCGGAGCCGGTAACGCGTGCCGCAATAGGGACACATCGCCTCGCCGGTCGCGGCGACGTCGAGAAAGACGCGCGGGTGGCTAGACCACAGCGGCATGGCCGGATTCGGGCAATACAGCGGCAGGTCCGCCGCGGTCACGTCGACGAAGGCCTGCGTCTGCTCGGTCATCGCAGTCATCGCAAAGCTCAGACCGGAGTCAGCCAGGACTTGTACTTCGCGCTCTTGCCATGGACGGCGTCGAAGAAAAGTCCCTGCAGCTGCTTGGTGATCGGGCCACAGTGCCCGGAGCCGATGACGCGATTGTCGAGCTCGCGGATCGGCGTCACTTCCGCGGCGGTGCCGGTGAAAAACGCCTCGTCCGCGATATAGATGTCGTCGCGCGTCAGGCGCTTGGCGATCACTTCGAGACCCAGGTCCCGCGCCAGCGCGATCACCGAATCGCGCGTGATCCCGACCAGTGCCGACGTCAGCTCCGGCTCGTACAGTTTTCCGTTCTTGACGACGAACACGTTCTCGCCCGAGCCTTCGGCGACGAAGCCGTCGACATCGAGCAGCAGCGCCTCGTCGTAGCCGTCCATCGTCGCCTCCTGATTCGCCAGAATCGAATTGGCGTAGGTGCCGGCGAATTTTGCCCGCGCCATCGTCACGTTGATATGGTGGCGCGCGAACGAGGAGGTCTTGACGCGAATGCCTTTTTCCAGCGCCTCGGGGCCCAGGTAGGCACCCCAGGGCCACGCGGCGATCGCCACGTGGACCTTGGCGCCCTTAGGCGACACGCCCATTTTTTCCGACCCGTAGAAGGCGATCGGCCGCAGGTAGCACGAGTCGAGCTTGTTGGCGCGCACGACCTCGCGCTGCGCCGCCATCAGCGTGTCCTTCGGGTAGGGAATCGGCATCAGGTAGATGCGCGCCGAGTTGAACAGCCGCTCGGTGTGCTCGGCGAGCCGGAAGATGGCGGTGCCCTCGGCCGTCTGGTAGGCGCGCACGCCCTCGAATACGGCGAGGCCGTAGTGCAGCGAGTGGGTGAGCACGTGCGTCGTCGCATCCCGCCACGGCACCAGCCTGCCGTCGTACCAGATGAACCCGTCACGGTCTGACATCGACATCGCGCAACCCCGAGCGTGGCAAAACGAGCATTTTAGCCGATTTCGCTGGCGACTTCCGTCCGGGCCACGCCGAAGACGCACTGCCAGAGCGCGGCGACGGCCGCGCGGCGCTCGGCGTGCGGGTGCGCATCGACGCGCGCTTCGGCGGCACCCTGCAGGCGAACCTGGTGCTGCAGCCGGCGATATTCGCGGTAGGCATCGGCGGCGCCGGCGGCACGATCGGGCGCCAGCAGCCCGAGCCGCGCGCCCAGCGCGAGCAGCGCGATGTTGCCGGCATTGCGCGTGAGCTCGGGATGGCTGCCGCTGTGCGCCAGCACCAGGAACTGGACGGCGAATTCGACGTCGACCATGCCGCCGGCGTCGTGCTTGAGATCGAACAGCGCGCTGCGATTGGGATGCGCGGCCTGCATCCGCGCGCGCATCGCGACGATGTCGGCACCGAGCTTCCCGGGGTCGCGCGGCAGGCGCAGCACCGCGTCGCGCTCGGACTCGAAGGCCGCGCCGATGCGTCCATCGCCGGCGACGTGGCGCGCCCGGGTCAGCGCCTGGTGCTCCCAGGTCCACGCGGTACGCCGCTGGTAGCTCTCGAAGGCGGCCAGGCTCGACACCGGCAGTCCGCTCGCGCCGTCGGGCCGCAGCCGCAGGTCGGTGTCGTACAGGCGGCCGGCGGCGGTGGTGCTGGTCAGCCACGTCGTCAAACGGTGCGCAAGGCGCGCGTAGGCCTGCGGCGCGCCGTCGGCGGGATCGTCATACAGGAAGACGAGGTCCAGATCCGACGCGTAGCCGAGCTCCTTTCCGCCCAGCTTTCCGTAGCCGATAATTGCGAACTGCGGCGGGCTCGCCTCCGGCCCCTGCATCTGGAGCCAGCAATACTTAAGGGCTGCGGCGAGCACGATGTCGGCAAGCATCGACAAGTGGTCGGCCAGCCTCTCGACCGTGAGCAGGCCTGACAGATCCTGTGCCAGCAGGCAAAAGACCTGCGTCTGCTGAAAATGCCGCAACGCGTCCATCTGTCGCTCGCCATCGCCCGGATGCGCTGCCAGTTGCCCCTCGATCTCGCTCCGCCACCCGGCGGCATCGGGTTCGGCCAGCAGCGCGCGGCTGTCCAGCAACTCGTCGAGCAGCATCGGGTGCTGCATCAGATAGGCGGCCGCCCAGGAGCTTGCGGCCATGAGCTGCGCCAGCCGCGGAAGCACCGGCGGGTGCTCGACCAGCAGCGCCAGGTAGGCGCTGCGCCGGCTGATCGTCTCGAGCAGCGCCAGCAGCCGCTCGAACACCGCCTGCGGAGCCTGGGTCGCCGCCGCCGCGCGCAGCAGTTGCGGCACCAGCGCGTCGAAGCGCGCCCGCGATTGGGTCGGCAGCTGCAGATAGCGCGCGCTCTGGCGGACGCGCGCGAGCTCGCCGATCAGCGGGCCTGCGTCAGCGTAGCCCGCGGCCGCGAGGGCGGCGAGCTGCTCCTCCTCGAGAGCGGGGGCGATCCACACGGCCGCGAGCGGGTCGTGATCGGCGTCGGCAGCGGCCGCGAAAAGGGCGTCGAAATGGCGATCGACGCTGTTGCGATGGCGGTCGAGCAGGCGATCGAACGCGGCGAGAGTGGCACAGCCCATCGTGCGCGCCAGCGCCGCGCGCTCGCTCGGGTCCTGCGGCAAATCGTGCGTCTGCGCGTCTTCGCGATACTGCAGCCGGTGCTCGAGATTGCGCAAAAAAACGTACGCATCGACCAGTTCGTCGGCCGCCGCCGCGGGCAGCAGCCCGCGCGCGCGGAGCGCGGATAGCGCCGGAAGCGTGCCGCGCAGGCGCAGCGCGGGTTCGCGGCCGCCGCGGACGAGCTGCAGGGCTTGCACGATGAATTCGATCTCGCGGATGCCGCCGGGCCCGAGCTTGACGTTGCCGGCGTAGTCCCTGCGGAGGCCCTGTTCGCGTATCTGCCGGTGCACGTCGCGCAGCCCCTCGTAGGCGTCGTAGTCCAGATACTTGCGGTAGACGAACGGAGCGACCAGCTCTTCGAGCTCGCGGCCGCGCGTGCCGGTCAGCGGCCGTGCCTTGAGCCACGCATAGCGTTCCCAGGTGCGGCCCTGCGCGACCAGGTACTGCTCCAGCGCAACGAACGACGACGCCAGCGGCCCCGCGTCGCCATACGGTCGCAGCCGCAGGTCGGTACGGAAGACGCTGCCTTCGGGCGAAGGGTCGGCCAGCGCGCCGACCACGCGGCGGCCGAGGCGGTCGAAGAAATCCTGGTTGGCCAGCGCCTTCGAGCCCGACGTGCTGCCGTCATCGGGATAAACGAACACGAGGTCGACATCCGACGAGACGTTGAGCTCGCCGCCGCCGAGCTTGCCCATCGCGACCACGATCAAATGCTCGGCCGCGGCGCTGTCGGCGCCAATCGGCTCGCCGTGCGCCACCGCAAGCCAGCGGTGGTGCGCGTCGACCGCCGCACCGATCGCGATTTCGGCGAGCCGGGTCATCGTCGTACAGACTTCGTGCAGATCCGCTCGGCCGGTGAGGTCGCGCAGCAGTACATGCAGGAACACTCGCTGCCGCAGCCGGCGCAGCGCCGCCGCGAGCGTCGCGGCATCGGGGGCCTGCGCCAGCGCGGCGGTGTCGCGTTCCAGCCACTGCGTCGCCTGGTCCAATTGATCGTCCACCGCCGAGCACAGCTCCGGGTCGGCGACGCGAAGACGCTGCGCGTAGCGGCTGAACTCGTACGCTCCAGCGAGGTCCATCGTGGGATCCAACGCGGCGGCCGCCCCTTTCCGTATTAAAATCGGGCCAGAACGACCTATTATGCCCTTCGCGCGCGCACCCTCGAGTCTTCCGGCGGCATTCTCCTCTTCGGTTCGCAAGACGCTCCGCGCGGCGCGGGCAACGGTCCTGGTCGCGCTGGTGGCGTTTTGCCTGCTGCTGCTTGCCGTGCGCTTTATCGTTTTTCCGCGCATCGAAAGCAATACGGCAGCGGTCGCGCGACTGCTTGCGGCACAGATCGGGCGACCGGTCGAGATCGCCTCGATCGTGACCGGCTGGGACGGCTGGAACCCACGCCTGGACATCGGCGACCTGCGCATACTCGAGCCAGGGGCCGATACCGCCAGCGTCACTCTGCCCGACATGCGTCTCACGGTCGCATGGGATTCGCTGCTGTTCCTCGCATTGCGCTTGAAGCAGCTTTCGATCGACCAGCCTCGGCTCGTCGTCCGGCGCGATCCCCAGGGCGTGTTGCACGTCGCTGGCATGACGATCGATCCGGCGGAAAAGTCCGGCGATTCCGGCATCGTCGACTGGGTGCTGCGCCAGCCGCGCATCGTGATTCGCGATGCGGTGATCGGCTGGCGCGACGAGCAGCGCGGCGCGCCGGAGCTCCTGCTCGATCACGTCGCGCTGCGAATGGAAAACCGCTTCGGCCGGCATCGCTTCGGACTTACCGGGGCACCGCCGCTGGGCCTTGCCGCACCGCTGGATCTGCGCGGCGACTTTACCGGAGGTTCGCTGGAGGATTGGCGCGGCGCGTCGGGAAGGCTTTACGCGCGACTCGACTATGCCGACGTCGGTGCCTGGCGCGAGTGGCTTCCCGCGGACATTCCGATCAGCGACGGCAAGGGCGCCCTTCGAATGTGGCTCGAATTCGCCGATGGCGAGGCCCGCGACATGGTCGCCGACCTGGTATTGCACGACGTGCAGGCGAAATTCGCGAGCGATTTGCCTGCGCTCGTGCTCGCGCGTCTCGAAGGCCGGGTCGGGTGGCACGACGATGCGACGCGGCGCGAGATCTACGCCAGCCAGCTCGCCTTCACCGGGGCCGGCGAGGTGCGCGTCGCACCGACCGATTTTCGGCTGACGATCCACTACGGCGCCGGTGGACCGATCGACGGCAACGCGACGTTCACCCGCGTCGACCTCGCCCCGTTGCGGCAATTGGGCGCCTACCTGCCGCTGCCGACGCGGTGGCGCGATGATCTCGCGCGCTTCGCGCCGCGCGGCATCCTGGACGCGATCGCCATCCACTGGACCGGGGATGTCGCGGCTCCGAGCGCATTCGACGCGTCGGGGAACTTTGCCGACCTGGGGTTTGCGGCGCAGGACACCACGCCCGGCGTCACCGGCCTTTCGGGCACCGTCAACGCGACCGACCGCGAAGGAACGATCAAGCTGCGCAGCCGCGCGGTGGTGCTGCACTGGCCGCGCGTGTTCGCCCAGACGGTGGCACTGGACAGCGCACAAGGCGAGGTTCGGTGGCGCAGGGTGCCCGATGGTTACACGGTCAACGTCGCTCAATTCGCCGTGGCCAATGCCGATGCGGCGGGCGTGGTCAACGGAGAGTACCGCATGGCGGCCAATGGCCCGGGCTCGGTCGACGGCACTGCGCAGTTCTCGCGGGTCGATGCGGCGCAGGCTTATCGCTACGTGCCTGTCGCCGCCGGGGCGGGGCTGCGCGACTGGCTGCGCACCAGTCTGCTCGCCGGCGGCTCGAACGACGCGCGCATCAAGGTCGCGGGCGATCTGGCGGAGTTTCCTTTTGCCGACGTCAGGAAGGGGCAGTTCACCGCGACGGTGAAGGCGCAGGGCGTCACGCTCGATTACGCGGCGCACTGGCCGCCGCTGACGGGCCTCGACGGCGAAGTCAGATTCGACGGGCCGCGCATCAGCGTCGATGGGCGCAACGGGCGTGCATTCAATGTCGCGCTCGGTCGCGTCAAGGCCGAGATCGCCGATCTGCGGGTGCCGCACCCCGTGCTGCGCATCGATGGCGAAGCCGCCGGCCCGGCCGCGGATTTCCTGCGCTTCATCGCGGCGAGTCCCGTCGACGAGTGGTTGGACCATGCGACGCGTGGCGCCGAGGCCAGCGGAGACGGCAAGCTCGCGCTAAAGCTCGAGCTTCCGATCGGCAACCACGATGGTGACCGGGTCGGCGGCGAATTCACCTTTGGCGGCGATCGACTCAAGTTCGCGGGCGGCGTTCCGGTGCTCAGCGAGCTCAACGGCAAGCTGACGTTCTCGAGGCGCGACATCCACGGCACCGCGCTGACCGCGAAAATTCTCGGCGGACCCGCGCGGCTCGCCGTTTCGGGCGAGGACGGACGCGTGCGCGTGGAAGGGCAGGGGAGCTGCGACGTCGGCCTGCTGCGCACCGAGTATCCGGAGCAACCGCTTGTCGCGCGTCTCGCCGGGACCACCGACTGGCAGCTCGCGCTGAACGTCGCGGCGGATCGGGCGAACTGGACGCTCGACTCCAGCCTCAAGGGTGTCGCCGTCGATTTGCCGGTGCCGGCGGCGAAGACGCCTGGCGAGGCGATGCCGCTCAAGATCGAGCGCCGCCAGACCGACACGTCCGGCGACCTACTGCAGTTCAGCTACGGTCACCTGGGGCGACTCTCGGTGCAGCGCCGATTGACCGCCGACGGGCCGGTTGCGGAGCGCGCGTTGCTCGCGTTGGGCACCGGGGGCGGCACGCCGGAGCGGCACGGCCTCTGGGTTCGCGGCGACGTCGATCGGCTCGATCTCGACGGCTGGCTCGCGCTGCGCGAGCAATTTCCTGCCGGCGCCGACACCGGGCCGCTGCCGCTGTCCGGCATCGATCTGACCGTCGGCGCATTGGATGTGTTCGGACGGCGCCTCAACGACTTGCGTCTCGGTGCGAGCCGTGGCGGCAGCGACTGGCAACTCGACTTGCGCGGTCGCGAGCTCGCCGGCATGGCGCATTGGCAGGCGGCGGCGCCGGGACGCCCGAACGGGCGCATCGTCGCGCAACTGCAGCGTCTGACCCCGCCGCAGCCGACGCCGGCCGCGGGGCCGTCGGCCACGACGTCCTCGTCGAACGCCAACGGCTGGCCGGCGATCGATCTCACTGCCGAGACGCTGCGCGTGAAGGAGCGCGATCTGGGCAGGCTCGAACTGAGCGCACAACCCCAGGGCACCGACTGGCGCATCGACAGCCTCCGGCTGAGCAACGACGACGGCCGGCTCGACGCCAGCGGCTGGTGGCGCAGCGGCGGGCGCGCCGAACAGACCACATTGGATGCCGACCTCGACGTGCGCGACGCCGGCAAATATCTGGCGCGCTATGCGCTGCCCGATGCGGTGCGCGGCGCGGCGACCCGGATACGCGGCCAGGTCTCGTGGGCTGGCGGTCCGCAGGATTTCGACTATCCGACGCTCAGCGGAAAGCTGCGCATCGAGACCGGTCCCGGCCAATTCACCAAGCTCGATCCGGGATTGGGCAAGCTGCTGGGCGTGCTGTCGTTGCAAGCATTGAAACGGCGGTTCACGTTCGATTTTCACGATCTCTTCGCCGAGGGTTTCGCCTTCGACGACATCACCGGCGACGTGCGGATCCAGAACGGCGTGATGAGGAGCGACAATCTCAAGATCGTCGGGCCGTCGGCGCGCGTGGCGATCCAGGGGGAGACCGATATCGCGCACGAAACCCAGCACCTGAGCGTGCGCGTGCAGCCGACTTTGTCGGCGGGCGTCTCGGTCGGCGCCGCGGCCTTGTTGCTGGCCAATCCGGTGATCGGCGCCGCGGTCGCGGCCGGCTCCCTGCTCGCGCAGAAGGCGATGCAGGACCCGATCGAGCAGATGTTTTCGTACGGCTACGCGGTCAGCGGCAGCTGGTCGGACCCGATCGTCGAGCGCGAGGGCCGCTTTCCCACGCCGGCGGCGGGCGCCGCGGCCCACCCGGACACCGCACGGCAATGAGCGCATCCGGCAGCGGCACGCGCGTCGCCGCGGTGCAGACCGTCTCCGGCGGCGACGTTGCCGCGAATCTCGCCGCCGTCGAGCCGTTGATCGCCGCGGCGAAAGTGCAGGGCGCGGCGTTGGTCGTCCTGCCGGAATACTTCGGCATCTTCGGCGCCCGCGCGAGCGACAAAGTGGCGGCACGCGAGGCCGATGGCAACGGTCCGCAACAGGACTTCCTGGCGCGCGTCGCGCACGAGCAGCGCATCTGGATCGTCGGCGGCACCGTCCCGATCGCTGCCGCCGACCCCGGCCGCGTGCGCAGCGCGTCGCTGGTGTTCGATCCGAGCGGCCGACGCGTCGCACGCTACGACAAGATCCATCTGTTCGCCTTCAGCCAGGGCGACGAGCACTACGACGAGGCAAGGACGATCGAGCCGGGGCACGCGCCTTCGACGTTCGATGCGCCTTTCGGCCGCGTCGGCTTGTCGATCTGCTATGACCTGCGCTTCCCGGAGCTCTACCGCAGCTATCGCGACGTCGCGTTGATCGTCGTTCCGTCGGCGTTCACCGCGGTGACCGGCGCTGCGCACTGGCATGTGCTGCTGAGGGCCCGCGCCATCGAGAACCAGTGCTACGTGCTGGCGGCCGCGCAGGGCGGAACGCACGCCAACGGACGGCGCACTTATGGGCACAGCGTGCTGATCGATCCCTGGGGCGTGGTCGTGTCCGAATTGCCCGAAGGCGCCGGCGTCGTCGCGGGCGAGATCGACGCCGCGAGAATCGCGCAGGTTCGACGCGACCTGCCGGCGCTTTCGCATCGCCGGCTGGGCTGACACCGAACCGCCGGTCAGGCCGGCGGGGCCCTGAGCAGAACG
>JBOIGD010000009.1:0-6494 GCA_050742615.1 Casimicrobiaceae bacterium | reverse complement strand
CGCTTGATCTCGGCGACGACGGCGGGCGCGCCGGCGGCGATGCGCCGGCGCAGCGCCTGCTCGAAGCCGCGGGGCGGGGCCGCCGCGCGCGCGCCGGCATCGACTTCGGCAAAGGGCCGCGCCAGCTGCGCGGCGATGACCTCCTCCGCCTTGGTCGTGATGATCCGGGTCAGGATGTCGCGGTCAGGCATCGGGATCGGCCCGTGGCGGGTTCAACGCGCGACTGCACCGAGCGCCCGCGTCGCGGCGACGAACTGCTCGAGCTTGCGCTTCGCCGCGCCGGACTCGATGGCGGCGCGGGCGCGCTCGATGCCTTCGGTAATCGTCGCGGCGACGTTCGCCGCGTAGAGAGCGGCGCCGGCGTTCAGGACGACGATCTCGCGCGGCGTGCCCTCGACGTTGCCGAGCGCCTCCAGGACCATCGTCTTCGATTCGAGCGCACCGGCCACCTTGAGGCCGCGGTTGGAGATCATCCGGAGGCCGAAGTCCTCCGGGTGAATCTCGTATTCGCGCACCTCGCCGTCCTTGAGCTCGCCGACCATCGTCGCCGCGCCGAGCGAGACTTCGTCCATGCCGTCCTTGCCGTAGACGACCAGCACGTGCCTGCTGCCCAGCCGCTGCAGCACGCGGACCTGGATGCCGACCAGGTCGGGATGGAACACGCCGAGGAGCTGATTCTGCGCGCCCGCGGGGTTGGTGAGCGGTCCGAGGATGTTGAATATCGTCCGCACGCCGAGCTCCTTGCGCACCGGCGCGGCATGCTTCATCGCGCTGTGATGGCTGGGCGCGAACATGAAGCCGACGCCGGTGTCCGCGATGCAGGCAGCCACCTGCTCGGGCCTGAGCATGATGTTGGCTCCCAGCGCTTCGAGCACGTCGGCGCTGCCCGACCTCGACGACACCGAGCGGCCGCCGTGCTTGGCGACGCGCGCGCCGGCCGCGGCGGCCACGAACATCGACGCAGTGGAAATGTTGAACGTGTGCGACGCGTCGCCGCCGGTGCCGACGATGTCGACCAGCCGTTCCTTGTCGGGCACGTCGACCTTGGTCGCGAACTCGCGCATCACCTGCGCCGCAGCGGCGATCTCGCCGATCGTTTCCTTCTTCACGCGCAGGCCCACCGTCAGCGCGGCGATCATCACCGGCGTGGCCTCGCCGCTCATGATCTTGCGCATCAGCGCGAGCATCTCGTCGTGGAATATCTCCCGATGCTCGATCGTGCGCTGCAACGCATCCTGCAAGTCGATGGACATCGATGGCTCCGTCTGCGTGCTGAGTCAGAATGTCGCGCGGCCGTATCTTCGGAACTCCGGACCGGCGCGCTAAGGCGCTGCGAGGAAGTTCGCCAGCAGCGCGTGACCGTGCTCGGTCAGGATCGCCTCCGGGTGAAACTGGACGCCTTCGACGGCGAGGTCGCGGTGGCGCACGCCCATGATCTCGCCGTCTTCGCTGGTCGCGGTGACTTCCAGGCATTCCGGCATCGACTCGCGCTCGATGACCAGCGAATGATACCGGGTCGCGGTCAGCGGGTTGGCCAGTCCCGCGAATACGCCGCCGCCGCGATGCGTGATCGCCGAGAGCTTGCCGTGCATGACCCGCTGCGCGCGCACGATACGCCCGCCGAATGCCTGGCCGATCGCCTGGTGGCCGAGACAGACGCCGAGGATTGGAATCTCGCCGGCGAAACGCTCGACCAGTGCCACCGAAATGCCCGCCTGATCGGGCGTGCACGGCCCCGGCGAGATGACGATCCTGTCCGGCTGCCACGCCGCGATCTGTTCCAGGGTGATCGCGTCGTTGCGGTGGACATGCACGTCCGCACCGAGCTCGGCTAAGTATTGCACCAGGTTGTAGGTGAAGCTGTCGTAGTTGTCGATCATCAGCAGCATGGGGAACCCCGGCCTACGGTCCAGCGGATGGATCAGCCGATGGCTGTTCGCAGGATACCCGGCGATGCTCTTTTTCCATTTCGCTGCCCACCGGGGCTGCGGGCGCAATCGGGCGACGTGCGGACTGGCGGCTAGCGCCGCCAGCGCAAGCGGAAGGACGAGCGCGGCATCGACATAGGACGTGTCATGGCCTCGGATTCTATCAGCAGCGGCGAGGCGCGTGTGAGGGCGCTGCGGGTCCGCCGTCCATGCCGGGCATGGGGCCTCCGGCCGGCGTCCCGCCCTTGGCGGCGCGCCGGTTGCCCGGCGCGACCTGGATGCCCGATCAGGCGCCCTCCGCCAGTCCGCGCACGCGCCGCGAGGCCACGATCTCGCCGCGCACGTATTTCTCGTGGTTGCTCTCGATCGCTCGCGGCTCGTACAGAAAATTGACCATCAGGCCCAGCGACTCGCGCAGGCATTTTCGGGACGCGTCGGCGAGCCAGTTGATCCGCTCCAGCCGGGCTCCGTTGTTCAAGTGAAATCGCGCCACCGGGTCCTGGGCGTCGCCGTCCTCGGCGCGCAGCAGCAGATACGCCGCGCACAGCTGCGTCAGCGGATCCCGGAGCGGCGCCAGGCGCTCGACGCCGCCGGGCTCACTCGCGGTCTTGGCGATATCGCTGCCGAGGCCCGCGAGGACGGCGCGCAACGCGATCGCCAGCGACGCGGATCTCCCGGCGTCGCTCCGCTTGAGCAAGAAACCGAGCCATGCCGCGAAACCCGGAATCGGTGACAGGGTGCAGAAGACCTTCAGCCGCGGAAATTCCCGCGACAGCACGTCGACCACGTTCTTGATCAGGAAACTGCCGAGCGACACGCCGCGCAGGCCCGGTTGGCAATTGCTGATCGAGTAGAAGACCGCAGTCGTCGCGTGGCTCGCATCGTCTGCGGTGCGTTGCCCGTCGAGCAAGGGGGCCACCGCGTCGGCCATCCGGTCGGTCAGCGCGACCTCGACGAAGATCAGGGGCTCGTCGGGGAGCGCCGGGTGGAAGAACGCAAAGCATCGACGGTCGACATCGAGCCGTCGCCGCAGGTCGTTCCATCCGCGAATCTCGTGCACCGCCTCGTGAACGATGATTTGCTCGAGCAGGTAGGCGGGGGTGCGCCAGTCGACGCGAACCACCTGCAAAAAGCCGGGATTGAACCACGACGAGAGCAGATGGCGAAAATCCCGGTCCACCGCATCGAGCTCGGGCTGCTCGCGCTGCAGCTCGAGCAGGCGTTCGCGCATCCGCAGGATCGTCGCGGTGCCGCCGGGCGCGCGGTTGAGCCGGCGCAGGAGCTCCTGGCGCGGCGGTTCGACGGCAACGGCGAGCTGCGCGAGGCTCGCGGCCGTCGGCTCGGCGGCGTACGTCCGGGACGCGGCGAGGACACGCGCCGGATCGGGCGAGTACTCGGCGAAGAGCGCGGCGAAAAAGCGCGCCTGCTCTTTTCTGTCCAGGCTCCGGTACTGGTTCAGCGTGAGCTTGGCGAGCGACACCCCCGCCGCTTCGCCGCGCTCGGAAAGCAGTTTCTCGCAGCCGGCGAGCAGACGGCGGACCTTGAGCCCGTCGCGCGCAATCGCCGACGCACGTTTTTGAACGGAATCGAACATGCTGTGCGCAATGCGTTTTTTATAGGGAACGATGCCGAAGGCGCGCCCGAGTCAACCCGCGGCATCCAGGCCGAGCTCGACCATATCGGCGGCGCGCAGCAGGGCGCGAAGCTTGTTCAGCGTCTCCTGCCACTCGCCCTCCGGCGAGGAATCGTGGACGATGCCCCCGCCCGCCTGCGCGTAGAGGACGCCATCCTTGATCACCGCGGTCCGCAGCGCGATCGCCGTGTCCATGTCGTCCTGGAAGCTGATGTACCCGACCGCGCCCGAGTAGATGCCGCGACGCGTGGGCTCGAGCTCGTCGATGAGCTCCATCGCGCGCACCTTGGGAGCGCCGCTCACCGTGCCGGCGGGAAACGCAGCGCGCAGGACGTCGATGCTGGTGAGTCCCGGCTTGAGCGTCCCTTCGACGTTCGAGACGATGTGCATGACGTGCGAATAGCGCTCGATCATCATGCGATCGGTAACCCGGACGCTGCCGGTCCGCGCGACGCGGCCGACGTCGTTGCGGCCCAGGTCGAGAAGCATTACGTGCTCGGCGATTTCCTTCGGATCGGCCAGGAGCTCGGCGGCAAGCGCGTCGTCCGCTTCGCGCGTCGCTCCACGGGGCCGCGTCCCGGCGATCGGGCGTAAGGTGACGCTCGCGCCTTCCTTGCGCACCAGGATCTCGGGCGAGGCGCCGACGACGTGGAAGTCGCCGAAGTCGTAGAAGAACATGTACGGAGACGGATTCAGCGAACGCAGCGCGCGGTACAGCGAAAGCGGCGGGGCGGCGAACGGCCGTCGCATCCGCTGCGAAATCACGACTTGCATGACGTCGCCGGCCGCGATGTATTCGCGGGAGCGCGCGACGGCGGCCCGATAGGCATCGGCGCCGAACTCGCTTTCGGCTACCCTCACGGTGGTCGCGGTCTGGTACGGGATCGACACCGGGTCACGCAGCTTGCGCCGCAGCGCCTGCAGGCGGTCTTGCGCAGCCCAGTAAGCATTCGGCTCGGCGGGATCGGCGTACACGATCAGCGATATCTTGCCAGAGAGGTTGTCGACGACGGCGAGCTCCTCCGTCAGCAGCAGCAGGAGGTCGGGCACGTCGGCGAGCGCCGGGGCCGGCGGGGGCGCGGTGTTGGCGAGCCGTTGCTCGATATGGCGGACGGTGTCGTAGCCGAAATAGCCGGCGACGCCACCGCAAAAGCGCGGCAGCCCCGGTCGCGGCGCGGCACGATAGCGGCGCAGGAATTCGCCGACGAACGCCAGCGGATCGCCGTGGTGGCGCTCGACGATGCCCCCGCGATCCTCGACCTCGATGTCGCGCCCGCGGCTGCGGAGGCGCACCCTCGCCGGCAGGCCGATGAACGAATAGCGTCCGAAGCGCTCGCCGCCGACGACCGATTCCAGCAGGTAGGTGTAGCGCTGGTTGGCGAGCTTGAGGTAGAGCGACAGCGGCGTGTCGAGATCGGCGAGCGACTCGAGCACCAGCGGAATGCGGTTATAACCCTGCGCGGCGAACGCGCGGAATTCGACTTCGGTCATGATGCTCCAACGGCGTTCTACGACTGCATCGACTGCGGGCGTCGCCTCTAGCGGGCGACGCGGCGGCGGATCACGATGCGCGCCGCCAGCGCCGATCGTTGCCGCACGCTGATGACCGGCGGGCGTGTCTGCAGTCGTGAGCGTCGAAGCTCATCGTTCAACCTAGTCTTATCCGTTCCGGGAGCTCGTCGAGCGAAGAAACTATACCATCGCAATCGAGGCTTTGCACGGACCGCCCTTCGTTGTAGCCGTATGGCACGCAAAAGACCGGACAGCCGGCCGCGCGCGCAGCCTGCGTGTCGGTGGCCGAATCGCCCAGCATCAGGAGTCGGCCGGGCGCGACGCAAAAATGCCTGGCGGCGTGCTGCAGCGGCAAGGGATCGGGCTTTTTCTCCACGAGTGAATCGCCGCCGACGACCAGGCTGAAGTACGACGCCAAGCCGACCTTCTCGAGATGCGGCCGTACGAAGCGGCTGGTCTTGTTGGTCACGCAGGCGAGACCGAAGCCCGCGCTGGCCAGTCGCTCCAGGCCTTCGCGTACGCCGGGAAAGACCACCGTCTCGCGGCCGAGCACGCGCTCGTAGTCGGCTTCGTACATGGCGAGCGCACGCGCCTCTTCGGCGGCCGAGGGCACGGTCCCCTGCGTCGCGGCCAGCGCGCGCCGCACCAGGTTCGCCATGCCCTTGCCGACCATCGTGCGAACCGTATCCTTCGGCAGCCGAGGCTGGCCGAGGCGGACCAGCATCATGTTGATCGCGGTGGCCAGATCGTGGATCGTGTCGAGCAGCGTGCCATCGAGATCGAAGGCGATCGCGCGCACGCGGATCCGCTGCGCAGGCGCGATCGTCACCGGCGCGCTCCCTGCCGTGGCGGTGCGCCGCCGTCGACGGACTTCGCCGCGGCGCGCAGCGCGCCGATGGTCTTCGCATAGTCGCCGCTGCGGAAAATTGCCGATCCGGCGACGAACGTGTCGGCGCCCGCCTGCGCGATAGCGCCGATGTTGTCGACCTTGACGCCGCCGTCGACCTCGAGCCGGATCGCGCGCCCGGTACGCTCGGTCACCGCGTCGATCCGCGTCCTGGCGAGTGCGAGCTTGTGCAGGGCCTCCGGGATGAACGACTGCCCGCCGAAGCCGGGATTGACCGACATGATCAGCACCAGGTCGAGCTCGTCGAGCACATGATCGAGGCAGCAGAGCGGCGTCGCGGGATTGAGCACCAGGCCCGCCTCGCAGCCGCTGTCGTGTATCAACCCGATGGTCCGATCGACGTGGTCGGTGGCCTCGGGATGGAAGCTGATGATCGCCGCGCCGGCATCGGCGAAAGCGGGCACCAGCGCATCGACCGGCCGGACCATCAGGTGCACGTCGATCGGAACGCTGACATACGGCTTCAGCGCCGCGCAGACCAGCGGGCCGGCCGTAAGGTTGGGAACGTAATGAT
>JBOIGD010000008.1:0-6697 GCA_050742615.1 Casimicrobiaceae bacterium | reverse complement strand
CGGGCTGTCGGTGGCCGTCATCGTGTCGCCGGCGATCCTCGTCTTTCTGTGGATGCTGTCGCTGTCGCTGAAGAACGAGATCGACAACCTCGCCTACCCGCCGGTATTCATTCCGCATCCGGCCACGTTGCGCAACTTCGTCCAGGTCTTCTCGGAAAATTCGATGGGGCTGTACTTCTGGAACAGCGTGGTCGTCTCCGGCCTGGCGACGCTGGTCGCCCTCGCGGTCGGCATTCCCGCCGGCTACGGCATCGCGCGCTCGGGGGCGCACAAGCTGACGGTCCTTATCCTGATCGCGCGCATGACGCCGGCACTGTCCTATCTGATCCCGCTGTTCACCGTGTTTCAGCTGCTCGGCTTGAACAACACCCGGACCGCGCTGGTGATCACGCACCTGGTGATCACCGTGCCGATCATCGTCTACGTGATGGCCGGCCACTTCGAGACGCTGCCGCGCGAGCTCGAGGAAGCCGCGCTGATCGACGGCGGCAGCGTCTGGACGACCTTTCGCTACGTCGCGCTGCCGCTCGCGCGTCCGGGGATCATCGTGGCGACGATCCTCGCCTTCATCTTCTCCTGGAACAACTTCGTGTTCGGCGCGGTGCTCGCCGGCCGCGCCACGCGGACGCTGCCGGCGGCGGTGTACAACGTGCTGACCTTCGAGCAGCTGGCCTGGGGCCCACTCGCTGCGGCGGCGATCATCGTCACGCTGCCGGTGTTGCTGCTGACCATCGTGATCCAGAAGGAAATCGTCGTCGGGCTGACGCACGGCGGCGTCAAAGGCTGATGCCGTGCGCTACGCGCGCACCCGAAAGGCCTACGCGGTGATGCGCACCGAGGAGCTTTCCGCCCGCGGCGATATCCTGCGGGTCGACGGCGTGATCGGCGCGTATCCGTCCGCCTGAGTCCATGGTCGTCGTCTTCGGCTCGATCAACCTGGACCGGGTGACGCGGGTCGAGCGCCTGCCTTCGCCGGGTGAAACGCTGATCGGACGCAGCGTTCGTTCCTATCCCGGCGGCAAGGGTGCCAACCAGGCGCTGGCCGCGGCGCGCGCCGGGGCCGCCGTGCGGCTGTACGGCGCGGTCGGACGTGACGGAGATGCGCCCGCTGCATTGGCGCTCCTCCGCGAAGGCGGCGTCGATCTCGCCGGCGTTCGGGCGGTCGACGCGCCGACCGGCTGCGCGACCGTCCTGGTCGACGACGCCGGCGAGAACGCGATCGTCGTCGTGCCCGGGGCCAACGCGCTCGTCGACGCCGGCGCCCTGCACGACGCGATTTTGCGCAGGGATGCGGTGCTGGTGCTGCAGCACGAAGTTCCGCCCGCGGCCAACGCGGCGCTGATCGAACGCGCCGCGCGCGCCGGCATGCGCATCGTGCTCAATGCGGCGCCAGCCGGGCCCGTGAGCCCGCCACTGCTCGCAATGATCGACACGCTGATCGTCAATGAAACCGAAGCGGCGGCGCTGGCCACGCAACTGGACTTCCCGGCGGAAGTGAACGCCTTCGCCACGGCCGCGGCGCGGCTCGGCGGGATCGCCGTCGTCGTGACGCTGGGTGCTGCCGGTGCCCTGGCCGCGCAAGAGCGCGACGCGTTTCGGGTTTCGGCGCCGCGCGTCGCCGTGGTCGATGCGACTGGCGCCGGCGATGCCTTCGTCGGCGCGTTCGCCGCCGCGCTCGCGGCCGGCACGGATCGCCCGGAAGCGCTGCGCATCGCCACGGCCGCGGGATCGCTCGCCTGCACGTCGGCCGGCGCGCAGCCCGCGCTGCCGTCCAGCGCCGCGATCGACGCGCTCGTTCCCGCCGTCACCTTGCAACGGTCGCGGCCCTGTTAAAATGGCGCTTTGGACGAACAAGCGGAGAGACATGATGCGACGCTATTTCCTCGCGTTGTTGCTGCTGGCAGCGGCGTTCGGCGCCCGCGCCGCCGACTACACCGACCTCTGGTTCAACCCTTCGGAGCAGTCGACGGCGGGCGGCGGCTGGGGCGTCAACGTCGTGCAGAGCGATTCGTTCCTGTTCGTGACGTTCTTCATCTACGGGCCCGACAACAAGCCCACCTGGTATGTTGCCTCCCTCACCGAGGATGGCAGCGGTAACTTCAATGGGCAGCTGTTTGCGACGACCGGCACCTATTTCGCCGCGCCGTGGAATCCCGCCGACGGCGCGGGCAGCGCGCAGGTGGGCACGGCGTCGTTCCAGCCGACCAGCGCCTCCACGGCGAACCTCGCCTATTCGATCACCGGCGGACCCAGCGTGGTCAAGGCGATCCAGCGGCAGGCGTTGACGTCGATCGCGCTGGGCGGATCGTACGACGGCACGCAGTCTGGCAGCTATTCGAATACGAGTTGCAACGACAGTTTCGCTTACACGGATCGGTTCACCCTCGGCGTGACGCACGTGGTGGGCAGCAGCCTGACGTTCACTTTCAACTATGAAAGCGGAATGACCTGCACCCTGTCCGGCACCTTGCAGCAGTTCGGCCAGCTTTATTTCGTTCCTGCAGCCAGCTACCAATGCGCGTCGGGACTTTCGACATCGGCGACGATGTCGGAAATCAAGGCAACCCGGTTCGGCATCGAGGGCTCCTTCAGCGCATCGGACGTCGGCGGCGGCTGCCGCGAGGACGCGACGTTCTCGGCGGTCTTTCTGCCGCCGCTCTAGCCCGACTCCCCTCCTGCGCCGGCCGCCGAGCGCTGGACGTTCGACGCCCGGCGCGACCGCTGCCTGACGCACTCGTAGAGCGCGATCGCCGCCGCCGCCGCGGCATTGAGCGACTCGAAGCCGCCGGGCATCGGGATCGTCACTCGCAAGCGCGCGGCAGCGACGAGCTCGTCCGACAACCCGGAGCCTTCGTTGCCGATCGCCACGGCCACCGGTCCGATGAGATCGGCCTCGTGCAGCGACTCGCCGTCGGCGGCGACCATCGCCACGACCCTGCCGCGATAAGCGCGCGCCCAGCCGCCGAGGTCGATGCCCTCGAATATCGCGAGGTGAAAGTGCGCGCCCTGGCCCGCGCGAAGCACCTTCGGCGACCAGGCGAACGCGCACTGCGGCGACATGAACACCTGGGTGACGCCTGCCGCCGCCGCGCTGCGCAGGATCGATCCGACATTGCCCGGGTCCTGCACGCTCTCCAGCAGCAGGCAGAAGTCCGCGGCGCGTTCGACGCCGGGGACCGGCGCTGTCACGACCGCGAGCACGGCGACCGCCGCGGGGAGCTGCGCGAGCTCCGCCCAGGCCGACTCGGCAACGACCAGCGTGCGCGCCGGCGGGACTCGCGCCAACAGTGCGCGCACTTCGACCCGGTCGACGGCCGACTCGGCGACGAGCATCGTCTCCGGCGGGCCGTAGCGCCGGGCATAAACGTCGACCAGGTGCTCGCCTTCGAGCACGCAGCGGCCGGACTTGCGGCGCTCGCGCGACGAAGCGATCAGCCTGGCCGCCTCCTTCAGGCGGGGATTGTCGGACGAGCTGATGCGAGGCATGGCGATCGACGGCTGCGGCACGCCGGCGCGGGCAGCGGATTTGTCCGCTCTCGCGTACGTTCGGCGGCCTGCCGTGGGCGTGTGTATCGCAGGCGCTTAGCGGGCCGGTTGCGGGACCGCCGGCGCGGGCGCGCCGGCTGGATGCGGCGCTGCCGCCGGAAGCTGGAAGAAAATCTCGTCCTGGCGGATCATGCCGAGCTCCGAGCGCGCGCGCTCCTCGATAGCCTCGGTGCCCTGCTTCAAGTCGCGCACCTCGGCGTCCAGTGCCGCGTTGCGCGCCTTGAGTCCGGCGTTGACCTCCTTCTGCGCTTCAACCTGGGCATCGAGCTCGCGCACGCGCAGCCAGCTTCCCTTGCCCAGCCACAGCGGGTACTGCAGGGCCATGATCAGCAGCACGAAGACGAGTCCGAGCAGGCGCAAGCGGGGTGGCTACCGTAGCTGATGGAAAGCGGCGCGGCCGGGGTAACTCGCGACGTCGCCCAGGTCCTCTTCGATGCGCAGCAGCTGGTTGTACTTGGCGATGCGGTCCGAGCGCGACAGCGAGCCGGTCTTGATCTGTCCGGCGTTGCTGCCGACGGCGATATCGGCGATCAGGCTGTCCTCGGTCTCGCCGGAGCGATGCGACACGATGGCCGTGTAGCCGGCGCGCATCGCCATGCTGATCGCTGCGAACGTCTCGGTCAGCGTACCGATCTGGTTGATCTTGACCAGGATCGAATTGGCGATGCCCTTGTCGATGCCCTTCCTGAGGATCCTGGTGCTGGTCACGAACAGGTCATCGCCGACGATCTGGACCTTCTTGCCCAGCCGGTCGGTCAAGAGTTTCCAGCCATCCCAGTCGTGCTCGGACATGCCGTCCTCGATCGAAATGATCGGGTACTTGTCGACCCAGGTAGCGAGGTAATCGACCATCTGCGAGCGTGTAAGTTTCGCGCCTTCCGAGGCGAGCTCGTAGATGCCGTCCTTGTAATATTCGGAGGCCGCGCAGTCGAGCGCCAGCGCGATGTCGGTGCCGGGCGTATAGCCGGCTTGGTCGATCGCCTCGAGCAGGAGCTGCAGCGCCGACTCGTTCGACGGCAGGTTGGGTGCGAATCCGCCCTCGTCGCCGACGGTGGTCGCCATGCCCTTGGCGTCGATCAGCTTTTTCAGCGCATGGAACACCTCGGCGCCGTAGCGCAGCGCTTCGCGGAACGTCGGCGCGCCCAGGGGCACCAGCATGAACTCCTGCATGTCGACGCTGTTGTTGGCGTGCGCGCCGCCGTTGATGACGTTCATCAGCGGCACCGGCAGCGCCATCTCGCCGGCGCCACCCAGATAGCGGTAAAGCGGCAGCGTCGACTCATCGGCGGCCGCCTTCGCCACCGCGCAGGAAACGGCGAGTATCGCGTTGGCGCCGAGCCGCGCCTTGTTGTCGGTGCCGTCCAGGTCGATCATCGTCCGGTCGATGAACGCCTGCTCCGACGCGTCGAGGCCGATGATGGCTTCGCAGATCTCGGTATTGACGTTCTCGACAGCCTTCTGCACGCCCTTGCCGCCGTAGCGCGCCATATCCCCGTCGCGCAGCTCGATCGCTTCCTTCGACCCGGTCGAGGCGCCGGAGGGAACCGCGGCCCGGCCGCTGATACCCGATTCGAGCACGACGTCGGCCTCGATCGTGGGATTGCCGCGCGAATCCAGGATTTCACGCGCGATGACATCGACGATTGCGCTCATGGTTATCCGAAGGTTGTCGTCGGTTCAGTGATCGTCATTGCGGCAGCAGCGACGCTTCGGCAAAGCCGGCACGCTTGACCGTCGCATCGAGCTCGACCAGCGTCGTCAACAGCTCGCGCATGCGTCCCAGCGGCCACGCATTGGGGCCGTCGGACAACGCCCGCGCCGGGTCGGGATGGGTCTCCATGAAGACGCCGGCGACACCCGCCGCGACGGCGGCACGCGCGAGCACCGGCACGAACTCGCGCTGCCCGCCCGACGTCGTGCCCTGCCCGCCCGGGAGCTGCACCGAATGCGTCGCATCGAACACGATCGGGCAGCCGGTCGCGCGCATGATCGCCAGCGCGCGCATGTCGGACACCAGGTTGTGATAGCCGAAGCTCGCACCGCGCTCGCAGACGAGGATATTGTCGCGGCCGCTCGCCTCGCGCGCCTTGGCGACGACGTTGCGCATGTCCTCGGGAGCGAGGAACTGGCCCTTCTTGATGTTGACCGGCTTGCCCGCCGCCGCGACGGCATGGATGAAGTCCGTCTGGCGGCAGAGGAACGCCGGCGTCTGCAGCACGTCGACCACCGCCGCAGCTGCGGCGATCTCGTCCTCGGCATGGACGTCGGTCAATACCGGCACGCCGATCTGCCGCTTGACCTCGGCGAGTATCCGCAGGCCCTCCTGCATGCCCACGCCGCGGAACGACTGCGACGAGCTGCGATTGGCCTTGTCGTACGACGATTTGAAAATGAACGGCAGTCCGATGTCGGCGCAGATCGCTTTCAGGCGGCCGGCGACGTCGACCTGCAGTTGCTCGGACTCGACGACGCACGGCCCGGCAATGAGGAACAGAGGCCGGTGGAGCCCGACCTCGAATCCGCACAGATCCACGAGGGCTAGCCGCGCGAGCCCGCGGCGAGTAGCCCCGCGAGCGTAGCGTAGCGGGGATCTTCCGCAAGGCGTCGAGGCTTGTGACAGGCGTTGCGTAACATCGTGTCGTTGTCCAAGGACGCCTAGGCGACGAGTTGCGCGCGCGTGCGCGGCATTTCGCTTTGCGCGACCCGCTGCCGCTCGAGCCCCGCCTTGACGAAGGCGATGAACAGCGGGTGGCCGCGCCGCGGATTCGACGTGAACTCGGGGTGAAACTGGCAACCGAAGAACCACGGATGCTCGGGCAGCTCGATCATTTCGCAGAGATCGCCAGCCGTTGCGCTCTTCGTCCACGCGCCAACGGTCAGGCCGGCCGCCTCGATGCGCGGCAGGTAATGATTGTTCACCTCGTAACGATGACGGTGACGCTCCGAAACCGTCGTCGCCCCGTAGATGCGATTCGCTAGCGACCCGGGGACCACATCGCACGGCTGCGAGCCGAGTCGCATCGTGCCGCCCAGGTCCGATCCCGCATCGCGCTTTTCGATCGTGCCATCGCGGTTCTGCCACTCGGTAATGAGTGCGACGACCGGATGCGGCGTGCTCGGATCGAACTCGGTGCTGTTCGCGTCGGCGAGC
>JBOIGD010000007.1:0-3471 GCA_050742615.1 Casimicrobiaceae bacterium | reverse complement strand
AAGCTGTACATCCGCACGTTTGGCTGCCAGATGAACGAGTACGACTCGGACAAGATGGCCGACGTATTGCGCGCGACCGAGGGCCTCGAGCCGACCGCGCGGCCGGACGACGCCGACGTCATTCTGTTCAACACCTGCTCGGTGCGGGAGAAGGCGCAGGAGCGCGTATTCCACGACCTCGGCCGCGTGCGCGGGCTCAAAGAGGCCAATCCGGACCTGATCATCGGCGTCGGCGGCTGCGTCGCCAGCCAGGAAGGTGCGGCGATCGTCGCGCGCGCGCCCTACGTCGACGTCGTGTTCGGCCCGCAGACGCTGCATCGCTTGCCCGAGCTGATCGCGCGCCGGCGCGCGACCGGCAAGCCGCAGGTCGACGTGAGTTTTCCCGAGATCGAAAAGTTCGACCACCTGCCGCCGCCGCGCGTCGAGGGCGTCGCGGCGTTCGTGTCGATCATGGAGGGCTGCAGCAAGTACTGCACCTTCTGCGTCGTGCCTTACACGCGCGGCGAGGAAGTGTCGCGGCCGTTCGACGACGTGTTGACCGAGGTCGCCGACCTCGCCGATCAAGGCGTTCGGGAGGTGACGCTGCTCGGGCAGAACGTCAATGCCTACCGCGGCAGCGCGGGCGAGGGTCGGATCGCCGATTTGGCCACGCTGATCGAGCACCTGGCCGAGATCGACGGCCTCGAGCGAATCCGCTACACGACCTCGCATCCGCGGGAGATGTCGCAGCGGCTGATCGATGTCTATCGCACGGTGCCTAAGCTCGTGTCGCAGCTCCACCTGCCGGTGCAATCGGGGTCCGACCGGGTGCTGGCCGCGATGAAGCGCGGCTACACCGCGCTCGAATACAAGTCGATCGTCCGGCGGCTGCGCAAGACCCGTCCGGCACTGTCTCTGTCGTCCGATTTCATCGTGGCCTTCCCCGGCGAGACCGACGCCGATTTCGAGCAGACGATGCGCCTGATCGACGATGTGGGCTTCGACGGCAGCTACAGCTTCCTGTACAGCCCGCGGCCCGGAACGCCGGCCGCGGACTTCGCCGACACGGTGCCGCGCCAGGTCGCGCAGGCGCGGCTCACGCGCCTGCAGGAGCGCATCGACGCGCAGTACACGGCGCGCAGCGCCGCGCTGGTCGGAACGGTCGAGCGTGCGCTGGTCACCGGCCCCGCCAGCCGGAACGCAACGGACCTGGCGGCGCGCACCGAGAGCAATCGCGTCGTGAACTTCGCCGGCGGCGCCGAGCTCGTCGGACGCTACGCCGACGTCCGCATCACTGAAGCGCGCCCCCATTCGCTGCGCGGCGAGCTCGGGGCCGCCTGACCAGCCACGGCTCAACGGTGGCATCTCCTCCCTCAACGCATTCGAATCGACCGACGACGACATGTTGACCGCACGCTTCTCCCCCCTCTCCCGATTGACCGTTGCGCTTGCCGCGGCGGCGCTGCTGGCCGCGGGCTGCGCCACCGCCCCGGCGAGCGATTCGGCGACGATGGCCGCCGCCGCGGTCGCCGCAACCGACGCAGCGAAATCCGCCACCGACAATGCGTCCCCGATCGCCAGCGGTTCCGGCCACGGCGCGGCCGACCCCGCGACCGGCAAACCGGGGGGAACGCCGGCGGTCGCCGCCGCCGCGGCTGCCGCCGCCGCGGCCGCCGTGGCAGCGCAGCAGAAGCCTTTCGCGGACGTCGTCAAGGATGCCAAGGAGGAGCCCGGCTTCTTCAACGTCTACCGGAAGGACGAGAAGGTCTGGCTGGAGATCCGGCCGGACCAGATCGACCGGCCGTTTTTCCTGCAGGAGAACCGCACGCAGGGGATCGGCGAGCGCGATCCGTTCACGAGCCCGATGCTGCGTTCGTACATCGTCGAATTCCACCGCCTGGGCAACCTCGTGCAGCTGATCGCCAAGAACACGCAGTTCCTGGCAGCGGCCGGGACGCCGATCGCGCGCGCCGTACGCGAATCGACCAGCGACAGCCTGCTCGGCGCGGTGCCGGTGGCCAGCCGGCCGCATCCAGACCGGAAGTCGGTGCTGATCGAGATCAATGCGCTGCTGCTGTCCGACCTCCCCGGCGGGTCGACCGCGCTTGAGGCCGCCTACAAGATTCCCTATTCGTTCGATGCGCGCAACTCGAGCTTCACCGCGATCCACAACAGCGCCGACCTGACCGGGTTTGCCGTCTCGGCGCACTACGCGGTGCCCAAGCTGCCGCCGCCGCCGACCAACCCCACGGCCGCACGCGTGGCGCCGCCCGCGCATCTCGAGGACGTGCGGAGCCTCTTCCTCGGCTACTACTACAGTCTGACCAAGCTGCCCGAGCCGATGCACCCGCGCATCGCCGACGATCGCATCGGGCATTTCGTCACGCGCCGCTGGGATTTCTCCGACGACCTCACGGCGTTTCCCGAGGTCTACTACGTCAAGCGCTGGCGGCTGGAAAAGAAGGATCCGGACGCCGCGCTGTCCGAGCCCAAGCAACCGATCGTCTACTGGCTCGACCGTGATATCCCCGAAAAGTATCGCGACACGGTCAAGGCCGGCATTCTCGAATGGAACAAGGCTTTCGAGAAGATCGGCTTCAAGGACGCGCTGCGCGTCGAATTGCAACCCGAGAAAGCCGACTTCGACACCGCCGACGCGCGCCACGCGTCGGTGCGCTGGGTGGTGCGCGACGAGCCGGGCGCGCTGGCGATCGGTCCCAGCCGCGCTGATCCGCGCACCGGCGAGATTCTCGACGCCGACATCGAGATCGAGGACGGCTGGACCCGCCTGCCGCGGCGGCAGGCCTCCGAGCAGTTTCGTCCGAGGACGCGGTCGGCTCCGGCCGGCGAGGAGACGTACTGCGACTACGGCGACGTCGCGATGGACGAGCTTGCGTTCGCGCTGGACGTGCTGGTCGCGCGCGGCGAAATCGATCCGCAAGGGCCGGAGGCGCAAAAATACGTGCTCGAGACGCTGAAGGACGTGGTGACGCACGAGGTCGGGCACACGCTCGGCCTGCAGCACAACTTCCGCGCTTCGACGATTTACACGCAAAAGGAGCTCGAGGATCCGGCGTTCACCCATGTGCACGGCATCGGCGGGTCGGTGATGGACTACAACGCGATCAATCTGGCCCTGCAGAACGAACGGCAGGCCGATTACGTGATGCCGACGATCGGTGCGTACGACTACTGGGCGATCGAATACGCCTACAAGCCGCTCGCGCCGGACCGGGAAAAACAAGAACTGGCCAAGATCGCCTCGCGCAGCGACGAGCCGCAGCTCGCGTTCGCGAACGATGTCGACGCCGGGTTCGGTGGCCCCGCCGAGGGCATGGATCCGCAGGTGAACCGGCGCGACCTGGGGAGCAATCCGCTCGAGTTCGCGACGCGGCGCCTGCAACTCAGCCGCGAGCTGTGGGACCGGCTGCAGGACAGGCAACTCGCGCCCGGGCAGAGCTACGAGGTATTGCGGCGCAATTTTCTCGCCGG
>JBOIGD010000006.1:0-13497 GCA_050742615.1 Casimicrobiaceae bacterium | reverse complement strand
GCCCGTCGCTGCGCTCGACGTGGAAGAACTGGAACATGAAGCGCCCGGCGTTGTGCGTCGCGACGTAGGTGCCGCGGCCCTGGCGGCGCACGACGATATGCTCGGCGGCGAGCTCGTCGACCGCCTTGCGCAAGGTGCCGATCGAGACCCCGAACGCCGCGGCGAGCCCGGTTTCGCTCGGCAACGCGCTGCCGGGCCCGTAGCTGCCGGCCTCGATCGCGCCGAGCAGCGCGCGCTTGACGACGCGGTAGAGCGGCATCCCGGCGCTGACGGGGGCGATCGCGGCGAACGGCGTGGCGGCGGGGCGCATCGGCGAGATTCTAACGCTCGCCGAGCTGACATGCAGGTCATCCATATGACTTGCTTGACAGTCGAATCCGAGCGGCTACGATCCGGCGGATTGCGGGTTCAGACAGGAGCGGGCCGATGATTCATTTCGTGTTGCACGACGCCGACGATTCGGTCGCAGTGGTGGTGGTCGAGGGCGTGAAGGCCGGGACCGCGATGACCGGCTGGGTCATGGACGACGACAAGACCGTGAGCCTGAACGCGCGCCAGGACATCCCGATCGGCCACAAGGTCGCACTGAAGGACATGGCGGCCGGCGACACCGTCGTGAAATACGGCATCGACATGGGCAAGGTCGTCGCGCCCATCAAGGCCGGCGAGCACGCGCACGTGCACAACATCAAGACCAAGCGCTGGTAGGCGCGGAGCAGCTCATGGCAGTCGTATCGAAAGACACCACATTCCTCGGCTATCGGCGCGAGAACGGCCGCGTCGGGGTGCGCAACCACGTGATCATCCTGCCGCTCGACGACCTGTCGAACGCGGCCTCGGAAGCGGTCGCCAACAACATCAAGGGCGCGCTCGCGATCCCGCATCCGTACGGCAGGCTGCAGTTCGGCGCCGATCTCGACCTGCACTTCCGCACCCTGATCGGCGCGGGCTGCAATCCGAACGTCGCCGCGGTCGTCGTGATCGGCATCGAAGACGGCTGGACCCAGAAGGTCGTCGACGGCATCGCCAAGACCGGCAAGCCGGTGGTCGGCTTCGGCATCGAAGGCCACGGCGATCACGACACCATCATGCGCGCGTCGAAGGCGGCGCGCGACTACGTGCAGTGGGCGAGCGAGAAGCAGCGCGAGGCCTGCCCGATCTCGGAGCTCTGGGTCTCCACCAAGTGCGGCGAGTCCGACACCACCAGCGGCTGCGGCTCGAACCCGACCGTCGGCAACGCGTTCGACAAGCTGCACGCGCTCGGCAGCACGCTGTGCTTCGGCGAGACGACCGAGATCACCGGCGGGGAGCAGATCGTCGCGGCGCGCTGCGCGAACGACGCGGTGCGCGAGAAGTTCATGTTCATGTTCGACCGCTACCAGGACGTGATCGAGCGCCACAAGACCAGCGACCTTTCGGATTCGCAGCCGACCAAGGGCAACATCGAGGGCGGTCTGACCACCATCGAGGAAAAGGCGCTGGGCAACATCCAGAAAATCGGCAGGAAGTGCGTCGTCGACGGCGTGCTCGACAAGGCGGAGGCGCCTTCCGGACCGGGCCTGTGGTTCATGGACAGCTCGTCGGCTGCCGCGGAAATGGTCACCCTGTGCGCCGCGTCGGGCTTCGTCGTTCATTTCTTTCCCACCGGACAGGGCAACGTCATCGGCAATCCGATCCTCCCGGTGATCAAGCTCTGCGCCAATCCACGCACGGTCCGGACGATGAGCGAGCACATCGACGTCGACACCTCGGCGCTGCTGCAGCGGGGAATCACGATGGACCAGGCCGGTGACAAGCTGCTCGAGACGATGTTTCGCACGGCGAACGGCAGGCTCACGGCCGCAGAGGCCCTGGGGCACCGCGAGTTTGTGCTGACGCGGCTGTACGAAAGCGCGTGATGCGGGGGTGCCGATCCTCCGCCGCCACGGCGCCGGGCCGAGCGCTTCCGGCGTCGACGATTCGCCGCCTTTTCCGATTCCGACAGGAGCCACGATGAAAAGCACATTGCTGATGCACCGCGCCCACGCGCTGGCCGTATTCATGGTCGCGATGCTTCCGTTTTGCGCCCGCGCCGAGATGAGCGAAATCAAGGTCGCGCAGCAGTACGGAATCGGCTATCTGCCCCTTATGGTTATGGAAGACCAGAAGCTGATCGAGAAATATGCCAAGGCCAACGGCGTCGACGTCACCGTCGGGTGGGCCAAGTTCGCCGGCGGCAACGTCATGAATGACGCGCTTCTATCGAACAGCCTGCAGTTCGCATCGGGCGGCGTCGGGCCGCTGGTCACGCTGTGGGCCCGGACGCGGGGGAATCTCGACGTCAGGGCGATCTCGGCGATCAACTCGATGCCGCTGTACCTCAATACGCGCAACCCGTCCGTAAGGACAATCAAGGATTTCACCGACAGGGACAAGATCGCATTGCCGGCGGTCAAGGTCTCGATTCAGGCCGTCACCTTGCAGATGGCGGCCGAAAAGGCCTTCGGCGACGGGCAGCAGAACAAGCTCGATCACCTGACCGTCAGCATGTCGCATCCCGATGCGCAGCTGGCGCTGCTGTCCGGGCGGTCCGAGATCACCGCGCATTTCGGCTCTCCGCCATTTCAGTATCAGCAGCTCAAGAATCCGGCGATCCACACGGTATTGAGCTCGTACGACGTGCTCGGCGGGCCGGCCACCTTCAACGTCGTATGGACGACGAACAAGTTCCGCATCGAGAACCCCAAAGTCTACGACGCCTTCGTCAAGGCGGTCGACGAGGCGACGGCGCTGATCAACAAGGACAAGCACTGGGCGGCGGAGACGTATCTCCGCGTGTCGAAGGACAAGGCATCGCTGCGCGACATCGAGGACATGCTGAATGACCCGGCGATCGTCTATACGACGACGCCGCAGAACGTCATGAAATACGTCGACTTCATGCTCAAGATCGGCTCGATCAAGTCGCGGCCCGATTCGTGGAAAGACCTGTTCTTTCCCGAGGCGCACAAGCTGCCGGGGAGCTGACCGCATGGGAGCGGCGGATCCCGCGACGGCGCTCGAGATCGGCGTCGATCTGGCGGCGGTGCGCGCGGCGTATGCGCGCATACGATCGCACGTGCACCGCACGCCGGTGCTGACCAGCCGGTCGCTCGACATGGTCGCCGGAGCAACGCTTTTCTTCAAGTGCGAAAATCTGCAGAAAGTCGGCGCCTTCAAGGCGCGCGGCGCGTGCAACGCCGTTTTCTCGCTCGACGACGCGGAGGCGAGGCGCGGCGTCGTCACGCATTCGTCGGGCAACCACGGCGCCGCCGTGGCGTGGGCCGCGGCGCGGCGCGGCATACCGGCGTGGGTGGTCATGCCGGAGAATGCGGCGCTGGTCAAGAAGAATGCGGTCCAGGGACTGGGCGGGACGATCCGGTTCTGCGCGCCGACGCTCGCCGCGCGCGACCAGACCTGCGGCGCGGTCCAGGCAGAGACGGGCGCCGTGCTGGTCCATCCGTACGACGACTGGCGCGTGATCGCGGGCCAGGGGACGGCGGCCTTGGAACTGCTCGAGGAAGTGCCCGCGATCGACGCGATCGTGACGCCGGTCGGCGGCGGCGGCCTGCTCGCGGGCACGGCGATCGCGGCGCGCGGAATCAAGCCTTCGATCGAGGTGTACGGCGCGGAGCCCGCCGGAGCCGACGATGCCTGGCGCTCGCTGCAGAGCGGACGCATCGTTCCTCAGACCGATCCGCGCACCATCGCCGATGGACTGCGCTCGTCGCTCGGCGCGAAGACGTTCGCGGTGCTGTTGACTGCCGTCGACGCGATCGGCACGGCGTCGGAAGATGCGATCGTGCACGCGATGCGGCTGACCTGGCACAGGCTGAAGCTGATCATCGAACCGTCGTCGGCGGTGCCTCTCGCCGCTCTGCTCGAGCGCAAACTGCCGGTGGCGGGCCGCCGCGTCGGCATTGTTCTCACCGGCGGCAACGTCGATCTGGACCGGCTGCCCTGGCAGAATTGACGCGCCGGCGCAGTCCGCAGCACATCGGCCCGAAGAAAACGGAGTCGCTCCCGCTGCCCGGAGGAGAAAGCATGCCTGACGCCATGGCGCCGCTGCTCGATGTTCGCGGCGTGACGCTGCAGTACAAGACCAGCGAGCATCGCGTCACGGCGACGTATCGCGTCGATTTCCAGGTGTTTCGGTCGGATCGCTTCATCCTGCTCGGCCCGTCGGGCTGCGGCAAGTCGACGCTGCTGAAGGCAGTCGGAGGTTACCTGAATCCGGTCGAAGGCGAGATTCGGCTCAAAGGCGCGCCGGTCACGCGGCCCGGCCCCGACCGCATGATGGTGTTCCAGGAGTTCGACCAGCTGCTGCCGTGGAAAACCGTCCGGGAAAACGTGGTGTTCGCGCTGACTTCGAGCGGCAAGCTTGCCGGCAGGGCGGCTGAGGAAAAGGCGCTCGAATACATCAACAAGGTGAACCTCGCGAAGTTCGCCGACAGCTATCCGCATACCTTGTCGGGCGGCATGAAGCAGCGCGTCGCGATCGCCCGCGGCATGGCGATGGAGCCCGACGTGCTGCTGATGGACGAGCCTTTCGCCGCGCTCGATGCGCTGACCCGGCGCAAGATGCAGCACGAGCTGCTGCAGCTATGGGACGACACTCGCTTCACCGTCCTGTTCGTCACCCATTCGATCCCCGAGGCGATCACCATCGGCAGCCGCATTCTGCTCCTGTCGCCGCATCCGGGGCAGGTCAAGGCGGAGCTGAACAGCCTGTCGCGGGACGCCACGGCCGGCGATGCGGCCAGGGCCCTGGAGCAGCGTATTCACACGATGCTGTTTGCCGACGCCGTCGAGATCGAGGAGGCAATTCATGGCTGATGCCAACCTGCTGCGCCCCGACCTGCTGCGGCAAACGGTCGATGCCTCGCAATTCGGCGTCGTGCAGCGGCCTCTGTCGGCCTGGGAACGCATCTACAACATCGGCGCGGTGCGCAAGCTCGTGATCCTGGTGCTGCTGGCCGCGGCATGGGAAATCTATGCGCGCTGGCTGCATAACGATCTCCTGTTTCCAACCTTCAGCGCCACCTTGCAGGCTTTCGCCAACGCGATCCTGAGCGGAGGTTTGCTGGGCAAGGCCTGGACCTCGATCAAAGTGCTGCTGATGGGCTACGCTGCCGGCATCTTCCTGGCGGCGGTGCTGACCAGCGTCGCCATAAGCTCGCGCGTCGGCACGGATCTCCTGGAAACGCTGACGTCGATGTTCAATCCGTTGCCCGCGATCGCGTTGCTGCCGCTGGCGCTGATCTGGTTCGGCCTCGGCAACGGCAGCCTGGTGTTCGTGCTGATCCATTCGGTGCTGTGGGCAGTCGCGCTGAATACGCATTCCGGATTCCTGTCGGTGTCGAACACCCTGCGCATGGTCGGCCGCAACTACGGCCTGCGTGGTCTGCCGTATGTCGGCAGAATCCTGATCCCGGCCGCGTTTCCCAGCATCCTGACGGGCTTGAAGATCGGCTGGGCATTTGCGTGGCGCACGCTGATCGCGGCGGAGCTCGTGTTCGGCGTGTCGTCCGGTTCGGGTGGGCTGGGCTGGTTCATTTACGAAAACAAGAACCAGCTCGAGATCGCCAACGTCTTCGCCGGGTTGTTCACGGTGATCCTGATCGGCCTTCTGGTCGAGAACGTCATTTTTCGCACGATAGAGCGGCGCACGGTGCGCCGATGGGGGATGCAGAGTTGAGCTGGAGCGCCAAACCGACACGGCAAGAGTCTTCGTTGCCGGCAGACTATCCGCGGTTTCACCTGGCCTTCCCGGTGACCGATCTCGCGGCCGCACGCCGCTTCTACGGGGATCTGCTCGGCTGCGCCGAAGGGCGCAGCGCAGCCGACTGGGTCGATTTCGATTTCTACGGCCACCAGATCGTCGCGCACTGCGTCAGTGCTGCGGAGATGAGGGCCGCCACCAGCCTGGTCGACGGGGATCAGGTGCCGGTGCGGCATTTCGGCGTGGTCATGGCCGTCGACGCATGGAACAGCCTCGCCGATCGCCTGGAGGCCGCGGGCACGCGGTTCATCATCGATCCGCACGTCCGCTTCAAGGGTCAGCCGGGCGAGCAATCGACGATGTTCTTCCTCGACCCGTTCGGCAATGCCCTGGAGTTCAAGGCGTTCGAAGACATCGACCAGCTGTTTGCCCGGCAGTGAGCCGGGGAGCGCGTGCGGATCGTCATCAGTGAATTCATCGACGATGCCGCGCTGGCGTCGCTCGCGGCGGACTTCGACGTGCGCTACGACTCGGACCTGGTCGAGCGGCCGAGCGAGCTCGAAAGCGAGCTCGCGGACGCCGATGCGCTGATCGTGCGCAACCGCACGATCGTCGATGCGGCGCTGCTGGCCGCGGCGCCGCGGCTCAAGGTCGTCGGACGCCTGGGAGTCGGGCTGGACAACATCGATCTCCCCGCCTGCGCGGCGCGAGCGATCGACGTGATGCCTGCGACCGGCGGCAACGCGCGCGCGGTCGCGGAATACGTGATCACCGTCGCGCTGCTGCTGCGGCGAGGCGCGTACGAGGCGACCGCGGCCGTGGCCGCCGGCGAGTGGCCGCGCGCCGCGCTTTCCCGCGGGCGCGAGCTCGCGGGCAGCACGCTCGGCGTCGTCGGGTTCGGCAGCATCGGGCGGCTCGTGGCCGAGCTCGCCTCGGCGCTGGGGGTTCGTGTCGTCGGTTGCGACGTGGCGATTCCAGACCATTCGCCGCTTTGGTCCGAGGCGCGCGCCGCGCCGCGTTCGCTGGACCCGTTGTTGCGCGAGGCGGACATCGTGTCCCTGCACCTGCCGCTAGTGGCGGCAACCCGAGGCCTCATCGATGCGCGCCGGCTGACATTGATGAAACCCGACGCGATCCTGATCAACACCTCGCGCGGCGGCATCGTCGACGAGCCCGCGCTGGCGGCGGCGCTGCGCGCCGGACGGCTCGCCGGCGCGGCGCTGGACGTGTTTGCGCGCGAGCCGCTGGCCGCCGCGGGCGTGCTGGACGGCTGCCCGCACCTCTTGCTCACACCGCATATCGCTGGCGTGACGCGGGAATCGAACGTGCGCGTTTCCGCCCTGGTGGCCGATGCGGTCGCCGGCGTGCTGCGACGGCGCGGCAGCGCGGATGCGCATGCCTAGGATCGCGCCGGAGGCGCTGCGCGACCTGGCGGCGCGGGCGCTGCGGCGCGCCGGAGCGAATGCGGCGATGGCGGCCGCGACCGCGGGGGCGCTGGTCGAGGCCGAGGCGCAGGGCTTGGGCTCGCACGGCGTGGCGCGCATTGCGCAATATGCGGCGCACTTGAGGAACGGCCGCGCCCTCGGCGACGCCGTTCCCCGTGTCGTCGCCTCGCGCGGCGGCGGGGCGCTGGTCGACGCGGCGAGCGGCCTCGCGTTCCCGGCCTGCGCGCTCGCCATCGACGAGGCGATCCGGCGCGCGCATGAATTCGGCGTGAGCTTCGTCGGCGTAACCAACAGCCATCACTTCGGCGTCGCCGCGTATCACCTGGCGCCGGTCGCCGCCGCCGGCCTGGTCGGCATCGCGCTGGGCAACTCGCCCGCGGCCATGGCGGCAGCGGGAGGCGCGCATCCGGTATTCGGCACCAATCCCATTGCCGCCGCATTCCCGCGTCGCGACGGTCCGCCGCTGGTCATCGACTTGTCGCTGTCCGAAGTCGCGCGCGGCAAGGTCATGATGGCGGCAAAGGAGAACCGGCCGATTCCGCTCGGCTGGGCGCTGGACGCCGAAGGCAGACCCACGACCGACGCCAGCGCAGCGCTGGCCGGGTCCATGCTGGCGATGGGCGGCACTAAGGGGACGATGTTGGCCTTGATGGTGGAGCTCTTGGCCTGCGCGCTGACCGGCGCCGCCTTCGGGTTCGAGGCCGATTCATTTCTGACCGACGAGGGCAACCGGCCGCGAGTCGGGCAGGCATTTCTGGTCATCGATCCGTCAGCGTTGGTTGGCACCTCGCACTATCTCGAACGGATCGAGGCGCTGATCGCGGAGATGGAGAGGGACTGCGGCGTTCGCCTTCCGGGCTATCGTCGCAACACCCTCGCTGCGGCAGCCGCCCGGGACGGCGTGGAGATCGCGGCTGCCTTGCATCGACAACTGATCGAGCTAGCCGACGGGCCTCGACCGGCGGAGTGACCGTAGTGGCCCGCAAGCTCTGCGCAGCAAGAGGTCGTTGCCGCAGGCATCGATGCGCGCGGTCATCCTTCATTTTCCGGATGAGCTCAACCCGAACGAGTAGCGCACGCCCAGCCAGATGCCTCGTGGCGCGCCCACCCCTCGAAACTGTTCGGGCACGGGGTCGATGCCCACCGAAGGTCCGAAGCTGCGTCCGGGTCCGGTGAAGACATTCGAGCCCAGCACGCCGATGCTCTGGTAACGCCGATCGAACAGGTTGGCCACGCGTGCGAAGACTTCGATCTCCCTGGTCGCGCGGTAGCGCGTATCGAGGTCTACCACGGTGTACGAAGGCAGGCGGCCATGGCGGTCCTGGTTGTTTTCGTCGCCCCGTGCGAACTGGCTCGAAGCGTAGACCACGCCGATGCCGATCGAGCAGCTGTCGCCGAGGTCGTAGTCGGCGCGAAGCTTGGCGGACTCCGCGGGAATGCCGGGCAGGCGGTTGCCCGGACTGACGACGATCGCACCGTTGTCGTCAGCGGTCGAGTTGTTCGGGCTCGCAGCAACGAAGCTTGAGCGGAACGTGGCCTCCGTATGACTGTAGCGCATGCTGAGCGATAACGGACCGAATCGCGTCGCGCCCCAGACCTCGGCACCCTGCCTGCGGGTCTTTCCGACGTTCTGAAAATAACCGGAATTGACGGTACCGGCGCCGCTCGAGATGAACTGGATGTCGTCGTCGAGGTCGGTGCGATAGACCGCGATCGCCCATTGCGTGTCCAGACCGATCTTGCCGCGCGTGCCCGCTTCGACGGTCTTGGAGACAACCTTGGCGAGAGGCGGATCGGCGATGAAGACGTTAGGCAGCTTGCACGGCGCATTGGCGTCGGAGCAGGTGAGCTCCACCGGAGACGGCGCCCGCATGCCCTCGCTGTACCCGGCATAGGCGGTGAACGCCGCCGATGGTTTGAAGTTGACGCCGAGCGCGGGATTGAAGCGCGAGAAGGTGTAGTTGCCGTCCAAGCCCGGATTCATGCCACCGCGATCGGACACCGAGATACGGGCCCGGTTGTAACGGCCAGAAAGCGTCAGCGCCCACTGTTCAGCCAGCGCGAGAGTATCGCCGAAATACACGCCGAGGTAGCGATTGGTCGTGCCGACGTCCGTCTCTGGCGCAAAGTCGCTGGTGCCCACCGTATCTCGGTCGACCGTGAAATCCGCCGTCTGCGAGTCCTGACCGAACCTTGTGTCGCCGAAATCGCCACTGATTCCCGCAATGAACTGGTTCCTATGCCCGCCGGGCTCGCCCAGAACGGTGAGTTGAAGACCGAGGCCCCAGCTTTTCTGGTCGATAGCCGAGCGGTCGTTGGTCGCCTGATCGAGTTCAGGCTCGCCGCTGTCCGGATCGATTTCGCCGAAGTCGTCGTTGACGTTGCTACTGACGTTGGTGTTACGGAAGCGGCGGTAATAGGCGTTGCCGCCGAGGAGCACCCCTTCGCCGAGGAAGTGGCTCCCCTTGGCCGTGAGGAAGCCGAGCTTGTTCTCGTTGAAGTCGGGGAACGTGTAGGCCTGCCTCGGCGTGTCGAGCCAGGGCGTGGGCAGGGTCTGCGTTCCCTGAAGTGCATTGTCGGCCAGGGTCAGGCTCACGTCGAAGTCGGTCTTGTCGTCTTGATAGCCGACCTTGCCGAAGAATTGCTTCACCCGGCTGGAGTTGTGCTCCGCCCATCCATTGTCGTCGAAAAAATTGCCGGTCAGGAAATAGTCGAAACGATCGTGGGTGCCGCCGTATTCGAATGCCGCCGATTTCCGGCCGAATGATCCGCCGGAAAGCTCGATGGCGCCCCCGGGGTTCTGCGCGCCGCTGCGCGTATAGATCGCCAGCGCGCCTCCGAGCGTGTTCAGTCCGAACACCGGGTTGGAGCCGGGGATGAGCTGGATACTCGATATGGCCGAAGCGGGCAGCAGGTCCCAGTTCACCACATCGCCGAACGCCTCGTTGATGCGCACGCCGTCCTGGAAGACCGATATCCCCTGAGGCGTGCCGAGCAGCGGCGACGCGGTGAAGCCGCGAAAATTGAGGTCTTGCTGATACGGATTGCCTTGCGCGGCGGAGACGCCGACGCTGTTCGCGTTGCGCTCGAGGAAATCGGTGAGATCGAGGGGCCGTTGGCGCTGAAAATCAGCGCGGCCGAAGCTCTGCACGTTGGCGGGAACGTCTTTCAATGCGGTACCCAGGCCAGGAAGCGGCGTCGTGCCAACGACCTCAACCGCCGGCAGTTCGAAGGCCTCCGCGGGATTGGGCCCGTCCGCCAAGGCTCCGGACCCCCAGACCAGTCCGAGCATCGCAGCCGGCACGATTCCCAGAGGATGCGAGGACAACGTCGGCAGATGACTTCGCATGCCCCCTCCGGATTATCCTAATAGGTCCCGGGGGTCGGCGGGAGATTTGCGCACGCCTCTGCCTCAACTACAAAACGGTCGCCAATTACCAGTCGGCGATCCGGCAGAAGCTGGGCACCGAAACAGCGGTCGAGCTTGTCCGGGTCGCGACACAGACCGGATCGACGCCCGAGCGTCGCTGAGGCTGCGCGCAGCCAGCCGCGGCCAAGGCGGTCAACGTATCGCGACGCCCCAAGGCAGCTGCCCGACGGCGATGTCAGCTATCTTGGTGTTGGTTGCCGTATCGATCACCGCCACGGCATTGGACCGCCCGCACGCGACGTAGAGCTTGCTGCCATCCGGCGTGATGGCCATGTTCCACGGTCGCTTGCCGACAGGGACAGTCGCGATGATCGCATCGCGCATGGTGTCGATGACCTGCACGGTGCCTTCGCCGCCCGAGCTTACGTACACCCGCTTGCCGTCCGGGCGCACCGTGACACCGTTCGAGCGGCTGCCGGCCTTGATGCGCGCGATCACCTGCTGCGTCGCGACATCCAGGACGTTGACCGTATCCGCGTTTTCCGCGGCGACATAGGCGCGCGTGCCGTCGGGCAGGAAGCCGATGCCGCGCGGACGATCGCCAACCTTCACCGACTTGACGACTTCACCCTTGGCGAGATCGACGATGTCGACGCTGTCCGCCTCCTCGCTGCTGACGTAGAGCCACTTGCCGTCGGGACTGAAAACGGCATGCTCCGGGTTCTTGCCGCGCATCCTGATCCGCTGCACGACCTTGGTGCTGGCCGTGTCGACCAGCATCACCTGGTCGTCCTCCTCGACGGCCGCGGCGAGGAACTTGCCGTCGCTCGACAGATAGATGCCTTCGGGGGAATGGCCGAGCGGCGTCCGGCCCAGCGGCGCGCCGGTCGCGGCGTCGACGATCAGCACCGCATTGGCATCCTGGTCGCTCAGGTAAAGCCGCTTCCCATCCAGCGACAGCGCGATCCCGCGCGGCTTGCCGCCGACATCGAACGTCGCGGTCACCTTGTCGGTCGCCGTATCGATCACCGATACCGTGCCCGAGCCCTCGTTCGACGCGTAGGCCATCGGAGCGCTCAGCGCCGGGAGGGACGTTGCGGCCGAGAGAGCCGCAGCACCGAGGATGAGCCGTGCCGACCGCATGGCGATGCATTCTCCTTGCCGATGCAGCGCGCCCCAATGGAACCGCCGCGAAGATCGGTTATGCTACACGACTTTGCCGCACCTATTGAACGCGCGGAACGTGCAAGGATCCGTCCACTGCGACCGGCGCGGGACGCGCCGGACCTGGCCCGGCCAGGCAGTCGCGGCGATCGCCGTCGCGTTGCTGCCGGCGCTTGCGCCGGCACAGGAGGCGGCGCGCATCGATCCGCTGGTCGTGACGGCCACCCGGGTCGAGGAACGTGCGTTCGATCTGCCGGTGGCCATCGACAGCGTCGATGCGGCACGCATTCAGCGGGGTCAGTTGCAAATAAACCTGTCCGAATCGCTGTCGCGCGTCCCCGGGCTGGTCGTGCAGAACCGATGGAACTATGCGCAGGACCTGCAGGTTTCCTCGCGTGGCTTCGGCGCGCGCGCAAGCTTCGGCGTGCGCGGCATTCGCCTCTATCAGGACGGCATTCCGGCGACGATGCCGGACGGCCAGGGCCAGACGGGCAGCTTCAGCCTCGCGTCCGCGCAGCGGATCGAAGTGCTGCGCGGGCCGTTTTCGACGCTTTACGGCAACGCGGCGGGCGGCGTGATCTCGGTCTTCAGCGAAGACGGCCCTGCGACGCCGGCCGCGCAGGCCCAGGTAGTCGCCGGCAGCTACGGCACCTGGAACGCGATCGCGAAATTCGGCGGCGAGGCACGCGGCGTCAACTTCGCGCTGACCACCAATCATTTTGCGACCGACGGCTACCGCGACCACAGCGCCGCCTCGCGGGACCAGTTCAACGCCAAGCTCAAATTCGCGATCGATGGCGACACCCGCGTGACGCTGATCGGCAACACGCTCTACCAGCCGGAGGCGCAGGATCCGCTCGGGCTGACGCGCGCCGAGTGGCAGGCGAATCCGCGCCAGGCCGACGCCGCGGCAACGCAGTTCGACACTCGCAAAACGGTCGGGCAGCAGCAGGGAGGCGCGACGATCGAGCGCAGCATCGGCGCCGCCACGACCTTGCGCGCGACCGCGTACGCAGGCCAGCGTGCGGTGCGGCAGTACCTGGCGCTCGCCGGGACGGCCGACACCTCGTCCGGCGGGGTCACCGATCTCGACGGCGCCTTCGGCGGCATCGACCTCCGCGCGACGACGCGATTCGCGTTCGCCGGCGGGCCGCTCACGCTGACGGTGGGCGCTGCCTACGACCGCCAAACGCAGGCGCGCAAGGGATTCGTCAACAACAACGGGGCGTTGGGAGATCTTCGCCGCGACGAGGACGACCGGGTGCGCAACCAGGACGTCTATGCGCAAGCGGAATGGTCGCCGCTGCCAGCGCTGTCGCTGCTCGCCGGCGCGCGTTACAGCGACGTGCGTTTCGACTCGACCGATCATTATATGACGGCCTTGAACCCCGACGACAGCGGCCGGGTTGCGTTCGCGCATGCCAGCCCGGTTGCCGGCGTCGTATGGCACGCGGCCAGGGATGTCAATGTCTACGCCAACTGGGGCGAGGGCTTCGAGACCCCGACCTTCATCGAGCTCGCGTACCGCAATGTCGGCACGGGTCTCAACTTCGCGCTCCAGCCCGCGATCAGCCGTTCGACCGAAATCGGCATCAAGGCCTACCTGGCCGGCGCGCAACGAGTGAACCTGGCGGCCTTCAACATCGATACATCGAACGAGATCGTCATCGACGCATCCACGGGCGGCCGCACGACGTACAAGAACGCGGGCCGGACGCGGCGCCGTGGCGTCGAGGCGCAGTGGGACGCCGTGCTCGGCGGCGGGTTGACCGCGTACG
>JBOIGD010000005.1:0-5260 GCA_050742615.1 Casimicrobiaceae bacterium | reverse complement strand
CATCTCGAACATCGAGACCTTGTTCTTGCCGCCGAACACCGCGCGCAGCTTATCGTCGGCGTTGATCAGGCGCTTGTTGACCGAGTCCTGCAGCCTGTTCTTCTTGATGTAGTCCCAGATCTTCTTGGTGACTTCGGTGCGTGGCAGCGGCATGCTGCCGACCACTGCGGCCAGCGTCGACGACGGAGTCATCGCCTTCATGAACGCCGCGTTGGGCTTGCGCTTCGCGGCGGGTTTCTTGGCGGCCTTCTTCGGGGCGGCTTTCTTAGCCGGTGCCTTTTTCGCAGCCGGTTTCTTTGCCGCGGGTTTCTTCGCTGCGGGCCTCTTGGCGGCCGGCTTCTTCGCGGGCTTCTTTGCAGCTTTCTTGGCAGTAGCCATAGCACTCCTTCCTGGTGGTTGATCGCTTCGATGCAACGGCGATGAATATGGAGTCAGCTCAATCTCCTGTCATTGATGCTTGCTCCATGCGAACAAATATACCGCATTCCCGAGAGGCTAGTGTGCAAATTGTGCCGGCTGCCGAGCGGCAGCCGCCGCGGGTGTTGCTTCGGCGCTTCGGCGCACTCTCGCAATGGCGCCGGTCGGCGGCAGCGACGCGGTCCGCGCCCGCACGATCCGACCCGTTGTCGCGCCGCCGCGAGCGAGCCCGGGCGGTCGCCGGCATCCCTGCCCGGGCCGGCCGAGCTTCGCGCCTGCGCGCGGCGACGCGAAATCGCCGATAATGCCGATCTCGCACCATGACGCCCTCCCTGAACCTCGCCGAGCTGCGCCGCGAGTACCACCGTGAAGCGCTGACCGAAGGCGACGTCGATCCCGATCCGCTGCGCCAATTCGAGCGCTGGCTGCAGGAAGCGATCCACGCCGCGCTGCCTGAGCCGACGGCGATGACGCTCGCGACCGTCGGGGCGGACGGCCGGCCGGCCGCGCGCATCGTCCTTCTCAAAGGCGCCGGCCCCGAGGGATTCGTGTTCTACACCAATCACGACAGCCGAAAGGGGCGCGAACTCGCGATCCATCCCGGTGCGGCACTGCTCTTTCACTGGGTCGAGCTCGAGCGGCAGGTGCGGATCGAGGGTACGACCAGCAAGCTGGCGGCGGCGGAGTCCGACGCGTATTTCGCGTCGCGTCCGCGGTCCTCGCGCCTCGGGGCGTGGGCGTCGCCGCAAAGCCGGATCATCCCCGATCGCGACTGGCTGGAGCGCGAATTCGCGGCGGTCGCGGCGCGCCATGCCGGGGACGACGCGCCGGTCCCGCGACCGCCTTTCTGGGGCGGCTATCGCGTGCTGCCCTCAGCGTTCGAATTCTGGCAGGGGCGCAGCTCGCGGCTGCACGACCGCATCCTCTACCGGCGCGCCGGCGCGCGCTGGCAGGTCGAGCGCCTCGCGCCGTGACCGGCCCGGTGCAAAGGAGCCGTTACAGCTTTCCGGCGCTGATCGTCGTGGCGATCCTCAATCACACGGTCATGGCCGGCAGCCGCGTGACCGTGTCGCTGTACGCGCTTTCCGCCGGGGCTTCGCCGCTGGTGGTCGGCACGCTGATGGGGCTTTATGCATTCCTGCCGATATGGCTCAGCGTCGCGGCCGGCCGCCTGTCCGACCGCATCGGCGTGCGGCGGCCGATGCTCGTCGGCTCCTGCGGCATCGCGCTGGGCGCGGCGCTGCCCTGCCTCTGGCCGGGAATCCCGTCGCTCTTCGTCGCGACCTCGCTGATCGGGGCCTCGTTCATGCTCTTCCAGGTGTCGGTGCAAAACGCCACCGGCGAGATGGGGCCGCCAGGCGAGCGGGGGAAGAACTTCAGCCTTCTCGCGCTGGGGTACTCGATTTCCGGCTTCTGCGGGCCGCTATCCGCGGGACTGTCGATCGACAACCTAGGCTTCGGCGCGACCTTCGTCGGCTTCGCGCTGCTGCCGCTGGTCCCGGTCGCGATCCTGGCGCGGCGCGCGCTGGTGCTCCCGGGCCGCCATCGCGGGCACCTTCTGGCGCCGTCCAGCGGTGTCGCCGAGATGTTTCGCAACCCGCACCTGAAGCGGATCTTCATCGTCAACGGGCTGCTCTCGATGGCCTGGGACCTGCACACGTTTTTCATCCCGATCTACGGTGCGACGATCGGATTGTCGGCGTCGCGCATCGGGGTCATCCTGGCGTCGTTCGCCGCGGCGACGTTTGCCGTGCGCCTGCTGATGCCGCGGATCGCGCGCCACTTCACCGAGCTCCAGGTCCTGACCGCGGCGCTGTTCATCGCGGCCGCCACCTATGCGCTGTTCCCGTTCGTGACCAGCGTCGGCGCGCTGATGGTCCTCTCGTTCACGCTGGGCCTGGCACTCGGCAGCGCGCAGCCGATGGTGATGTCGCTGCTCCACAGCATCGCGCCGGCCGGCAGGATGGGCGAGGCGGCGGGCGTCCGAATGTCGATCATCAACGCATCGACATTCGCGGTGCCGTTGCTGTTCGGGGCCGTCGGATCGACGGTGGGACTCGCGCCGGTTTTCTGGTCGGTCGGTGCGGCGCTGGCCGGCGGCGGCTGGTTCGCGCGCCGAACCTAGCGAGCGCTACCGCTTCAGGCGGTCGACGTACTGCTTCCTGAACTTGGCCACCTTCGGCGCCACCACCGCCTGGCAATACGGCTGGCGTCCGTTGCGCTCGAAGTACTCCCGGTGATAGCCCTCGGCCGGGTAGAAAGTCGCTGCGTCGGCGATCTCGGTGACGATCGGCGCCGGCCAAATTCCCGTCTGCGTCAATTCGGCGACGACTGCCTGCGCATCGGACCTCTGCGCCGGCGTCTGGCAGAAGATCACCGAGCGGTACTGCGTGCCGATGTCGTTCCCCTGCCGGTCCCGGGTCGTCGGATCGTGGATCGAAAAGAAGACCCGAAGGAGGTCGCGGAAAGACAGCTTTGCCGGATCGAAATCGATCTTCACCACCTCGGCGTGCCCGGTCTCGCCGCCGCACACGGCATCGTAGCTCGGATCGGCGCTGCGCCCGCCGGCATAGCCCGATTCCACCGAGAGGACGCCGTCGAGCTGGTCGAACACGGCCTCCAGGCACCAGAAGCAGCCGCCACCCAGCACCGCGGTCTGTGTCGAATCCGGGGTCGTCGTCATTGCGTTCATCCTTCGCTGTAGAGCGTGCCAAGCATAGCGCGGTTCCGCCGCGCCGCCGTTGGTCGAAGACGGCCTGCCGGAGCTTACGCCGGGCGAACGCGCCCGCGCCGCCACCGCCGGTGATGCGATAATCAGCCGCGGCGAGCCCGACCGTCGCCGACTCCGGGGGGAAAAGACCGATGGCCAGCCTGCTGCCGCGCGAGGGAAGGTTTTTCGATTTCTTCAATCAGCACGCCGACCTGGCGGTGCTTGCCGCCGGCGAGCTCAAGCTGCTGCTCGAGAACATCGGCGATCTCGACCTGCGGCGCCATAACATCGAGCGCTACGAAAAGCAGGCCGATCACATCACGCACCAGACCATCTCGCTGCTGCACCAGACGTTCATCACACCTCTCGATCGCGACCAGATTCACCAGCTGATCACCGGCATGGACGACATCCTCGACCTGACCGAGGACGTCGCGCAGTGCCTGTTCCTGTACGACGTGCGCACGGTTCCGGTCGAGGCCCGGCGACTGGCCGATATCTGCGTCTCCTGCACGGCCAAGGTCAAGGATGCGGTGGCGAAGCTGCGGGCGATCGGCGATGCCGACGCGATCCTCAGGATCTGCGCCGAGATCGACCGTCTGGAGACCGATGCCGACCACGTGATGCGCTCGGCGATGGCCAAGCTCTTCCGCGAGGAGCCCGACGTCAAGGAGATCATCAAGCTCAAGGAGATCTACCAGCTGCTCGAGACGGTCACCGACAAGTGCGAGGACGTGGCCAACCTGATCGAGGGCATCGTGCTCGAGAACGCCTGAAGCGATGGCGGCATCCGGCTTCGGTTTTCACGCGGTGGTGCTGCTGATCGCCATCGCGCTGGTCTTCGATTTCATGAACGGCTTCCACGATGCCGCGAACTCGATCGCGACGATCGTATCGACGCGTGTGCTGCGTCCGCACTACGCGGTCGCCTGGGCTGCGTTTTTCAACTTTGTCGCATTCCTGGTCTTCGGCCTGCACGTGGCTAATACGATCGGGACCGGCGTGATCGCGCCGTCAGTGGTCGACCATCACGTGATCCTCGGCGCACTCGTCGGGGCCATCGCCTGGGACGCGATCACCTGGTACTACGGCATACCCTCGTCGTCGTCGCACGCCCTGATCGGCGGCCTCGCTGGCGCGGCGGTGGCGAAGGGCGGCTTCGCCGCCCTGGCCGGCAAGGGATTGCTGACGATCACGCTGGCAATCGTGCTCTCGCCGCTGCTCGGCCTCGTGCTCGCCATGGCACTGATGGTGGGTGTGGCGCACGCGTTCGCTCACACCGCACCGCATCGGATCGATCGCTGGTTCCGCCGCTTGCAATTCGTCTCGGCGTCGATGTACAGCCTGGGCCACGGCGGCAACGATGCACAGAAAACCATGGGCATCATCGCCATGGTCCTCTTCTCGGCCGGCATCGGCGGCCCTACCTTCCATGTCCCGTTCTGGGTGGTTCTGAGCTGCCAGGCGGCGATCGCATTGGGCACGCTGCTCGGCGGCTGGCGAATCGTCAAAACGATGGGCATGCGGATCACCAAGCTCAAACCCGTCGGCGGCTTCTGCGCCGAGACCGGGGGCGCGATCACGCTGTTCCTGGCGACCGGGTTGGGGATTCCGGTTTCGACCACGCACACGATCACCGGCGCCATCATCGGCGTGGGCGCGACGCGCAAGCTCTCGGCGGTGCGCTGGGGTGTCGCCGAGCGGATCGTCTGGGCGTGGCTGCTGACGATCCCATGCTCCGCGTTTCTGGCCGCGCTCGCCTGGTCGGTCGTGCACGCGCTGGCGTGACGCGGCCTGGGCTCTAGCCGTGTTCGCCCGGACCCGCGCCTTCGCCGCTTTCGTCATCCGGGTCGTACGGCGCCTGCGCGCGACCCCGTTCGCGCGCATCGCCGCCAGCCTGTCGTTCACGACCCTGCTCGGGCTGGTCCCGCTGTTCACCGTCGCATTCGCCTACGTGGCCCCGTACTCGATGTTCGAACACTGGCTCAACGTGCTGGAGCCGGTGCTGCTCAAGTTCCTGCTGCCCGGCAGCAGCGGGACCGCGCGGCAATACCTCGCCGAGTTCACGGCGAAGACCGCCGCGCTCAAGGGGGTCGGCACCGCCGTCGTCGTCCTGACCGCGGTGCTGCTGGT
>JBOIGD010000004.1:0-4117 GCA_050742615.1 Casimicrobiaceae bacterium | reverse complement strand
ATTTTACAGCAGCCGCCGATGCGCTCGGCGCCGTGCCCGACCCGCCTCCGTGAGCCGGCATTGTCGCCGTGCCATCACCTCCGGATGCCGGTCAGCACGATCAAGTCCGCCGGCAGCTTTTCGTCGCCAAATGCCGGGCGGCAGACGGCATCGATGCCGCTGGCGCGCAGCAGTCGCAGTGCGTCGTCTGTGCCAAAGCTCAAGTTGCGATGCGTTTCGTCGCTGCGCCGCCAGCCCTCGCCGACGCGGCGGAAGACCGTGATCACCCGGTCCAGCCGACCGGGCGCAGGACGCGTGAATCGCGTGTAGATCGCCCAATCGTCGGCGACCCTGGCGTGCACTTCGGGTTCGTCGGGGGCTTTTCGCTTTTCGTCGATCATCAGGTCGATCGCCAGCACGCCGCCCGGCCGCACCGCGCCCGCGAGTTCCGCCAGTGCGCCGGCGATGTCGTCCCGCGAATCCAGGTAGTTGAGCACATGCCCGGTGGAGACCACGGCGTCGGCCTCGGGCAATGCGCGCTCGGCGCCGGTCGGCAGGCGCAGCACTTCGAAGCGGCCGGCCCGCGCGTGGTTCCGGGCAAGCTCGATCATCGCCGCCGAGGCATCGACGCCGTGCACTTCAAAACCCGCGGCCAATAATTTCTGCGCCAGCAGGCCGCTGCCGCAGCCGACGTCCAGAACCCGTGCGCCCGTCGCGAGCCCGGCGTCACGGAGAAGCTTGAGGATTCCCGGGAACGCGCGCTCGACGTGATGCGAGTAACCGACGTGGTGGACCCAGGCGAGGTCCTGCTGGTAGGGCGAATCCACGGTATTGCCAACCTGACGGTGCGCCGCTCAGCGCAGTCGAATCTTCAGGGCGAACGCTTCATCGTCAACTTGAACATCGTCGACCAACCGTGGTCGGTCTTCGCCTCGCTCCATGCCTCATAGGCGTTGTCGTCGACAGGAGTCCAGCGGATCCGGTAGGTCATCGTCTGGCCGTCGCCGACAAATTCAGTGGGCGGGAATACGAGCGCCCCCGCCGCACTCTCGACCGTGCCGCGACTGATCCCGCCCCGGTTTTCGATGTAGAGCCACTCGACGCGCTTTGCGGCCGGATTCCAGTAGTACGTCGTTTCGCCGACGTAATCGGGCCGCTCGGGTGAGCGCACCGTGTGCGTATCGCGCAAGGCCCGTCCGTCGAGGAGCCACGCGAAACAATGCTCGTCGGTCTGCTTGCTGCCGGCGAACTCCCCTTTCCAGCAATGCCCGGCGAGAAACGCCATCGGCTTCAGGCCTTCGGCCGGCGCGGCGTTCGCAAGGGACGCCGCGGTGATCAACGCGGCGAGGGCTGCGCGCATCGAATCTCCCTCCGGTGCAAGAAGAAAGGTTGCCGGCAGGCATCACGGCGCCCCGATTCTACTGCATAGGGCCGCCGCCGGTCCGCGGACGGGCCGGGCCCGCGCCCGGGACGAGGAATGCCCGTCAGCGTTTTTCCACGATATCGTTCTTGAGGCCGCCGATCGCACCGATCACCTCGTCTTGATTCGCCCGGTCTGCGGTTCGACGGAAAGGCCGCCGCCGTCCGCGTGGCGTACGGCCAGACTCGCGCCGCCGCGACATGCATTATGATCGCCGCTTCGCCAAGCTGGACAGGACCTATGGCAGTCTCGAAGCGTCGTGCCGACAAACGGGCTTTTTCGCTTGCGGGCCGCTGAAGCGACGTCCGTGACCAAGCGCGTCAAGCGTCTGCTTTGCCTCGACGATTTCGAGTCGGCGGCGCGCAAGCATCTGCCGCGACCGCTGTTCGGCTACGTTGCCGGCGCCGCCGAAACCAATGCGACCTTGGCCGACAATCGCGCCGCGTTCCGCGAGCTTGGCTTCGTGCCGCGGGTCCTGACCGACGTCTCCGGACGCTCGCAGCAGGTCTCGCTTTTCGGCCACGCCTACGCGGCGCCGTTCGGCGTCGCGCCGCTCGGGATCTGCGCGTTGTACGCCTACCGCGGCGACATCGTGCTCGCCCGCGCCGCGGCGGAGGCGAACGTGCCGATGATCATGAGCGGCTCTTCGCTGATCCGCCTGGAAGACGTCGTCAGCCAGCACAGGGACGCCTGGTTCCAGGCCTATGTCCCCGGCGAGTGGACGCAGGCGACGGCGCTGATCGAAAGGGTGGCGCGGGCGGGATTTCGGCATCTCGTGATCACCGTCGACTCGCCGGTCGCCCCCAACCCGGAAAACCATCTCAGGGCGGGCTTTTCCACCCCGCTCCGGCCCACGCTTCGCTTGGCGTGGGACGGAATGACGCACCCGCGATGGCTTTTCGGAACGTTCCTGCGCACGCTCTTCCGGCACGGCATGCCGCACTTCGAGAACAACTTCGCGACCCGGGGCGCGCCGATCCTGTCGCCGAGCGTGATTCGCGACTGGTCCGATCGCGCGCAGCTCGACTGGCCGCGCTTCGCATTGATCCGTCGCCTGTGGCAAGGGACGCTGATCGTCAAGGGCATCCTCGACCCGCAGGATGCCCGGCTTGCACGCGACGCCGGCGCCGACGGAATCATCGTTTCCAATCACGGCGGGCGCCAGCTCGACGGAGCCGTCTCGCCGCTGCGCATGCTGCCGGCGATCGTCGCGGCGTGTCCCGACATCCCGGTCATGATGGACAGCGGCGTCCGCCGCGGCACCGATGTGCTCAAGGCGGTGGCGCTCGGCGCCCGATGCGTCTTCGTCGGGCGGCCGTTCGGCTATGCCGCAGCCATCGGCGGCGCCGCCGGCGTGCGTCGCGCCATCGGGATGTTGTTCGACGAGATTCAGCGCGACATGGCGATGCTGGGCATCTCGCGGCTGGACGAGCTGGGGCCGCAACGGCTGCTGCGCCTCGTCGAGCGCTCGCCGTGAACGATGTCCCCGCCTGGCGCGAATGGCGCTGAAATCGACGATCTGCAAGGTCGAGCTCTCGGTTGCCGACATCGACCGCGGCTACTATCGAGATCACGCGCTGACGATGGCGCGTCATCCTTCCGAGACCGACGAGCGAATGATGGTGCGGCTGCTCGCGTTCGCGCTTCATGCGCACGAGGCCCTGCAGTTCGGCCGCGGCTTGAGCGCGGACGACGAACCCGACCTGTGGCGAAGGGATCGCACCGGCATGATCGAGCAATGGATCGACGTGGGCCTGCCGGAGGAGCGCGAAGTGCGCAAGGCCTGCGGCCGCGCTGCCGAGGTCTACATCCTCGCATACGGCGGCCGGGCGGCGGGGCTGTGGTGGCAAAGCGCGCGCGAAAGGCTCGAACGCCAGGACCGGCTTGCGGTGAGCGAGGTCGCCGTCGAGACGAGCCGGGCACTGGTGCAACTGGCCGGCCGCTCGATGCGCTTGCAGGTGACGATCCAGGAGCAGCAGGTTTTGGTCACCGATGGGGCGGTCTCGTTGCCGGTCGAGATCCGGACCGTCAAACCGATGTCGACCGCGGGTTGATCCGAAACGTCGGTGTCCGATCCCGGATCGCGGGCGTCGTGGGCGTAGCCTTCAGCGAGTCCGTTTTGATCACGGCTAACGGCAGCGAGGTGCTCACGCGGCATCCGCGCCAATTGCTGATTGCCTGAGAGGCGCTACTGTCGCTGGTCCGGATCATCGAAAAAATCGTGCAGCAGAAAAGCTTCCAGGTGCGCGTTGTCCGAAACGCGCGCCGAAAGCGAGATGCCGTTCGCGTGATGCGGCGATCGCCAGACGAAATCCTCCTTCGAATACTCGCGGATGATGGCGATCATCTTGCGCACGACGGCGATGCGCATGTCGTTGTTGTCGCCCTTTCGTACCTCGATGAGCTGCGGGGTCTTGCGACCCATATCGTTGTTCCAGCCGAAGAACTCGAACGCGGCATCGTCGTAGTTCATGCGCTTGATCTCGAAGATCCCGCCGCCTTGCATCCTGTCCCGGGTGGCGACGCCGGTCGCCGGCGAGGGCAGATTGGCGGCGATGCGGGCGTTGAGCGCCGCCCGCTCCGTGTCGACCGGCGCCGCTTGGGGCTCGCCGCGCTCGCGCCGCCGCGCCTGGACATAGGACCAGAGATCGTTTTCGAGCGGCGGACTGGCGCGAGCCGGCGCGGCGGCGGGGGGCGTGGCCGACGGCGGTGTCGGCG
>JBOIGD010000003.1:0-14420 GCA_050742615.1 Casimicrobiaceae bacterium | reverse complement strand
GCTCCGACAAGTGCACTGCCGTCGTCGACATAGACGGCGAGCTCGACAGCGACAGCCGGGCCAGCGCGGAGAACGTGATCCAGGGGTTGCGTGCGGCATTCAAGAACAAGACGACGCAGGGTGTCGTGCTGCGCATCAACAGCCCCGGTGGCAGCCCGGTGCAGGCGGGGGAAATCAACGACGAGATCCATCGGCTGCGCGCCAAATATCCGGACACGCCGATCTACGCGGTCGTGGAGGAGATCTGTGCCTCCGGCGCCTACTATGTCGCCGTCGCGACCGACAAGATCTATGTAGACAAGGCGAGCCTCATCGGATCGATCGGCGTCATCATCGACGGCTTCGGCTTCGTCGGCGCGATGCAGAAGCTCGGCATAGAGCGACGGGCGATCACCGCCGGTGAAAACAAGACCTTCCTCGATCCATTCTCACCGCTTGCACCGAAACAGCGCGCATACGCGCAGCAGATGCTGACTGAAATCCATGAACAGTTCATCGCCGCGGTCAGGGATGGGCGAGGAGCCCGGCTCAAGGAATCGCCCGAGCTCTTTTCCGGGCTGATCTGGAATGGCCAGCGCAGCATCGAACTGGGCCTCGCCGATGCGCTCGGCAGCGTCGACTACGTCGCCCGCGATGTCATCAAGGCCGCCGACATCGTCGACTTCACGCCGCAGGAGAACGTCATCGAGCGAGTCGCGAGGAGGTTCGGGGCAACGATCGGCAAAGTGGTTCTGGCTGCCCTTGCAACCGGCTACGCACGCTAGCGCGGAATGGCCTTACTGTGCAAATCAGGTAGCGATATCAACCTGCGAGCGGTGGCAAACGAATGTAGAGGCTAGTGACACCGGCGCGGGCCGAAAGGGCGCGATCGTGTCATGACTTGTCGAGTGTGCGCCCGATGGCTTCGCTGGGCTGACTGTTTGACCGCGCCGACGCCTACCAGTACGGTTGGCAAGCATTAACATCGGTCGATGCCGATCGATCTGAAGGGCAACGATGTAAGTGCGAAACCCTACTCGGCCGCCCTTGGTGCTTTCGCCACACCGTCGACTCGGTCGCCAGTTCGGATGCCATTTTGAGCAAACCATCCCTTCTTCATCTCCAGCGCGAATAGTGCGGGGCCGTGCGATGGGTGCGTCGTTTCGGTCTGCGGGGCCATATCGTCGATATTCAGGATGTGGCCGTCGCCGGCGATGAATGCTATCGACAGTGGGACGTAAGTGTCCTTCATCCAGAAGGCGAGCGGTTGCGGCGCCGTGAAAACGAACAGCATGCCGTGATCGGGACGCAGACTGAACCGGCGCATAAGGCCTGTGGTTCGCGATTCCTCCGTTGCCGCGACCTCCGCTGTCAGCCGGTGGCCGTTGATCGTCAGCTCGATCGTCGGCAGCGGTTCGGCCGGGACGGCTCCGGTGGGAGCAAGCACCATAAGCAGCAACGAAATAAGCAGCAGATGCATGGTCATCGACCGCCGAACGTCACGACCCGGCCCGACGCAGGTAAGTGAGCCATAGCAGCAGACTGAGTATCGTGAACCCCGCCATGCCCAGCGCCAGCGTCAACAATGAACCGGCAAGCAGCGGGGCGATTGTGCCGGCATTGACTGCGGCGAGCACGAATTGCAGAAAACCCTGGAGCGACGACGTGAGGCCGCGCATCGTCGGAAACAAGTCGAGCAGCAGCAAGGTCGCGGAAGGCATCGCGATGCTGCTTCCCATGGCGTAAACCAGGATCGGCATCACATGCCAGGGCACGCCGGGCGGCACCAGGGCGGCGATGGCGAGGTTGGCTGCCACACCGCCAAACATCATGATGTAACCGAGGCCGATCGTGCGGCGCGGCGTCACCGTGCCGGCGACGCGGCCGGAAACGAACGCGCCGATCATGACTCCGGCAATCATCGGAATGAAAAGCCACGCGAATCCGTAGCTGGAAACGCCGAGCAGGTCCATCAGGAACGCCGGTGCGCTCGCAATATACAGAAAGAACGCGGCGAAGTTCAGCGCCGGTATCGCCCCGAGCAGCAGAAATTCCGGATGCCGCAGCACGTCGACATAGTTGCGCCACAAGTGGCGCGGCAGCAACGATTGGCGCCCGTTTGTGGGCAGGGTCTCGGGAAGCCGCAGCGACGCCCACGTCAGCAGCGCGGCGACCAGCGCCAGAAGCACCCAGAAGATCGCGCGCCATCCGAATAGATTGAGCAACGCGCCGCCGAGCACGGGCGCGATTGCCGGCGCGATACCGAATACCAGCGTGATCTGCGCCATCAGGCGCTGCGCCTCGGCGCCATGAAAGCGATCGCGAACAATCGCCCGGCCAATGACGATTCCCGCGCCGGCGCACATGCCCTGCAAGGCGCGGAACAGCCAGAGCGTCTCGACGTTGCCGGCGATGGCGCACCCCAGCGTAGCGAGCGCATAGACGCCAAGGCTCGCCAGCACGACCGGACGCCGGCCGAGCGCGTCGGACAGCGCGCCGTGCCATAGCATCATGAAGGCGTAGGCGAACAAGTACACCGACAGTGTTTGCTGCACGGCGATCGGGGGCACGTCGAACTCGCGACCGATGGCGTGAAACGCCGGCAGATAGGCATCGATGGAAAATGGGCCGATCATTGCGAGTGCGGCGATCAAGGTCGCGAGCGACCACGTCCTGACATGTATTGCCGTCACCGACTGCCTCCTGGATCCCCATTCGCTTGGCTGCGGAACTGGCGATGCGACTCATAGTTCATAGCTCTCCGCTTTGCCCTGCAGAGCGGCGTCGACCGTGTCGCGGTCGAACTGCGGTGCGAAGAGGGTGATGAACTCGTAGACGTAGCCGCGCAGATAGGCTCCGCGGCGCAGCGCAAGGCGCGTGGTGCTGGCGGCGAACAGGTGCGCCGCATCGAGCTTCTCGAACTGGATGTCGCGTTCCGGATCGTGTGCCATCTGCGCGACGATCCCGACACCGAGCCCGAGATCGACGTACGTCTTGATGACGTCGGAATCCAGCGCCGTGAGCACGACGTTGGGCTCGATGCCCTTGGCCGCGAATGCGGCGTTTATTTGCGAGCGGCCGGTGAAGCTGAAATCGTAGGTGACAATCGGATATCGTCCGAGCGCCTCGAGCGTCAACGGCCGCACCTTGGCCAGCGGATGCCCTTTGGGGACCAGGACGCAGCGATTCCACGTGTAGCAGGGCAACGACACCAGCCCCGCGTAGTCGGCCAAGGCCTCGGTCGCGATGCCGACATCGACGTCGGCACGCTGCGTCTGTTCGGCCACTTGCGCCGGATTGCCCTGGTGCAGCAGCAGGCGCACCTTCGGATAGCGTTCGGCGAATCGCTTCAGGACCGGCGGCAGCACGTACCGGGCCTGCGTGTGCGTGGTCGCAATGGCGAGCGTGCCGGTGTCCTCGCTCTTGAACTCAGCGCCGACGCGCTTGAGGTTATTGATCTCTTGCAGCGCGCGCCGCGCAGTCGCCACGATCACCTCGCCGCCGGCGGTCAGGGCGGCGAGCCGCTTGCCCTGGCGAATGAAGATCGGCACACCGAGTTCGTCCTCCAGCTGCCGGATTTGCTTACTGATGCCGGGCTGCGAGGTGAACAAGGCTTCGGCGGCGACCGATACGTTGAGACCGTGATCGACAACCGCGCACAAATACCGGAGCTGTTGCAGGTTCACGTGAGCTCTTATAACCCTGCGTTAGAATAGGCCGAAATTATATAGCGGTGGGTCGCCACAGGCCAAAGCCCCTGGCATCCGTTATCTGGAGCACGCCTCTCGATGGCGCAGTACTTTGCCATTCACCCGGTCAACCCTCAGCCGCGGCTCATACGGCAGGCCGCCGCGATCGTGAGACGGGGCGGCGTCATCGCGTACCCGACCGACTCGAGCTACGCCTTCGGCTGTCGCATCGGCGACGCTGCCGCGGCGGAGCGCGTCCGCCGGCTGCGCGAGGTCGATGAAAAGCACCAACTGACCCTGGTCTGCCGGGACCTGGCGGAAATAGGACGCTATGCTCAGCTCGACAACGAGCAGTTCCGGATCGTCAAGCTCGGCATCCCGGGCAGCTACACGTTCCTGCTGCCCGCGACGCGCGAGGTGCCGCGTCGGCTCAAGCATCCGCACCGCCGCACGATCGGCGTGCGTGTCCCTGACCACGCCGTCGTGCAGAGCCTGCTGGCGGAGCTGGGTGAGCCGCTGTTGTCGTCGACGCTCATTCCGGCCGGCGCCACGGATCCCATCAACGATCCGGCCGACATCCGCACCCGCTATCAGCAGGCCCTCGACCTGATCATCGACAGCGGGGCGTGCCATCTCGAGCCCACCACCGTCGTCGATCTCGCCATCTCGCCGCCTGCGGTCACGCGGCTGGGGCGGGGAGACCCGGCGCGGCTCGGCCTGGCGGCGGTTGCCGTGTAACGGACGGCCGAGATGGCTGGCGGTGCCCGTCGAGCGTCGGCCGGTCCCAAACTGGTAGAATGCGGCATCCATGGATTTTTCGCTGATCGAGACCATCGCGCTCTACGCGGTGCCGGTGGTTTTCGCCATTACCCTGCACGAAGCGTCCCATGGCTATGTCGCCCGAATCTTCGGCGACCATACCGCGTACATGCTCGGGCGGGTGACGCTCAATCCGCTCAAGCATATCGATCCCGTCGGCACGGTGATCGTGCCCCTAGCGCTGCTGCTCCTGTCCAAGCTCGCCGGGGGCGGCGGCTTCCTGTTTGGCTGGGCGAAGCCGGTGCCGGTCAACTTCGGCAACCTGCGCCAACCGAAGCGCGACATGCTGTGGGTTGCCGCCGCCGGGCCGGCAGCCAATTTTGCGATGGCGCTGTTCTGGATGCTGATCTATCGCTTGAGCTCACCCGACGGTGCGCTGGCCAGCGATGCCATGTTGCTGATGAGTCGGGCCGGCGTCCTGGTGAACGTGGTGTTGATGGTGCTCAATTTGTTGCCGATTCCGCCGCTGGACGGCGGGCGGATCGCGATCAGCTTGTTGCCGCATAGCCTCGCAGCCGGTTACGCGCGGCTTGAACCTTATGGCTTCATGATCATTCTGGTGCTGCTTGCAACCAACGTCCTGAACCGGCTGATGTCGCCGTTGATTTCCGTCGTTCTCCGGCTGCTGCAAGCGCTGGTCGGCGTCTAGCCCGGCCCGCCGTCTCACCAAGACCCGGCCATGTTTTCCGATCGCGTACTGTCCGGAATGCGGCCGACCGGCCGGATGCATATCGGGCACTACCATGGCGCGCTGAAGAACTGGCTGCGACTGCAGGAAGAATACGAATGCCTGTATTTCGCCGCCGACTGGCACGCTCTGACCACGCACTACGAAACTCCGGAGCGCATTGCGGACAGCGTCTGGGAGATGTTCATCGACTGGCTCGCGGTGGGGATCAACCCGAGCCGCTCGACGATTTTCATCCAGTCGCGCGTGATCGAGCATGCGGAACTGACGTTACTGCTCGGCATGATCGCACCGGTCGGCTGGCTCGAGCGCGTGCCGACCTACAAAGACCAGCAGCAGAAGATGGCCGATCGCGACCTGACGACGTTCGGCTTTCTCGGCTATCCGGTGATGCAGGCGGCCGACATCCTGATCTATCGCGCCAACATGGTCCCGGTTGGCGAGGATCAGGTGTCGCATCTCGAACTCGTACGGGAGCTCGCGCGGCGCTTCAATCACATCTACGGCCGCGAGGCGGACTTCGAAGAGAAGGCCAAGGCAGCGATCAAGAAGCTTGGATCGAAGCGAGCCAAGCGCTACGCGCAGCTCCGGACCGCCTTCCAGGAGCAAGGCGACCAAGCGGCGCTCGAAACCGCGCGCGAAATGCTGGACGAGGCGCAGAATCTCGCGCTGGGCGATCGCGAGCGCCTGTTCGGTTACCTCGAAGGGTCGCGCCGCGTGATCCTGCCCGAGCCGCATTCGCTGCTGACCGACGCGCCGCGGGTGCCCGGCACCGACGGGCAGAAGATGTCCAAATCGTACGACAACGCGATTTTCCTGCGCGAGGATCCGGCCACGATCACGACCAAGGTCCGCACGATGCAGACCGACCCGGCACGGGTGCACCGGTCGGACCCGGGCACGCCGGAAAAGTGCCCGGTTTGGACATTGCACCAGATCTATTCCGATCAGGCGACGCGCGACTGGGTCCACAAGGGCTGCACGACCGCGGGGATCGGCTGTCTCGACTGCAAGCAGCCGGTGCTCGACGCCATCATCGCCGAGCAGCGTCCACTGCACGAGCGGGCGCAGAAGTACCTGGACGATCCTTCGCTGGTGCGAGCCATCGTCGCCGACGGCTGCGAGCGCGCGCGGAAGCTCGGCGAGGAAACGATGCGCGACGTGCGCGACGCGATGGGGCTGAGCTACACATGAGTGCGAACGACACCGAGACGCCGGCTATCGACCTCGCCCAGGCGGCGGGCGCACCCGTTGCGAAGGTATATGGCCAGCCGATGCTGGCGCTGCCGCTGGACCTGTACATCCCCCCGGAGGCGCTGGAGATCTTCCTCGACAGCTTCGAGGGCCCGCTCGACCTCTTGCTTTATTTGATCCGCAAGCAGAATATCAACGTACTCGACATCCCGATGGCGGAGCTGACGCGCCAGTACCTGGGTTACGTCGAAATGATGCGACGTACGCAGCTCGAGCTTGCCGCCGAATACCTGCTGATGGCGGCGGTGCTGATCGAGATCAAGTCCCGGCTGCTTCTTCCGAAGCCACCGCAGCACGGCGATGAGCCGGCGGATCCGCGCGCCGAGCTGGTGCAGCGATTGCTGGAGTACGAGCGCATGAAGGCCGGCGCCAGGGCGCTCGACGAGCTGCCGCTGGTCGAGCGCGACTATGCGCTGGCGCGCGTCTGGTTCGAGCGCGTGGCGGCGGCGCGCTTGCCCGACGTCGACGCCGGAGACCTGAAGGCGGCATGGGCGGGCCTGGTCGCCCGGGCGCGCGTCAACCGGCATCACCTGGTGACGCGCGAGCAGCTGTCGGTGCGCAGCCAGATGAGCCGCCTGCTGAAGTTGCTTGAACCGGGACGCTTCGTGGTGTTCACGACGCTGTTCGAAGCGCGCAGCGGGATTCCGCAACTGGTCGTGACGTTTCTGGCGATTCTCGAGCTGGCGCGCGAACGCCTGCTCGACTTGGCGCAAGCCGGGCCGTTCGCGCCGATATACGTGCAGCGGAAGGGCGATCCGGCGTTCATGCTGGAAGGGGAAAGCGAAGCCTGAGGCCTTTGCGGCTGCCGCCGCAGACCGGCGTCCGGGAGCGGTCGGCTCCACAAGTTCTCTCGGCGCGACAGTGACGCCGGCACTTCGCATTTTGGATGGAAATGGATCTGAAACACATCGAAGACATTCTCGAGGCCGTGCTGCTGGTCGCGGGCGAGCCATTGCCGGTGACGGATCTGTCGAAGTTGTTCGACCCGCCGCTCGACGCCGACGTCGTTCGCAAAGTGCTCGACCGGATTCGCGAAAACTGGTCCGGCCGCCAGGTCGAGCTGGCGCAGGTCGCCAGCGGCTGGCGTTTCCAGGCCCAACCGGCCATCCAACCCTACCTGGACCGGTTGACGCCGGACAAGCCCCCGCGCTATTCGCGGGCGGTGATGGAGACGCTGGCGATCATCGCGTATCAGCAGCCGGTCACGCGCGGGGATATCGAGGCTATCCGCGGCGTGGCGGTGTCGAGCCACATCATCAAGACGCTGGAAGACCGGCAGTGGATCGAGGCGGTCGGCCATCGCGAAACACCCGGGCGCCCGGCGCTTTATGCGACGACCCGGGCCTTCCTCGACGATCTCAACCTGCGTTCGCTCGCCGAATTGCCGCCTCTGGCGGAACTCGACACATCCCACCTCATGGAGTTACCCGATGCCCCAGCAAAGGCCGCCGAGGTCGAACTCGCGCTCGCGAGTCCGATCCTCAGCCCACGGGCCGACGTACCCGACGCATCAGACGCGCCGGACGGACGACCGGTCCCGCCCGAACCAACCCAGACGCTCCACTGAGCCGGTCTTTACCGAGCCGCAGCGCCTGCACAAGCTGTTGGCCCAGTGCGGCTACGGCTCGCTGCGCGGGCTGGAGGAACTGATCATTGCCGGCCGCATCACCGTCAACCGGCAGCCGGCGGAGGTCGGGCAGAAAGTGGGCCCGAGCGATCAGGTTCGCATCAACGGCGAGCTGGTTCGCATCCGCTTCGCGCCACCGCGTGCGCGGGTGCTGCTCTATCACAAACCGGCGGGCGAAATCGTCAGCCGTTCCGATCCCGAAGGTCGCCCGACAGTCTTCGACAAGTTGCCGCGCCTCGGCAGCGCCAAGTGGATCGCGGTCGGCCGCCTGGATTTCAACAGCGAAGGATTGCTGCTTTTCACGACGCTGGGCGAGCTTGCCAACCGCCTGATGCATCCGCGCTATGAAGTCGAACGCGAGTATGCGGTGCGCATTGTCGGGACGCTGGCGCCAGAGCACGAACGGGCGCTGCTGGAGGGCGTCGAACTCGAGGATGGGCCCGCCAGAGTACTGTCGCTGGCGGACGGCGGCGGCGAGGGTTCCAACCACTGGTACAAGCTCACGCTCCCCGAAGGACGCAATCGCGAAGTCCGCCGCTTGTTCGAGGCGCTCGGTCTGATGGTCAGTCGTCTGATCCGCACGCGGTACGGCGTGGTCAGCATGCCACCGCAACTCAAGCGTGGACAGACGATCGAGCTCGGGCCGGAGGAATTAAACAGTCTGATGACCGCAGCCGGGATGCTGGGCGACGATACACGTGCCGGTGAAGGCGACGAGCAGCCACGGCACGCCGACACGGCCGACGACGACGCGCCGGAGGAAGAGGAAATCGACGGCAATCGAGGCACCTATGGCGTGCACGAAACAGCGGACACACGCGAAATCGACGGCAATCGGGCGCCTGCTCCCGGCAAGTCCCCGCCGCGGCCGACTCCGGGCCGGGTTCGGCAGCCCGGCCATCGCCTTGCCGGAGGAGCCAGCGCAGCGGGAATTCCGGGTGCGGTCGCGCCCCGCGGCGTACCGCGGCAGCATGGGGGGCGTGGTCACCAGGGACGCGCCGGGCCCGGCCCGCGCGGAGTGACATCGCCGGGCGGGCCCGGCGGCAATCGCGGCGGGCCCCGTGGGCGCCGCGGCCCGCGCGGCAGCGGGCAGACCTAAGTGGCGCGCCGGATGCGGCGGCCGCTACTCGAAGCGCGGCGCGCGCTTGTCCAGGAACGCGGTAATACCCTCGACGAAATCGGGCGTCGCGCTGCAAGCGCCGAAGCTGGAAGCCTCCGCGTCGAGTTGCCCGGACAGCGTTCGCGACAGTGACTGGTTGAGCAGGCGCTTGGCGTTGCGCAGCGCGAAAGCGGGGCCGCTGGCGAGCACGGCAGCGAGCGTTGCGACCGCGCCCGCGAGTTCTGCGTCCGGCACGATTCGGTTAAGCAAACCGATCCGCCGCGCTTCGTCGACGCCGAAGCGCTCGCCTAGCAATACGATTTCCATCGCTTTCTTGGTGCCGACGATACGCGGCAGCGCGTAGGTTGCGCCGCCGTCGGGCGTGAGCCCGATATGGCGGTAGGCCGAAGTGAAATAGCTCGAATCGCCGGCGACGACCAGGTCGCAGGCGCACATCAGCGACAAACCGAAGCCGGCCACGGCGCCGTGCACCGCGGCGATGACCGGTTGCGGCATCCGGTAAATGATTTCGATCGCGGCGTGCACGCGACGCACGATGCGAGCGAAGTCGCGGCGCCGGTCTTCGGGCGGCGCATCGAGGCCGGTGGCGAACGTCCGGATGTCACCACCGGCCATGAAATGCCGGCCCGCGCCGCGGATGACGACGCAGCGCACGCTGTCGTCGCCGGCAAGCGCCGACGCCCGGCTTGCCAACGTTTCCATCATCGCCAGGTCCAGCGCGTTGAGCGAATCCGGCCGGTTCAGTGTCAGCGTCGCGACGGCGCCATCACGGCCGAGCAGGATCGAATCATCGGTCACGGTGCAGCGTATCGTGCATCGTCATGGGATTGTCAAGCTTTGCGCGTCGCGGCGTCGCCGAGCTCCGCATCGAGCGCGCCGCCCGGCTCCGTGGGGTCGCGGCGCCGGAAAGGGCTTGCGTGCTCGAGCTCATCGACGGTCTGCGCGACGTCGGCGCGCTCGCGCGCGACAAAGGCGGCGATCGCGCGTGCGAAATCCGGATCGGTGATGGCGTGCGCCGATCGGGTGGTCACGGGAAGGAAGCCGCGGGCGAGCTTGTGCACGCCTTGCGCACCGCCTTCGAAGAGGTCTATTTCCCGCTCGATGCAGAACTCGATCGCCTGGTAATAGCAGGCTTCGAAGTGCAGTCCCGGCACCGCGGCAGTGGCGCCCCAGTAGCGGCCCCACAGCGTGCCGCGGCTGAACACGTCCAGAGCCGCGCAGACCGGCGATCCGTGCCGGGCGCCGATGACCAGGACGACGTTCCCCGGCATGGTCGCGCCGATCCGTTCGAAGAACGGCAGCGTGAGGTAGGGGGTCGAGCCGTGCGCACGGTAGGTATTGACGTAGCAGCGGAAAAAGAACGCCCAGTCCGTTGCGGTGAGATCGCCACCGGAGAGCCGGCGGAAGGATATCCCCGCTTCGGCGAGCTTGCGCCGCTCCTGCCGGATTTTCTTGCGCTTGGCATGGTTGAGCGTCGACAGGAAGTCAGCGAAGTCGCGGTAACCCGGGTTTCGCCAGTGAAATTGCAGGCTGGCACGCATCATCATGCCCGCCGCCTCGCATACCGTCGCGTCGTCCTCTTCCGGAAAAAGGATGTGCAGCGACGACACGCGTTCTTCAGACAGCGTCGCCAGAGCGCCGTCGAGCAGCAGCCGCCGTGCCTCGCGCGTGGCGCCAAGAAGCCGCGGCCCGGTGGCCGGCGTGAAGGGAACCGCCGCCAGCAGCTTCGGATAGTAACGCTGACCGTGCCGCCGATAGGCGTCGGCCCACGACCAGTCGAATACGTATTCGCCGTACGAGTGCGCTTTGAGATAAAGCGGCATCGCGCCGGCCAGCTCGCTGCCGTGGCGCAACAACAGATAACGGGGCGCCCAGCCGGTCTTCGGCGAAGCGCATCCGGTCTCGTGCAGCGCGTGCAGAAAGGCATGCGACAGCAGCGGACGGTCGCCGACCAGCCTATCCCAGGAGGTAGGCTCGATCGAGGCGAGGGTATCGGTGACGTGCAAGGAGAACGAAGGCATGCGATGTCGATTGTGGCGGGAAGCGTGGGCGGCGGCAAGCACGCAACGCCCGCCGCTGCATGTCTTGAGTTGCGGTATGTCGAAACGGAACCGCGCGCGGCGATCGCGATCGGCGCTGTCGCGCGTACGACGGCGTCCGGCATGCTCGCCGACGCATGGTAAAATTTGCTTATGCGCATTGCGATCGCCCAGCTCAATCAGATGGTCGGCGATCTCTCCGGCAATGCCGCGCGCATCCTCGACGCCGTCGCCGCGGGCAGGCGCACCGGCGCCGACCTGGTCGTCACGCCGGAACTGTCGCTTTGCGGCTATCCGCCCGAAGATCTGCTGCTGCGGCCGGCGTTTCTCGAGGCATGCGCGAACGAGCTCGCGCATCTTGCGGCGCGCGTGGCGGGTCCGACCGTCCTGGTCGGTTTTCCGGAAATCGGCGACCGGGGCCGGCGTCACAATGCAGTCGCCATACTGCGCGACGGCGAGGTGGTCGCCGTCTGCCGCAAGCGCACGCTGCCGAACTACACGGTTTTCGACGAACAGCGCTACTTCACGCCGGGCACCGAGCCGTGCGTGTTCGATCTGGCCGGAGTGCGCGTCGGCGTGCTGATCTGCGAGGACGTCTGGTTTCCGGAGCCGGCGCGCCTGACCCGCGCCGCCGGAGCGCAACTGATCGTGGTCCCCAACGGATCTCCCTACCATACGCGGCAGCAGGCGATGCGCCGCGAGGTGGTCGTGGCGCGCGCGGTCGAGACCGGCGCTCCGGTGGTCTACGTCAACCGCGTCGGAGGCCAGGACGAACTCGTCTTCGACGGTGCGTCCTTTGTCGTCGACGCCCGCGGCAAGCTCGCGCAGCAATTGCCGGCATGGCAGGAAACCGTCGCCCTAGCCGAGTTCGACGGTCTTGTCCCGAAACCGGTCCGCGGTGATCTCGATGCCCGGCTGGAGCCCCACGTCTACGCCGCGTTGACGATGGGTGTGCGCGACTATGTCGAGAAGAACCGCTTCCCTGGCGTGCTGCTCGGCCTGTCCGGCGGCGTCGACTCGGCGCTTACGCTGGCCCTTGCCGTCGATGCCCTCGGCCGCGAGCGCGTGCGGGCCGTGATGCTGCCGTCACCGTACAATGCCGCAATCAGCCTCGAGGACGCGCGTGCGATGGCGACCATCGTCGGCGTCCGGTACGACGAGGTGCCGATCGACGAGGTGATGCAGGCATTCCGCCGCGCGCTTGCCGATGAGTTCAAGGGTCTTCGGGAAGACGCCACCGAAGAAAACGTTCAGGCGCGCATCCGCGGGACGCTGCTGATGGCCCTGTCGAACAAGCACGGCTCGATCGTGCTCACGACCGGCAACAAGTCGGAAATGGCCGTTGGCTACGCGACGCTCTACGGCGACATGGTCGGCGGATTTGCGGTGCTCAAGGACATCAGCAAGACATTGGTGTATCGCCTGGCCCGCTATCGCAACAGCCTCGGTCGCGTGATCCCCGAGCGCATCATCACGCGGGCGCCGTCGGCCGAGCTCAGGGCGAACCAGACCGATCAGGACAGCTTGCCGCCTTACGAGACGCTCGACGCGATTCTCGAGGCGTACGTCGAGGAAGATCGGAGCCCAGCGGAGATCGTGGCGCGCGGATACGCCGCCGCAGAGGTGGCGCAGGTCGTGCACCTGATCAAGCTCGCCGAATACAAGCGCCGCCAGGCGGCCGTCGGCATCCGCATCACGCCGCGCGGCTTTGGCAAAGACTGGCGCTATCCGATCACTTCGGCGTGGGCGGGATGGAAGGCGGCGGCAGGCGGCTGACAGGGTGTCGGCGCGCCGCGGCGCGCTGGTTGCCGTCGCCGGGCTGGTGTAACCTTTGGACGACGGGCGTCGGCGTGGCGGAGCGGCTCGAACATCGCGGCAAAACGGAAAGCGGAAATGAAAAAGGTCGAAGCCATTATCAAGCCGTTCAAGCTCGACGAGGTCCGCGAGGCCCTGTCGGAGATCGGCGTCAGCGGATTAACGGTCACCGAGGTCAAGGGATTCGGCCGGCAAAAGGGGCATACCGAGCTCTATCGCGGCGCCGAATACGTCGTCGATTTCCTGCCGAAGGTCAAGGTCGAGGTCATCGTCGCCGATAACCTGGTCGAACGCGCGATTGATTCGATCGTCAAGGCGGCGCGGACCGGCAAGATCGGCGATGGCAAGATATTCATCACCGCAGTCGAGCAAGTCGTGCGCATCCGAACCGGCGAGTCCGGGGAGGCGGCGGTATGAATGGAACCCCGACGGTCGGGATTCGATCGGCACTCACGAGGAGACAACGACATGTCGATGTTAAGCGAGTTCCGTGATTTCGCGGTCAAGGGCAACGTGATCGATCTGGCTGTCGCGGTCATCATCGGCGCCGCGTTCGGCAAGATCGTGGATTCGCTCGTCAAGGACGTCATCATGCCGGTGGTGGGGCGGATCTTCGGTGGCCTCGATTTCTCCAACTACTTCATCATGCTCGGGGCGCCGCCGGCCGGATACAACGGACCGATGACCTACGAGGCGCTGACCAAGGCCGGCGTGCCGTTGCTGGGCTATGGCAACTTCATTACCGTCGCCATCAACTTCATCATCCTGGCGTTCATCATCTTCTGGATGGTCCGGAAGATGACCTCGGTCAAGAAGAAGATCGATCCGGCCGCGGTGGTCGCGCCCGTGCCGGAAGACGTGCTGTTGCTTCGCGAGATCCGTGACGCGCTGAAGAAGTAGGCCGCCGCACCGGGTGGCGGCATCGTGTGGCGCGGCGTTGACCCTCGCCATGGTTGATGCCAGAATCGACGCCGTTGCCATTGCACAACGGCATCGCGGAGCAGCGATGTCGGCCGCCCTCGGCCCCTGACCGGAGATCCGCCGCGCCTCGGCCGCAGGAGCCGCGCGCCCGATATGGAGGAACAGGATGAAGAACACGGGACTTGCTCTCGGATTGGCCGCGCTCGCGGTCTGCGGCGCGGCGTTGGCCGATATCAACGTCGGTGTCACGCTCTCGGCGACCGGGCCCGCGGCATCGCTGGGCATTCCGGAAAAGAACACGATCGACATGCTCGGCTCTCCGACGATCGCCGGGCAGCGCGTGCACTTCATCGTGCTGGACGACAAGTCGGATACGACCGAGGCCGTCAAGAACACCCGCAAGCTCATCAGCGAGGACAAGGTCGACGTGATCATCGGCTCGACGGTGACGCCCAATTCGCTGGCGATG
>JBOIGD010000002.1:0-4642 GCA_050742615.1 Casimicrobiaceae bacterium | reverse complement strand
TCGATCTCCTGGCGGCGTTCCTGGCCGGCGCCGTCGGGACGTTGAAAGAGTCCGCTGCCTGGGAAACGGACGAGGAGCCGATCGACACCATGCGGCTCATCGAAGCGGCGCGAGAGCTCGCGGCACGCGCACGGGGCGAACTCCAGAACCTGGTCGACCGCTTGGAGCGCGGTGGCGCTCGGAACACAACCGACGCTCGGAACACCGCCGTCTTGCTGTACGAGCTTGGCAAACAGGGGGCGCGGCTCGAGGACACAAAGCGGGCGTAACCCTCGCGACCGATCGTCGATCAACGGGCCGCCTTCGGGCGGCCTCTTGCTCTCTGGTGGGTCGCGGGCTCACCAGGATCGCGCAGGCGACGCGCACGGCGGCAGGCCGGTGCAGGGTGGATCCGCGGTCCCGCGACAGCCGGGAAGCTCGTTTTCCCGGTCGGGGGCATGGATGGGGGCACTACGTTCAGGAAGGCCGGTTATTTCACTCTGCGGTTCGATTCCGACCTCCGCCTCCAAACTTCATTATGAAAGCAGCGCGGCTCCCGCGCCGACCTGCCGCTTCGCGACGACAGCGGCACTGGACTCCGCCTCCAGCGCCTCTGTCAAGTTCGATCGCGGTTGTTCTCAGAAGACACGCGCTCCCGCACCGTCTCTGGAATCATCGCGCGGGCGTCGACCATCGTTACACCACAGATCTTGTCACTCGCGACCAGATGAGCTCGCGCGGCTATATTTTAGAGGGATACGGGCCGTTTGGTGTCGCCATGTCCGCTGCTCCGCCAGCTTTATAGTGCGAGGAAGGCGAGCCCTTGATGGCGAGCGAGGGTACGTACGCGACCAAGCGTGAGCGGCGCCGTTTCCCGGACGCGCATCCGAGTGAAACATGTCCTAAAATTCGCGGTCGTCGCAGTCGCTCCAGTCTATGCGCCCGATCGCGGCCGGAAATACCTCCTCCAGCGGCCGATCCCGATGCGCACGATCTTGCCGCAAGGCCGGTAACCGCCTTTCAGAACGTCGCGCACCGACGATGCGTTCTAGGGCAGCACCGCGACCACCACGCGCCCGTAGCCTGCGTGCTGCAGATGACGCCTGTGATGCATCCGCAAGGCGTTGGAAATGCCGCGGCCGCGATAGGCGGGGAGCGTGAACTTGTCATAGGCGTGCACGTCGCCCGCCTCCATCGGCATCGCGCAACCGAGATAGAACAGCCAGTACGGCTCCGCGGTGATCCAGCCCGCGCCGACGATGCGGCCGTCGCTGCGCGCGAAAAAGCACAGCTGTCCCGAGCGCAGACGGCCGACGGCGTCGCCGCGCTGCGTGCCGGGTCGAAACGCGAGATAGTCGTCGACTGCGCTTTCGGCCAGCTGCCCAATCTCGACCGGCAACGTCGGCGAAAAATCGGGCACCGGCTGATCCAGCGGCCATTCGAACAGCAAGAGCCGGCGATATCCGAGATGACCGAGCAGCTTGAACCAGAAGCTGCGCAGGCCTTCGCCCCGCAAAGTCAGCGCCGCGCGCCGCACGGCGCTGCCCTTCGGATACGCCGATCTCCCGGCCGTGCCTCGGAGGGACATGCTCGATATTTAGCACGGGCCGGCGGCGCTCGCGCGTTGCCCGGTGCATCAGTCCTTGGGAGCTAAACGGTACGACATTCGAGCGCGGCGCGTCGCCAGCGGCGCGGTAGCCACCGGTGCTTGGACGCGATCACGTCATCGGAAAACGAAGGGTATCCAGGCCGCGAGCCCACCCGCGACCGCGATGACGAATCCCGACAGCGACAGCGCGCGCCGGACACCGCCCACGCGACGGCTGAGCTGCCGGTGCGCGAGCCAGACGCTCCATACCCCGCCGAACACCAACAGCAGCGTCCGCGCCAGCGGCAGCCGGGCGAAGTGCAAGCCTTCGCCATGCGCAAGAGTCGCGGTGAGGCTGGTCAGGCCGACGAAAAGGCCGACCCCCGCGAGCGGCGTCAGGGCGTAGGCCAGCGCGAAGGCGTTGGCCTGCCATCGTCCGGGAACAGGCCGCGCCGCCAGCGCGAGCCACAGGCCGATCCACCCTCCCACCAGCAGTGCGGTGCCCGCGATCCAGCCGACGATCAGGATGCCATCGAGCCAGGTGAAGACGTCGTGCGCCTCCGGATAATGGGTTAATAGCCACCACGGCCCATTGTCGGCCAGGACCCAGGCAGGTCCATGGTCGATGACGAAGCCCGCCGCCGCGGTGCGCAGCGCGACGAACGCCGGGGTCGCACTCCACTCGAACGCGCCGACGGCAAGACCGATCATGCCGAACACGATGAGCACCGCGTCCCAGCCCCGTGCCGCGTCGGAATCCATCGTCGCGACCTCCCGGTTCAGCGAGCGCGGTGCGAGCGCGATCGCACCGCGGAGGTCGCTGCAGCGGCCGCACATGTGGCACTCCGACGGCCCGGTCATCCGGCGGATGCGGACCATCGGCGCGCAGTTGACCGGATGCACCGGTATGCGGCCGGCGTTGGCTGTCCAGGCCTGGGTATCGACGGCGAAGTGCAGCGGCGACAGGCGCGAGAGCGCCGCGAACACGCCGTTGACCGGACAAAGATGGCGACACCAGACGCGCTTGCCGCGACCGTAGACCAGTCCCACGCCGATCGCCGCGAGCGTCGACCCGCCGAGGACGATCAGTGTCGCGCCCGCATACTGGTAGACGCTCACCAGCTGACCGAACACCGTCGTCAACGCAAAAGCCACGAACGGCCAGCCGCCCCACTTCATCCAGCGCGGCACCGCCCGCCCGAGCCCTGCGCGGCTCGCCGCCTCGGTCAGCGTCCCCTCGGGGCAAAACAAGCCGCACCAGCTGCGCCCGAAAACGAACATCGAGGCAATCACCAGCGGCCACCAGAGCCCCCAGAACAGCCACTGCGCGAGGATGACCAGGCTGTTGTACCAATGCGCGTCTTCGGGCGGCAGCGGCAGAAACGCCGGCACCGCGACCAGCAGCGCGTACGCGAGGACGATACCCCACTGGATTGCTTGGATGCCGCGGGGACGCCGGCGCAACGCCTCGCCCAGCGCAGCGAGTCCCACGGCGGCGGGGCGCGCGAGGACTCGCGTTCCGGTAGCCGCCACGGCATCAGTCACGGCTATTTTGCGACGATCTGGCCCTTGGCCGTATCGGGGCGAAAGTCGTCGAAGAATGCATAGGTGCCCGGTTTCAGCCCGTTGATCACGACGGAGGATTTGGCGCCTGCCGCCAGCACTTTCTCCTGCTTGAGTTCACGGCTTTCGAATTCGATCGGGCCCTTGCTTTCGTTGCTGATCTCGATCTTGAACCGCTTGCCTGCGGCCACTTCGAGCGTCTTCGGTTCGAAGCCGCTGTCGCGCACGACCAGCCGATGGACCGGCAGCTCCTCCGCCGGCACGGCCGGCCCGGACAGCGCGAGCCCTGCGAAGAGCATCGTGCACAGGATGCCGACGGCGCGATGGTGTCGCAGCGTGGTGGAAGTCACGTCAGTAACCGCCCTTCTTCCCGATCCCCGCGTAGGTGAATGCGTATTCCAGCACGAATGGTTTGAACCACGGCGCGACGCCGGTCTCCTTGTCGGTGTGCCGCCCGAAGTGGGCATGGGACGACGATCCGGGAGGCTCGACCGCGAGTTTGAGCCGATATTTGCCCGGACCCAGCAGCTTGACGTTGTCGCCGTAATGCGGTCCGTCGTTGGCCACCATCGGCATCAGTTCGCCGGTGAGTTTCTGGGCGCTGCCCTGCTTGGTGATCTCGTAGCTGACACCCAGATAGGGCATCCAGGCGCCATCCGGAAACCCGTTGCGATTGTCGTGTTGGGCATGGATGTCGGCTTCCAGATGGATGTCCGACTCCGCCACGCCCCGCATCATGCCTGCGGGCTCCATGGGCACCGGTTGCAGGTACACCGCGGCGATCTCCATCCCGGCCTGGAGCTGCGGCTTGCCGAAGGGATACTCCAGAGCGAACGCTATCGGCGCCGCCAGGATCAGGGCAACGAAAATGGCGAGCTTGACCGGGGAGCCGGATCGGCCGCGGCGCGGCCGTGCCTTCTTGACCATGCTCTCTCCCGTAGGATGGCGCCGCCGTGCGGACCGCGGCGCGACGGGACCAAAGTAGCATAAATCGCACCGACCGTAAATAGGAATGATTTGCGTTTAGGTTCATCTATTGTTACGATCGGCTTTGGTCGATTCACTGGTCCGTCCCGGATGATTGGCATTTGCAACCCCTTGGCCGACAAGGCCGTACCCCCCGCGGCGGTGCCGCCCGCCCCCGCGAGGGCGATCGATGAATGATCGTCCGGCGTCGTATTGTTCCGGCGATGCGGCCGCTCCCGCGTCCGTATGGGGGTGCCCGCCGGAGCCTGGCGGGGGCCAGCGCGTCGTCCGTAGCGACGCGTTGCTCGCCGGGGCTTCGCAGCTCGCGATTTTGCACCATGACACGGTTTACTTTCTGCGCCAGACGCGTTTTGGCAAGTTGATTCTTACCAAGTAGCACCGCAAGCCAGCAGGGCCGGCTCGATCCGCCGATCGAGCATCGTCCGCCAGCCAGCCAGCATCGAATCGCCGGATCCGTTCCGGCGCCGATCGACGTGACGGCATGGCGACAGGTGAACGATGACGCGCTGTTCAGCGGCGATAGCC
>JBOIGD010000001.1:0-5100 GCA_050742615.1 Casimicrobiaceae bacterium | reverse complement strand
TCGCCCGCGACGATGGCAGCAAGCAGTGGGCGTACGATGGCAAGCCGCTCTATCACTGGTCGAAGGACAAGAAGCCCGGTGACATGACGGGGGACGGCTTTAACGGCGTCTGGCACGCCGTCAAGGGCTAAGCCCGGTGGGAAGCCGGGCAGCGAAGCGCGCCACCCGCCGCTTCTCGAGCGAAGGAATAGCGCCGCCCGCCAGCCTGTTCCACTGGCATGCCGTTGTTGCCGGCGTGCGGCGAAGGTAGCCGCAACTAGGCGGCGCCCGGAATGGCCCGACGCACAGGAAGCTGCGGATGACTGACACGCTGCCTCACCCGGACCTGGTCGCTGCATTGCCCCGACTGCGGCGCTATGCGCGCGTGCTCACCGGGGATCTCAATCGCGCCGACGATCTGGTGCAGGACACGCTGGCACGCGCCTGGGAAAAGCGGCGGTTGTGGCAGGCCGGCAGCGATCTGCGGGCGAGGCTGTTCCCGCTCATGCACAACGTGCATGTCAACCACTTCGCGCCGCGCCGGCGCGAGCTCGCGGAGAGCTCGCTGGACGCCGACGACGGACCGGTCGCCGGATGGGAGATTCCGGTGCGCGCCACGCAGTCGGATCGGCTCGAGCTCGCCGAAGTCCTCGCGCAGATCGGCCGGCTGCCGGTCGAGCAGCGCGAGGTGCTGATCCTCGCGGCAGTCGAAGAGCTGCGCTACGAGGACATCGCGCGGGTGCAAAGCGTGCCGATAGGCACGGTGATGTCGCGCCTCAATCGCGCACGGGAAAAGCTGCGGCGCATGGCCGACGTTCCACCGGCGCCGCTGAAGGTGATCAAATGAGCGCGAACCAGCCCTGGCCCGACGACGACGTGCACGCGTACGCCGATGGCAAGCTGCCGGAGGAGCGCCGGGCGAAACTGGCCGCTGCGCTCGAGCGCGAGCCGGCGCTCGCTGCGCGCGTGGCCGCGATCCGGCGACAGAACGCGGACCTGCGCGACGCGCTCGATCCGTGGCTGGCCGAACCGCTGCCGCGCGAGCTGATCGCGGCGGCCCAACCGCCGCGAAGCACGCAGCTGCTGCCGCGCCTGCGCTGGGCATGGCCCGCCCTGGCCAGCGCCGCCACGCTGATCATCGGCGTCGGTCTCGGATGGATGGGCCGCGGCGAGATGCTGCTCCTCGAGGGCACGCCGACGACGTTTCCGCGGCAGGCCGCGTTGACCCACGCGCTGTACGCGACCGACGCCAACCGTCCGGTCGAGATCTGGGCCAACGAAGAGGACCGGCTGGTGCGGTGGCTTTCGAAGCGGCTGAACTTTCCCGTACACGCGCCGGATCTGCACGCGGTTGGCTACGACCTGGTGGGCGGCCGGCTGGTCGCCGGCAATGAAAAGCCGGGTGCGCTGTTCATGTACGAGAACGCCGACAAGCAGCGCATTTCGCTGCTGGTGCGCAAGGACAACGAGCACACGTCGGAGGCCGCATTCCGCTATGCGCTGGAGGACGGGGTCGGCGTGTTCTACTGGATCGACGACGCCTGCGGCTACGCGCTGTCGGGCAGGCTCGACAAGGGGCAGCTGCTGGCGATCGCGCGCGTCGTTTACGGCCAGCTCGCCGTCGCCGACGCGGTGAAGCCCTGATCGCGAAGCCGGCGGACCGCGCGCGGCGCGATGCGTCCGCGAACCTCGTGGCGCCGGCCCCTTGACGCGATTCGCGAGCCCGTCCGGCGCGAGGCGCGGCGGAAATCGCCGCGGTTCGCAGTGCTTCCTCCTACAGCGTGACGTTGCCGCGCGGCGTGGACAGCATCGCGGCGAGGCGCGGCGCCGCGGCGAAGGTCACCTTGAGCGTCTCGCTCAGGCCGAGCGAGGCCAGCGACGCGCGCACCGCTGCCGGCTCGGGGTGCGCGGCGGCGAGCGAAGCGATCCGCAGGCCGGTGTCGGTCAGCTCGTCCGCCGGATGCCGCGCGTCGTCCCACTGGATCAGTGTCGGCAGCACGCCGTCGCCGGGCCGGTGGCCGTCGTCGGGAACGGTGATGCGCCAGCGGAAGCTACCGCGCGCCATCGGGTGCATCGGGCCGGGGTCGATCGGACAGGCGCGACGCGAAGCTTCGATGTCTTCGGTGCGGGCAGCCCAATGGATCAACCGCGGGGATTGCGCCAGCAGCGCGCGCATCGCCGGTCGATCGAGGTCGAACCAGCGCGGCCGCGCGGGCGCCGCAGCATCCGGATCGATCGCGATCACCTCGAGGAAGCAGCGCGGGCCGAGCTGGACCAGGCTGTTGTGCGTGCCCATCGCGACGTGCCTGCCGCCGCGCTGCGGCTGCACGCCGAGCAGCGCCTCGAGATGCTCTTCGCCCTGTTCCAGCGTGTCGGCGGCGACGACCAGATGGTCGAGCGTCGCGCGGGCGGCGGCGGTCAAGCGCTCGCGCGCTCGGTGGCTGCGAAGTCGAGCTCGATCTTGGCACCGTTGGGATCGAGAAAGAACACCTGCCACAGGGCGGTGGACACCTGCTGGCGGCAATCGTGCTTGATGCCGCGCGCCGTAAGCGCGGCGAGCGTCGCCGCGAGATCTTTGCCGGTGAATGCCATGTGGTCGATGACGCCCGGCCGGAGCTCGTTCTTCGCTCGCCCGCCGACGATGTGCAGTATCGGCTGTCCGCCGGCGTACAGCCACGCGCCGGGGAAGCGCAGCGGTGGCCGCGGCCCCGGCTCGAGGCCCAGGAGCTCGCCGTAGAAGCGCACCGTGGTGTCGACGTCGTCGGTCAGCACGGTGAAGTGGTTCATGCCTGCCACCGCCATGTTTTTGCTCCTTGCCGCAGTGCTAGTGTGCGCAGTGCTAGTGTGCTTCGCCGGCGACGAACGCGCCGAGCAGTGCCGTAGCGTCCGGTGGTTGCGGATCATTGTACGGGAACGCGGCGTCGCCGCCACTCCAGGCGTGGCCCAGGCCGTCGACGCGGACCATGCGGACCAAGAGGCGCGCGCCGTCGCGATATTCGACGGTCGTCACCGTGCGGCCCGGCATAACATCCTCGCGGGTCTCCCGGTCCGGCGGCGGCAGCTCGTCGGGCGGCAGCGTCTGCGCGTCGAGGCGGCCGTTCAAGACCAGGTACTGCCGCACCAGCTGCCGCGCGTTGCGCTCGGCAACGATGCGGTCGTCGCCGCCGTGCACGACCAGCAAAGGCAGGGGCAGCGCGCGTGGCGGCGCGCTGCCGCGCGCGGCGGCGGCAAGGTGCTCGACGGCGGTATCGGCGCCGTGGGCGAGCACCTGCAGCGCGTCCGCCGGTCCCGCCGCGGCGCCGGCCGCGACGGCCGAGTGCACGGCGACGCCGGCGAACAGCGCCGGATAACGCAGCCCCAGCACCGCGGCGAGACAGCCGCCGGCCGACATGCCGGCCGCGAATATGCGGCGCGGATGAATGCGATACCCGCGGCGCACGGCGCGCACCTGCGCCGCGACGATCGCCGCCTCGCCGCGGCCGCCGCTGGTCGCCTTGTCGAACCAGTTCCAGCACGCCCACGCATTGGCGTGCTGCGTCTGCCGCGGCAGCAGCACCAGCCAGCCGCGGCGGTCAGCGAGCGCCGCGATGCGCGTCGCGGCGGCGAAATCCTCCGGCGTCTGCCTGCAGCCGTGCAGTAGCACCAGCAGCGGCCGGCGTTTCCAGCCGCCGTACGCGCGAGGCACGTAGACCAGGTACTCGCGCGCCGGCCAGAGCCATGGCGTGATCGCGAGCCAGCCGCGCCACGAGAACTTGCTGCCGGCGACAAAGCGGCCGGGCTCGGGCGAGGGACGGCGGAACAGGCGCGCGAGAAGCTCGCGCGCAGCGGACCAGAGTCGTGCGATCACGCCGCGCCGCGCGCGCCGGTGTGATCCCCCCACGCTTGCGGCTTCGCCGCTGCGCTGTCCCCCGAGGGGGCGGGATTCGCGCCTTGAGGCGGGTCTGCGGCGCTCATATCAGCACGATGTCGTACTGTTCCTGCGTGTAGATCGACTCGACCTGCAGCGAGATCGGCTTGCCGATGAAATCGCCGAGCTGGGCCAGGCTTTGCGATTCCTCGTCTAGGAACAGGTCGATGACCGACTGCGCGGCGAGGATGCGAAATCCCCGGGCGTTGAATTGCCTGGCCTCGCGCACGATCTCGCGCAGTATCTCGTAGCAGATAGTCTGCGCCGTCTTCACTTCGCCGCGCCCCCCGCAGGTCGCGCAGGGCTCGCACAGGACGTGCGCGAGGCTTTCGCGCGTGCGCTTGCGCGTCATCTCGACCAGGCCGAGCTGCGTGAAGCCGTTGACCGTGAGCCGGGTACGGTCGCGCTCGAGCGCCTTGTTGAATTCGGCGAGAACCGATGCGCGGTGATCGGCATTCTCCATGTCGATGAAGTCGATGATGATGATGCCGCCGAGATTGCGCAGACGGAGCTGACGCGCGATCACCTGCGCCGCCTCGAGGTTCGTCTTGAATATCGTGTCGTCGAAGCTCCTGCCGCCGACGAACCCGCCGGTGTTGACGTCGATCGTCGTCATCGCCTCGGTCTGGTCGATGATCAGGTAGCCGCCCGACTTCAGATCGACCCGGCGCGCCAGCGCCTTCTGGATCTCGTCCTCGACGCCGTGCAGATCGTACAGCGGTCGGTCGCCGGCGTAGTGCTCGATACGGTCGAGGATGTTCTGCGTGTACTGGGCGGCGAACTCCTGCATCTTCTGGAAGGTCTCGCGCGAATCGACCAGGATGCGCGAGGTCTCCTCGGTGGTCATGTCGCGCAGCACGCGCTGCGCGAGGTTCAGGTCCTGGTAGACCAGCGACTGCGCCGGAACCGTGCGCGACTTTTCGGTCAGGTCGCGCCACAGCTTGGTCAGGTATTCGATGTCGTTCTGCATCTCCCGGTCGCTGGCCGTTTCCGCCATCGTGCGTATGATGAATCCGCCTGCCAGGCCTTCCGGCAGCAACTGCTGCAGCTTCCCGCGCAGGCTCTCGCGCTCGGCCTCGTCCTCGATGCGCTGCGATATTCCTATGTGCGAATCCTGCGGCAGGTAGACCAGCAACCTGCCGGCCAGGCTGATCTGGGTCGACAGGCGCGCGCCCTTGGTGCCGATCGGATCCTTGATTACCTGGACCAGCAGC